>JBKPMY010000259.1:0-6746 GCA_046732375.1 Myxococcota bacterium
CAGGCGGCGACACCCTCTCCCTCCGCGGAGAGCCGCTCCACCACGACCTCGACCGGCGGCGCCTCCGACGTGCTGGCGGGTGCGGGTCTGGTGGGGGGAGCCCGGCGGGTCACGAGCGGCCGTTCCAGGGCGGGACCGGGGAGGGCCGCGCCGTCCAGCTCAGTTCGGTGGCTTGCCGCCGGTGATCGGCCCGGGCATCCGGCCGGTCTCCGGCAGCTCGCGACGGAGCTGCTCGACGAAGCGCTGGATGCGGTCGCGCAGCTCGTCGGTCACGTCGACGAACTCGACGCCCATCCCGGGCACCTGGTTCGTGGGGTTGTCGAACTCCTGGACGCGGGTCACCCGCCCGCGAACCTCGAAGGGCACCGGTGCCCCCGGGAGCTGGAGGATGATCCGGACCGTGGTTCCCACCGGGAGCGGGTTCCGGGAGTTGATGAACATGCCTCCCCGGGAGAGGTTCGTCGCCCAGTCGGTGATGAAGCCGTCGACGGTCCGGTAGGCCACCGGCAGCTCGTGCTCGAGCCGGTCCGCCCTGCGTCCGCTCTTGGGCTTGTCGCTGGACATCCTGGACGTGCCTTCCGTCCAGCCAAGCGTACCAAACGACGGCGCCCTCTAGCGACTGCGGCGGCCCCGACTCCTTGACCATCGCAGGCTGGAGACCCCCGACGAGCGTCCGTCTGAAGCGGCCCTGACCTACACGCGCATCTCCCGCAGCTCGGGCGAGATGCGGAGGCGCGGCTCGGTGACCTTCTGGACCTGCTCCGGTGTCACGCCTGGGGCCACCTCGCGGAGGAGCAATCCCTCGGGGGTGACGTCGATGTAGGCGAGGTCGGACACGATGTGGTGGACGCACTTCCGTCCGGTGATCGGGAGGGAGCAGCGCTCGAGGATCTTGGGCTTCCCTTCCTTGGTGGCGTGCTCCATGGCCACGAAGACCCGCTTGGCGCCGATCGCCAGGTCCATCGCCCCGCCCATCCCCTTCACCATCTTCCCGGGGATCATCCAGTTGGCGAGGTCCCCCTGGGCCGAGACCTCCATCGCCCCGAGGACGGCGAAGTCGATGTGACCGCCGCGGATCATCCCGAAGGAGGTGGCCGAGTCGAAGAAGGAGGCACCCTTCACCGCGGTGACCGTCTCCTTGCCGGCGTTGATGAGGTCGGGATCCTCCTCACCCTCCAGTGGCCAGGGTCCGATGCCGAGAAGTCCGTTCTCCGAGTGGAGGAGGATGTCCATCCCGGCGGGAATGTAGTTGGCGACGAGGGTGGGAAGACCGATGCCCAGGTTGACGTACCAGCCGTCTTGCAGCTCGAGGGCGATGCGGTGGGCGACCTGTTCGCGGGTGAGGGCCATGTTCGGTGGAGTCTCCGGTCAGGCGCGCTTTCGCACGGTGCGCTTCTCGATCCACTTCTCGTAACGGGGGCCCTTCAGCACCTTCCGGACGAAGATGCTGGGGGTGTGGACCTCGTCGGGGTCGATCTCGCCGACCTCGACCAGCTGCTCGCACTCGACGATGGTGGTCTTCGCCGCCATGGCCATCAGGGGCGAGAAGTTGCGGGCGGTCTCGTGGAAGACGCAGTTGCCCCACCGGTCCGCCTTCCAGGCGCGGATGATGGCGTAGTCGGCGTGGAGCGGCTTCTCGAAGACGTACTCCTTGCCGTCGATGGTCCGGGTCTCCTTGCCCTCGGCGATCTTGGTCCCCACGCCGGTCGGGGTGAAGAAGCCGCCGAGGCCGCAGCCGGCGGCGCGGATCCGCTCGGCCAGGGTTCCCTGGGGGTTGAGCTCGACGTCGATCTCGCCGGCGAGGAGCTGGCGCTCGAACTCCTTGTTCTCGCCGACGTAGGAGGCGACCATCTTCCGGACCTGGCGCGCCTTGAGCAGCACGCCCAGCCCGTACTCGTTGGTGCCGCAGTTGTTGGAGATGAGCGTGAGGTTCTTCACGCCCTTCTTCGCCAGGGCGGCGATGAGGTTCTCGGGGTTTCCGCACAGACCGAACCCGCCGGACATCACCGTCGCGCCGTCGGGGATCTCCGCCACCGCGGCGTCGGCACTGGCCACCACCTTGTTCATGTCCCCTCCTGGGTCAGCGCTCGACCATCAGGGCGATGCCCTCGCCGCCACCGATGCAGAGCGAGGCCACGCCCCGCTTCTTCCCGGTGTCCTTCAACGCCTGGAGCAGGGTCACCAGCACCCGGGCGCCCGAGGCGCCGATGGGATGGCCGAGCGAGGTCGCACCGCCGCGGATGTTCACCTTGCTCGGGTCGAGCTTGAGGATCTGGTTGTTGGCGAGGGCCACCACGGCGAAGGCCTCGTTGATCTCCCAGAGGTCCACGTCGTTCGCGGTGATCTTCGTCCGCTCGAAGAGCTTCTTGATTGCGTCGGCCGGGGCGATGGTGAACTCCACCGGCTTGCGGGCGGCGGTGGCGTAGCCGGTGATGCGGGCGAGAACGGTCTTCCCCTCGGCCTTCGCCCGCTCGGCGGACATCAGCACCAGCGCGGCGCCGCCGTCGTTGATCGACGAGGCGTTGGCGGCGGTGACGGTGCCGTCCTTCTTGAAGACGGGCTTGAGGGTCGCGATCTTGTCCGGCCTGGCGTTCTTGGGGCCCTCGTCGTCGGCGACCAACACCGGGTCGCCCTTCTTCTGGGGAACCGGGACCGGGACGATCTCCGCCTTGAACTGGCCTTCCTTCTGGGCGCGGATGGCGCGGTTGGTGGACTCGAGCGCGAACTCGTCCTGCGCCGAGCGGCTGATCTTGAAGTCCGCGGCGCACGCCTCCGCGCACATCCCCATGTGCTGCTGGTTGTACACGTCCCAGAGGCCGTCGAGGATCATATGGTCCTTCATCTCGACGTTCCCCATCCGGGCGCCGCTCCGCATGTTGAGCGAGAGGTAGGGGGCGTTGCTCATCGACTCCATGCCGCCGGCGACGATGACGTCGGCGTCACCGAGGGCGATGGCCTGGGCGGCGGAGATGACGGTCTTCAGGCCCGAGCCGCACATCTTGTTCAGGGTGTTGGTGGGAACGGTGTCCGGAATCCCGGCCCCGATCGATGCCTGGCGGCCTGGAGCCTGTCCCTGGCCGGCCTGGAGGACGTTGCCCATCCAGACCTCCTCGACCTTCCCCGGGTCGACGCCGGCACGCTCCAGGGCGGCCTTGATGGCGATGGCGCCGAGCTGCGGCGCGGTAAGCGAGGACAGGGTCCCCAGGAAGCTCCCGATGGGAGTACGGGCAGCACCAACGATGACGACGTCACGAGCCATGGGCGTTCACTCCAGATGAAGGCAATGGAATGGATTGTCACGGGGGGGCGCCCCGGTCAACCGGATCGGCGCCCGGGCAGGGGTAGGACCTCAGGGACGACTGGCGAACTGACGGCCGTCGAAGTCCAGGACAGCGGTGCGGCCCCCGTCCAGCACGACGAGCCGTAGCCGATCTGCTTCCTGCCTGAACTCCGCCTGCTCGGCGACCAGAGCCCCGGGCCTTCCGCTGGTGCTGTCCAGGCCGGACCAGAGGGTTTTCCCGTCGGTGATCAGCACCATCCAGCCGTGCCGGGGCGGCGGTCCCAGTCCGAGGAGAACGATCTCCAGATTCCCCTCGTTCCAGAAGGCGTGCCGGACCACCTGGAAGCCGGCTTGGGCCGTGGTCCACGTGCCGACGACGCATCGGCCCGAATCCCCGGTGCGGAGCAGCCACAGCGTGCGGGCCTCGAGGACGGCCGGACCGACCCATTCGAGAGAAACCCCGGCGACCGTGGATCTCCAGACGAGGCGGACCGGACCCGCACCCAGATCTGCGGGCTGCTGGAGCGCCCTCCCCCGTCCGGGATCGACCGGGTCGCCGATGCTCCCGGCCGGTGCAGGGGGCTGGAGGTCCGAGCAGTCCAGGGGCCGGCGGCTGGCCTTGGGGTCGCTCGAGGGAAACCACGCGTCGGAGCGGAGGGACGTCGGTCCCGGCGCGCAGCCGAGCATCACTGCGCAGAGGAAGACCGCGGGAAGGAGCCGCTCCATCCTGAAGACGGTAGCGCGGCGCGGGGCAATCCCGGCGGTCGGTGAGAAGCAACGCCGCTGGACGTGAGGTGCGAGGGGGCCCCGCTCCAGGGAGGACGCGGACGGGCCGAGGCTCGGCCCGCCATGCCGCCGCTCTCCGGCCTGCGCGACCTCGTGCGGTCCGCGGGACCGCGTCCGTAGGCCCAGGACAGGATCAGGAGCGAAGTCCGACCTGTCGCCCGACGCGCGAACCAGGGCGGCTTTCTGTTCCGAGAGGCCCCCGCGGGGGTGACGGGTCGAACGCTCAGAGGCTACAGCAAGAACTATCACCCAAAGTAAGAGTTGTTCTCCTCCAAGCACCTGAATGGTCGAAGGCTGATTTCGCCCTCAGTGATAGTTGTTGCTATTGCCTCTGCGCGTTGAGGGCGCCCAGCCCGGGGCGGGCAACCACCCTCCGGGACTTCACTTGGAGGTTCCGGCGCTGTCCCCAGGGGATCAGCGAACGCCGAGCCTCGGCGGAGTGTGCTCGCCCGGAGCGGTTCAGACACGCGGCTGGGAAGGCGCTGCGGATCGCTGGAGCGGCGACGGTCTCGCAGGCCGGTGGTGTCCAGGCGCGACCGAGTCCATGACCCGCCCTGTCGGTGTCCCCTCGAGAGCAGGAAACACGAAGGGCCGGGCCCCTCGCAGGAACCCGGCCCCGTGGCCCTCGGGCAGACCCGCGGCTCAGCGTCGCAGCTTCGACGCCATCACGTCGCCGAGGCGCGCCTTCGACCCCTCGGCCTGCTTGCGCAGGTACTCGCGGTAGTCGTCCTCGCCCTCGTGCAGGAGCGCCTTCATCGACAGCGCCACCTTCCGGTCTGGGGTGTTGATGTCGATGATCTTCACCGCCACTTCCTGCCCCTCGCTGACCACGTCGCGGGGATTCTCCACCCGCTCGTCCTTCAGCTCGGAGACGTGGACCAGGCCCTCGATGCCGGGCTCGATCTCCACGAAGGCACCGAAGTCGGTGACCTTGGTGACCTTCCCGTTGACCTTGCTGCCGACGGGAAGCCGCTCGCTGAGGGTCTCCCAGGGATCCTGGGTGAGCTGCTTGATGCCGAGGCTGAAGCGCTCGTTCTCCACGTCGATGTTGAGCACCATCGCCTCGACTTCATCGCCCTTCTTGAACAGCTCGCCGGGGTGCTTGATCCGCTGGGTCCAGCTGATGTCCGAGACGTGGACCAGGCCGTCCACGCCCTCCTCGACGCCGACGAAGATGCCGAAGTCGGTGACGTTGCGGACCTGCCCCTTGATGATCGACCCGATGGGGTACTTGTCCTCGAGCAGCGTCCAGGGGTTGGCCTCGATCTGCTTCATGCCCAGCGCGATGCGCTTGGCCTTGGGATCGATGTCCAGCACCACCGCCTCGACCTCCTGGCCCACCTCGAGCACCTTCGAGGGATGCTTGAGGCGCTTGGTCCAGGACATCTCCGAGACGTGGACCAGACCCTCCACGCCCTGCTCGATCTCCACGAACGCGCCGTAGTCGGTGATGCTGACCACGCGGCCGCGCACGCGGGTGCCGACCGGGTACTTCTCGTCGGCGCGGTGCCAGGGGTCCTCCTGGATCTGCTTCAGGCCGAGGCTGACGCGCTCCTGGGCGGGGTCGAACTTGAGGACCACGACCCGGACCTCATCGCCCACGTTGAACATCTCCGAGGGGTGACCGATGCGGCCCCAGGACATGTCGGTGATGTGGAGCAGGCCGTCGATGCCGCCGAGGTCGATGAAGGCGCCGTAGTCGGTGAGGTTCTTCACCACGCCCTTCAGGACCGCACCCTCCTTGAGGTTCTTGAGGGTTTCCTTCTTGAGCTCCTCGCGCTGCTTCTCGAGGAGGACGCGGCGGGAGAGGACGATGTTCCCGCGCTTCTTGTTGAACTTGATGACCTTGAACTCGAATTCCTTCGAGATGTACTGGTCGAGGTTGCGCACCGGGCGGATATCCACCTGGCTGCCGGGGAGGAACGCCTTCACGCCGATGTCGACGCTGAGGCCACCCTTCACCCGGCCAACGATGACGCCCTTGACGATCTCGTCGCGCTCGCAGGCCGCGGAGATCTCGTCCCAGATGCGCATCTTGTCGGCCTTCTCCTTGGAGAGGACGACCATGCCGGTATCGTTCTCACGGCTCTCGAGGAGGACCTCGACGGGGTCGCCGTCCTTGACGGTGACTTCGCCCCGCGGATTGGTGAACTCCGAGATGGGAATCTGGCCTTCGGACTTGTAGCCGATGTCGACGACGGCGTAGTCCTTGGTGACCTGGACGACCGTGCCCTTGACCAGGTCGCCTTCCTTCAAGATCCCTTCGCCGCCGCGCTCCTTGAGCGAGGCTTCGAAGAGGGAGGCGAAATCCTCGTCGCCGCCGTCGAGCTGTGGGTTGAGGTTTTGCTGCATAGAGTTGGAAAGTCCTATCGTCACTTCAACTGCAACCCCAGGGTGGTGGGATGCCCGGCTCCAGCTGTGGAGACGGGCGGCGGACGTAGACCCTCATGTGGGGTGTGACACGGGGGCGCCGCTGCTCGGGGAGCCAGCCAACGTAAGCCGGCGCGAGGCGCGCGCAACCTACGGGCATGTCGGACGGCAGGTCAAGTGTGCTCGGCCGGCCCCCTGCTCTCGGAAAACGCGGCACTCCGGATGAGCCCGCGCCCGGAGGTCGTGGCCTACGTCCACGAGGCGCACGAGGGGCTCGCGCGCCTCGGTCCACCGCTGGCGCGCGCCGGGT
>JBKPMY010000260.1:0-14461 GCA_046732375.1 Myxococcota bacterium
CCGGAGAGTCGATCGCCCTGGGCCTGGGACTCGACTACGCCGAGACCTACCCAGCGCTGGTCGCCGCGCGCCGGGACGTGCAGTGCGTGAACGTCGCCGCGAACGCTTACGGAAGCGACCAGGCCTATCTGCGCCTCGTCGACACCATGCCCCGTTTCCCGCGCCTGGTGGCAACCGTGACGCTGTTCGTTCCGGTGCAGCTCGGTCGGAACCTGCACGACGACCGGCCGCGGCTGGTGCTGAGGCCGACCGGTGAGCTCGAGCTCGTGCCGGCGACAACGGACTTCCTCTCACGGCTACGAATCCGGAAGGTGCTCTGGAACGAGCTGCCCTATCTCGGGGACGAGGCCATCCATCGGACTCTGGCCTTGACCGCGGCGATCGTCCGCGAGACCAGCGTCCGGACCCGTGCTCGAGGAGCGTCGCCGCTCTTCGTCATCCCCAGCAACGGCCCGAAGCGGTCGTTCGACGAGCACCCGGAGGCCTGGATCCTCCGTACTCTGTTCGTGCAGCAAGGGATTCCCTTCATCCTGGTGGATCTTCCGCCGGACCAGGTCCAGGCCGACTCTCATCCCGGACCGCGCGGCGCAGAGGCGATCGCCGGGGCGATCCTGGCGGCACTTCCTTCCGAGGTTCGCCGGTGACCTCCGCGCGCCGGCATCCGTCCCGGCTTCCTGTCTCGCCGGTATAGGGTCACTCGATGCTCGCACCGGCCGATTCTGCGTCACGCACCTGCAGGGTCGTCGTCGAGCTTCTGATCGCAACCCTGGTCGTCGCCCTTCTGGTCGAAACCTTTCGGATCGATCGGCAGTGGATTGCCCGACACGTCACACTGCTGAATGGGCCTCCGCTCTCCGACGAAGCGTGGAGCGTGGGCGTGCGTGGTTCGCTGGTCCTCGCCGCTCTGGTGCTGCTCAGGCTGCGGCCCACTCTCATC
This sequence comes from Myxococcota bacterium, assembly GCA_046732375.1. GTDB lineage: Bacteria > Myxococcota > Myxococcia > Myxococcales > Myxococcaceae > RPRB01. Next base: position 938 of record JBKPMY010000260.1, read on the forward strand.
TCCGTGACCTCGAGTATTTCCCTCGCGGGGCTGGCGCGCTGGACCGTGCCGATCCTCCTGGCGGTTGCCGCCTCCGCCGTGACCGTGGAAGGCCTCCTGCGCTGGAAGCCGCCGAGGGTCCTGAGGGGACGGTCGGTGTACCCCTACGCCGCTCCCCATCCACGCTATGGCTGGACCGGGCTACCGTCCTCGACCACCACCCCGAGGATCTCTGGACGAGACATCGTCGTGGCTTTCAATCGAGAGGGCATCCGGGTCCGGAAGCAGGACGACGAACCCGACCCGGAGCGTCCCACCATCCTCTTCACCGGAGAGTCGATCGCTCTCGGCTTCGGGTTGGACTACGCCGAGACTTACCCCGCGCTGATCGCAGAACGCCGGGGGGTACAATCCGTGAACCTCGCCGGCGCGGCTTACGGAAGCGACCAGGCGTATCTGCGCCTCATGGATGCGATGCCACGGTTCGAACACCTGGTGGCGACAGTCACTGTCTTCATCCCGTTGCAGCTCGGCCGGAACCTGCACGACGACAGGCCTCGACTGGTCCTGAGGCCGACCGGCGAGCTCGAGCTCGTGCCCGCGGCGACTGACTTTCTGTCACGGCTCTACATCCGGAGGATCTTCTCGAACGAGCTGCCCTACGTCGGAGAGCGGGCGATCGACCGGACACTGAGCCTGACCTCGGCGATCCTCCGCGAGACGAGCATGCGGACACGGGCCCGCGGAGCGATCCCGCTCTTCGTGGTCCCCATCCACGGTGCGAAGCGGCCGCTCGGCGAACACCCGGAGGCCTGGATTCTCCGCGCGCTATTCGTGAGCCAGGAGCTACCCTTCATCCTGGTGGATCTCACGCCGGACCAGGTCCTCGGCGGGGACGTTCATCCCGGACCGCGCGGCGCCGAGACGATCGCCACCGCCATCCTGGCGGCGCTTCCACCCGGAGGCTAGAGGGCCTGCAGGGCAAGCCCTTCCTCCGGCCTCTGCTTCCCCGTCCGGGGATGCTCAGTGTGAGGCAATGCGCTCCTTTCTCGTCGCTGCCCTCCTCGTCCTCGGGGCCGGGCCCGCCTCGGCGAACGAGCAGGAGCAACCGATCAAGCCGCATCACGTCTTCGGCACGCTCCACGGGTTTCCCTCGATGAGCGACACGACCGGTCAAGTGATTGCCGACGGCGAGCTCACCCAGGAGCGGGCGGGTGATCGGCTGCGGGTCAGGATCCGGTGGGACTTCGCCGACGGACGGGAAGTCGAGGAGCGTGACGAGTTCCAGGTCGCCCCGACCCTGGCCCAGCGCCAGTTCTCCTATGTCGAGACCCGGAAGGAGACCGAGTTGCGGCGTTTCGAGATCGACTTCACCACAGGGAAGGCTCGCTCCGTGACCCGGAACGAGAAGGGCGAGGTGGAACGCGAGGAATCCGAGATGAAGCTCCCTGCGGGGCGCTCCTTCGCCGGCTATGGCACGGCGCTCGCGGTCGGTGAGCTCTCCCTGGAGCCGGGCGCAGAGGGCCGCATCACCTTCGTCGCCTTCACCCCGAAGCCACGGGACGTCACTGTGAAGGTGACCAGAGACCGGACGGAGCGGGTCTCCGTGGCCGGTCGTGCCATCCTCACCGACCGCTACACGATCCGCGCCGAGATCCCGTTCCCGGTCAACCTCTTCGTCAACGCCAGGGATGCCCACCTCTGGTTCACGCACACGCCACCGCCGGCACTGGTCCGGGCGGAGCAGAACCTGGCCGCCAAGGATGATCCGGTGGTGGTGATCGACGTCACTCCCCGGGGTGCGGCTCGTGCACCGGGGAAGCTGGCCCGGCACGAAGGGAGTGAAGACACCCGCTGATTCCGCGCAAGGCCGGTCAGGGAAGCTCGAGCGGAACGAGCCAGCCAGCTCCGCGGAGATACCGCAGCAGATGATCGAGCGGCGGCTCGCAGCGGAGGTCGTCGAGCGTCACCTTCGCGCCGGAGGCAGCCGCACCGACCCGCGCCTCCCGTATCCGCTGAAAGGCCTCCCGCGGGACCGGGTAGATGTAGAGGCGAACGCTCTCCACCAGCAGCTTTCCCAGGCTCTCCAGCAGCGTCCCGGGCAGCGTCGCGTAGCTCCCGGACAGCAGACGAGCGAAGGACGCCACGTCGGTCACCATCCGGATCGGGCCCGTGGTGTACCGCCGCAGGTACTCGACCACCGGGTGGAGCTCGCGTTGATCGGTGACGATGACCGGACCCCGAGTGGTCAACAGGCCGAGGCGCTCTGCCAGCGATCCAGGGCCGGCCGAGGAGTCCAGCTGCTCGAGGCGGGCCTCGAGGAGCAGCATCGGCTCCTGCCCGGCGCTCTCCTCCTGATGCAGCTGCGCGAACGCGGCGGAGACCAGCGTTCGCGCTTCGACGAGCTGCCCGGCCGTGGCCTGGCCCTCCACGACCAGGCTGCGCTTTCGCAGCAGGGTCGAGGGTTGTTCCGGGCGCCCGGTACGGTCGAAGAGGAGTGCCCGGGCCATGCCGCTACGCAGCCCCTCCAGACACCAGAGCCGGGCGTCCTGACCCTCGAAGAAGGGCCCGCTGAGCTCGACCACGTCGATCTCCAGCCGTTCGGTGGAGAGGCCCTCGAAGACGGTGCCGAGGAACGACCGGGCTTCGGCCTTCTGATGGAACGCCGCGTGGACGAGGTTGACCCCGAGCACTCCCAGCGCGCTTCGCTGCTGCTCGACGGTGCGGTCTCGCAAGGCGACGTGGAGGAGGATGTCGCTCGGAGCAGCCCCGCTCGTCGCCTGGAAGCGGAGGCCGACCCAACCGTGCTGTTCGTTGTCGCCCTTGAAGTTCCTGGCGGCGACGGTGTCGGCGAAGGCGAAGAAGCGGACCTCGGGGCCTCGCGGCCCGCGGAGCTGCTGCTCCAGGGTCTGGTACTCGCGGTCCAGCATCGCCAGGAGGCGCTCCCGGGAGACGTAGCGCGTGCCCCGGCCGTACCGCTCGTCGCTGAAGGCCTTGTCGTAGGCGCAGATGGTCTGGGCGACGGTGCCCGAGGCCGCGCCCACGCGGAGAAACCAGTCCGCGACCTCCTGCCCGGCCCCGATCTCCGCGAACGTGCCGTACTGGCTCGGGTCGAGGTTGATCTCCAGCGCCTTGCGCTGAGGCCCCGAGTCGGGACTTTCGATGGGTGATCCGGACTCCATGCGTCCCCGACAGATGAACCCGCTTGAATGGCGGGAGAGGTCCGGCCGCTTCGACCGTCGGCTCGCCTTATAGCGTCGGACCCACGGTCCGACCAGCACGGGGACGGCCCCGTCCCGCCCAGGGCAGGGCGATGGCCCGTGGCGCGCGCGGTTTCTCACTCCTCACTCCGTCGGGGGTACCAGCTTCCTTCGTCTGCTCCCCGCCAGGCCGTAGAGCACCGAGGCCAGTGCCACCGTCGCCACCCAGAGGACGAGCGCGCCGACGAAGAGCAGGATGATCAGACAGCCGACGAGGCTGACGATGGCGAGCACCGCCGGAAGTCCCTTGAGCAGTCGCGCCGCCGCAGCCATCGACATCACGTACGTCGCGATGAAGGACGAGGTGGAAAGAGGCAAGAGCGAGCTGATACCGAGCTGGTAGCGGTACGCCAGGCCGATCGCGACGACAGAGAGTGCGCCCATCACCAGGAGCGCCCGGTGCGGAACCTTCGTCTTCCGGTGGAGGGCGCCCGCCCAGAGCGGCAGATCCCCTCCCTGTGCCAGGGCAAAGACCAACCGGCTCATCCCGGCGACGTACGCATTGAGCGGCAGGAAGGTGAGGACTCCACCGGCCAGGCCGATGACCGGGAGGGCCCCGGGGCCGAATGCCTTCCCTCCCATGAGGGCGAAGGGCGGCATCCCGGCCGAGACCTCCGTGCCGTAGGCCCGCGTCCCGATGGTCACCACCGCGAGAGCGAGATAGAGGGCTGCCACCAGACCGACGCTGATGAGGCTGGCTCGTAGCAGGTCACGCTCCGGGTTCCGGAATTCCTGCGCCAGGGGTGTGATGGCCTCCCATCCCACGAACGCCCAGAAGAGCTGCGTGGCCGCAACGCCCACCGCCGACCATCCCATGGGGGCAAAAGGAGCGAATGCGCTCCAGTGCACGTCGCGAGCCGCAAAGACGAGTATCAGGATGACCAGCCCCAGTACGCCCGCCGTGACGAGGCCCTGAACCACTCCGGCGATGCGCAGCCCGAGCAGATTGAGTGCGTAGGCAGCGACGACCATGCTCCCGCCGATGAGGAACACACCCTCCCGCCCCAGGCCGAGCGGAGCGGCGAGGTACGAGCCGGCGATCAGCCCAGCGACGACCGATCCGGTCGGGAACTGAGCGAGGAACAACCATCCTGCAATCGCTCCCCAGCGACGCCCGAAGGCGCGCTCGATGTACGCCGAGAAGCCGCCCGCCACGGGCTCGCGCCTGGCGAGCGCGGCGAAGGTCAGCGCCAGGGGCAACGACAGCAGGCACAGGACGCCCCAGGCCACGATCGATGCCGGCCCCGCCGTTTCCGCTGCCACCGCCGGGAGGACCAGAATTCCGGTTCCCAGCACCGCGCCGGTATACAGGGCCACCGCCGTACGCAGACCGATCGTTCGTTCCAGCTCGACGTTCATTCGAAGTGTCGGTCTCGTTGGCCCCCCTGGTAGCACAGACCTTCGAGCGTCGGCGGGCGAGGAGAACGGTCGTTCGGGCTCCCGGTGCCGGACCCGGCGGGGTTCGCCTCGCCCGATCCGGCCCGTGAGGTGTTGCCGTCAGTCGTCCTCGTGGCCGCGGCCACGATCGTGGTCGTCGTCCTGGTCTTCGCCGACCCGCAGCCGGGTGATGAACGTTCCCCAGTCGGCGGCAACGGATCGCGGCCGCGGGCCGATGTACTCGCCGCCCAGCCAGATGCTCCCGTCACCGCCGATCGCACTGGCCCCGTAGTCGCCCCAGCGGGCCTCGCACTCGGTCGGGTTCTCCTGGCTGTTGCAGGGTGTGGTGCCGGGAGGATTCTGCGACGGATACCCCGTGAACCCGTCCTCGGAGGCCACGCCCGCGCCGGCGACGTGGATGCGCCCGAAGCCGTCGTCCTCCCGGCTCACGACGTACCCGGTGCTGGGGAAAAGGTCCGGCCCCGAGATGCTGAACCCGATCGCCGCCGAGCCGTGCCGGTTGATGCAGAGCACCGGGAACAGGAGGTTCGCGTTCTTGATCGCCACATAGCCCTGCCGATGCACCCGGGCCTCCAGCGTCGGTGATCCGCTGACCTTGACCGAGAACCAGGCAACGCCGGCCTTGTTGGGATCTCCGAATGCGCCGGCCGGTACCGTGTCCTCCGGCGAGCGGAGCACGGTGCTCACCGTTCCCCAGAGGCGTCCGTCGGCGAAGGTGACCTGCTGCATGTTCTGGGCGTTCGTCGCCAGCGATTCCCGTACCCCCGGATTGACCACGCTGCCCAGGGGAAGGGGACCGATCTTCTGGAGCGCGTCGGGCGGGATGCCGTACGTCTCGGAGAGGATCGGCAGACGCTGGAACACGAAGTGGGTGCCGGGGCCGGGGGGGAAGTGGAGCTGCTGGGTCCCGCGGAGCGACCAGACGACCAGCTGGTTCTCCAGCGCCGCGAGGTTGAATGTGCTGAGGAAGTACTCGGTCCCGAAGCGGCTGAACTCCTCTCCGCGGACCCGGGTGGCGGGGTGCACCGAGCGGTTCAGCCCGCCGTCAGCCGCGTCGCGTGGGAGGTTGATCTGGAGGACGAACGGAGGGACCTGGCCCGCTGCGAGGAACAGCTTGGAGGCGGCGTAGATCTGGGCGCCCTTGAAGCGACCGTGCACGAGCGAGAACGCGTTGCCGCTGATGTAGATGCCGTTGGCATCGGCACCGAGCAGAGGCTGGTCGCCGAAGCACGGGCAGTTCGCCCCATCGCCGGTGGTGTCGAGGACGAAGCGGTTCCAGGTTCCCGTGGGATCCCCGGTCTGGCTCACCGCCAGGAGCTGGTGGGTGGGGCCGGTGAAGGCGCCGGTCGCGGGATCGACGTCGAGCTGGAGCAGCAGGACGAAGAAGCGGTTGGTGGGGGAGTCGTAATAGCAGCGCGGATCACTGGTGAAATCCCCGAAGCGCACCGTGGTGCGGTCAATCTCCGGAGCCAGTCCGAAGAACTGGTTCAGCGGGACGGGACCGCTCGGCAGAGTGCCGTCGAAGCTGTATACGGAGATCGCCGTGTTCACCGGCTCGACCACGAAGCCGTTTCCAACGCACAGCCCCCTGGTCCGGCGGCTCCTTGCTGAACTGGGTGTTGGTGAAGACGCCGGTGCCGGCGAAGCGCTGATCGGCGTGGTTGATGCCGTCGAATCCGGAGAAGCCCTTGTTGACGAGGGAGACCGGCGTATTCCGCACGCTGGGGACGACCAGGGGTGTGGCAAAGGGCGTCTCCCCGGCGATCCCCTCGATGTCGGCCAGCAGTGCATCCAGGTCGGTGCGGCGGAAGCGGGTCACGTCCGCGAGGGTGTCGGTTCCACGGTCGGTGCCGATGCCGCCGACCAGCTGCGCGCTTCCGAGACTCCGGAAGCTGGTGAAGCTCTGCTGGCCGATTTCCTCGGCGAGCACTTGCGGCGCCCACGCCGCGGCGAAGAGCAACAGAAGCCAGCCCCTCCACCGCCCTGAGCGAGCTGCGGCCTTGGGAATTCCTTTTTGGAACGTTCCGGATCTCGTGGGGTCCTCCCTCCGAGGCACCGCGTCGTCCGCGGGCTCCACGCCCCGTGGGGCGCGCAGCGAAAGGACACTGTCCGGAGCGCCCGGTGTCCTCCGTTCACGGAATTTTGCCGGGAGCGTGTTCCGGTGGACCTAAGTCCCGGGCAGACGCATCGCAATTGCGTCTCGGCGGGTGCTCGTGGCGGCGTGGGCAGCGGAGCAACCATCTGCGCCGGGCGTCGTGCGGAGCAGCTCCGCCCGGGGGAAGGAGATTCCCCCCGGACTTGGAGGAGTCGGTGCGGCGGGGGCGTCTGGCGCTTCAGGAGCTCGGCCGTCCGGATCGAATGAGCGCGTACCGGCGAGAACCTGCGCTCGCGGCTGAATGCCGAAGTCGATGACGCAGTCCGCCCATCGCTGTCGCCCGACGGTCGTCGGAGCGTTGTGGTCGCCGCTGAGCGCCGTTGTGGACGGAGGCTGACCGTCCTGGAAATCGCCGCGCTCCGTCGTCGTGAGACGGTGGTGATCCTCGCCGCCTGCGAGAGCTCCACCGGTGCCGCCCGTGTCGCGCGTCGCCCGAGCCTTCTTCGAGGGCGGGGTGGCCGAAGTGGTGGGACCCCGGGCAGGGTGCTAAATCCGGGACGGGGAGGTACGACTCCCCGTGAAGCTCCGGTCCGCCGAGCGCGTCTTTCGAAGCGGGGCGATGAGCAAAACCGACGCGCTCCCGCATACTGACGCCCGTACCGGGCTGGGCTCCGGCCCCAGGCCGGGGGAGACGAAGCAGATGCACGAGGCCGAACCGCTCGACCTGGACCAGACGCAGACTGACCTCGGCGAGAAGCGCCGGGCGCGGCGGCCGACGGTGCTCCTCGGGTTCACCGGCGACCAGCACTGGAGACTGCCCCTTCCGGAGACCGGGCAACTGGTCCTGGGGCGAGCCGAAGGCTGCGCGCTGGTGCTGAAAGACGCACGGGTCTCGCGGCGCCACTGCTGCCTGCACCTGTCCTCGAACGTCATGCTCGAGGACCTGGGGAGCACGACCGGAACCCGGCTCATGGGTCGGACGCTGGAGCGCGGAGAGAAGGCTCTCCTCAAGCGCGGAGACGTCTTCGAGCTCGGCGAGACGAGCGTCGTCTGCCACTCCAGCGTGCCCGCACCGTCCGAACCGGGTCGGATCGGCACGGGGCCGTGCACGGCGATGGAGGAGATCCGTCGGCTGATCGACCGCGTCGCCCACAGCCGAATCAACGTCCTCCTCTCCGGTGAGACCGGAGTCGGGAAGGGCGTCCTCGCCGCGGAGCTGCACCGGAGGTCTCCACGCGCCGGGCAAGCCTTCGTAGCGCTGAACTGCGCCGAGCTCCAGGAGTCGCTGCTGGAGAGCGAGCTCTTTGGCCACGAGCGGGGTGCTTTCACCGGCGCGAGCGCCTCGAAGCCCGGGCTGATCGAGAGCGCCGACGGAGGCACCCTGTTCCTCGACGAGATCGGCGAGATGTCACTTGCCACGCAGGCGAAGCTGCTGCGGGTCCTCGAGGAACGTTCGGTACGGCGCGTGGGGAGCTTGCAGCCAAGGCCGGTCGACGTGCGCTTTCTGGCCGCGAGCAACCGGGACCTCGCCGCGGAGAGCGATCGGGGCGCGTTCCGCCGCGACCTCTACTTCCGCCTGAACGGAATCTCGCTCGAGGTCCCGCCTCTCCGCGAGCGCCTGAACGAGCTCGAGGGACTGGCCTACGGCTTCCTGGCGCAGGCGTGCGAGGCCCAGGGCAGGTACCCCCCGGCCCTGACCTGGGAGGCGCTCGATGCCCTGCGGCGCCACTCCTGGCCCGGAAACATCCGCGAGCTCCGCAACGTCATCGAGCGGGCGGTGCTCCTCTGTACCGGGGAGGCGGTGACGCTCGAGCACGTTCCGCTCCCTCCCAAGGTGGTCCCGCCGGCGAGCCGCTCCGGGCCAGCCTCCGAGCCGCCGGCCGGCACATTCGCATCGAGCGATGGCGTGGCTTCCGAGAAGGAGCGGATCGAAGCAGCCCTCGGGCAATGCGCGGGCAACCAGAGCCGGGCGGCGAAGCTCCTCGGCATCTCCCGGGCCACGCTGGTCGCCCGGCTTGATCGCTACGGCTTTCCGCGCCCGCGCAAGTGAGCCGGATCTCCGTGGGCCCCTATCGGCTCGACGCGGTCCTCCGCGCCTTGGGCTTCTCCGGGGCCGGAAGCGGATCGCGCTGAGCGGTCGCGGCCGGCGCCGCGGCCGGGCCCGCGGCCGGGGCAGCGCAGGTCACGGTGATGCTCATCGGGGTGTACATGGCGAGGGTGAGCACACCGACCATCTGGTTGAGGACGGAGTGCTGCGTCTCGACCCTGGAGACTCCGTTCGGGCAGGACTTGGTGTCGACCGGCTGCGGCGCGACGAGCCCGCCCACCCAGGACGCGGCCCACGGCTTCTCGATCTTCTGAGACCCCGGCGCACGACCGGTCTCGACGTTGGCGTGGTAGCAACCGCCGAGGCACAGGCAGAGTAGCGGCAAGACGCGACGGCGGAACTGCATGACTCCTCCTGGTGGTGATTCGCCAGCGAGGAAGTGCAATCGACGAACCAGGCGTGGTGAGCCCGCGCTTCGAGGGAACGGCGCGAAGTGCTCCCCGGCGTCGTGCGACATGCCTCGACAACTTGTCGGTTCCAGACAAGTTGTCGATCGTCGAGGGGCGGCAGCGCGCCCCGAGTGCCTGACGCGAGGCCACCTCCGAAAGGGACGTGCCGCGGACGGAACCCGCCTCTCGTCTACCGCGGGCGCTCCTGCCCCGGGCGTCCGAGGATCTCGTCGGGATCCAGGCCTCGGTCGACCCCATGGGGGATCACGGTCTGACCTGGCTCGAGCGCAAGCCGCTGGTCGTCGAGGAAGACCGCGACCTGGTCAGGCTCGAAGGACACGGAACCGGAGATGCGTCCGACCTCCGGCCAGGCCTTCAGGTAGGACCAGGCCGCCCGCCGGTGCTCGCCGATGTCGTAGTAGCTACACAGGCCCTTGTAGGGACAGAAGTCTGACCCTCGGCGGGGATCAGCGCGCTCTGGTCGACGTCCTCGCGGGGCACGTACCAGCGCGGCGCGAACCCGGACTCGAACAGCACCCGCGGCCGCCGGGTCTCCGCGATCACCTTCGCCCCGTCCTTGACCAGCAGGTGGCGCGAGTTGGTAGGCGTCGGCGGCGTGGCCCACGATGCGCTCGTCTTCCTCGAAGAACGCATCCATGGCGCGCCAGGCGAAGGCGACGCGATCCCGGAGCAGGCCGGCGTGGTCGGGAAGGGTGGTGTGCTGCCACGCGCCGCGGACGGCCTTTCGACCCCCGACGACGACCGTGAACCAGGCGGTCACGCCAAGGTCCCGGTGCTCCGTGGTCCGGTCCTCGCCGACCAGGACGCCGGGGCGAACATCGGCCAGCGGAAAGTATGCGACCGGGTAGCGCCCGGGTTCGTGGAGCAGGAGCACGGCCTCGCTGTCGGCGATCCATTCGCCCGCCAGCTTCACCCGCAGCCGGCGGCGGAGGGGCTCGGCGAACAGAAGTCGCTGGGGGAGCGGCTCCGGGGTGAGAAAGCGGCCCGGGGACGCGCCGCTGAGAGGCCCTTGTTGCCAGGAAAGGCCCATGATCGTGTTGCCTCCGTTCTCTCAGGACGCGCGGTATCCGCGTTCCTGCAAGGTCCAGCTGTTGCCGTCCGGATCGACGAAGTCGGCGAAGCTGCCGTAGTCGCGCCGCTGCGGATCCACTCCCGGGCTCCACCCGCCGGCCCAGGTCTCGACCGGCTCCTTGTGCCGGACGTCGCCGACCGCGACACCGCGAGCGATCAGCCTTGCGCGCTCGGCCGCGAGGTCGGTGGTGACGAGGTGCAGGCGATGGATCCGGCCCGACTAGTCGGCCGCGACCAGCTGGATCGAGCAGGCTGATCCCGGTGGCGTGAGCTGCACGATCCGGAACCCGGGCGTCGGACGGTAGTCGACGTCGAGCTTGAATCCGACCCGCTCCGCGTAGAAGGCGAGCGAACGGTCGATGTCGCTGACAGGCAGGGGGACGACTTCCAGGCTGAGCATCACGGCCTCCGTGAGTCGGTCTTCAGATGTCGATGACGACATCGCCTCGAGGACGGGAGCAGCAGATCAGAACGTTCCCGTCCGCCGGAGGATCGAGTGGATCCGGCTGGTACTCGACCGCTCCCGAGATCAAGCCGCTCTCGCAGTTGTGACAGACCCCGGTGCGACAGGACCATCGGACCGGAACGTCACAGGCTTCCGCCAGCTCGAGCAGGCTCTGGTCCTGAGATGGGCGCCATCGCACGGCGAGACCGCTTCGTGCGAAGGACACGAGGGGTCCCGTCCCGGGAGGATCCGCTGGCTGGTGCGGAGCGCGTGCGGATCCACCCACCACGCCGGGTGTCAGCGAGGGCCCACCGGAGAAGATCTCCGAATGGATCCGGTCCCGGGACACACCCCAGGTGATCAGGCCCGCCGTGAGCTCCGCGAGGAAGCTCTGCGGCCCGCAGAGATAGAAGTCCGCGGCCGTCGACACACCCAGGCGTGGGAGATCCTCGATCGCCAGGCGCCCGGCCGCGTCGTAGTCCCGGCCCGCCCGATCCGTTGGGTCAGGTCGGCTGTACCAGACATGACTGCGCGCGCGGGTGAGCGTTCCCAGCAGCCGGCTCACCTCCGTGGAGAAGGCATGAGAGCTGCGGTTCTTGGCTCCGTGGAGCCACCAGATTTCCCGCGCCGAGCCGCTCCCGGCCAGGGCGTACAGCATCGCGAGCACGGGTGTCGCGCCGATTCCCCCGCTGAGGAGGACGACCGGGCCCTCCCCGGGCTGCAGATGGAAGCTTCCCCTCGGTTCGCTGACGTCGAGAACGTCGCCCACCTGGATGTGGTCGGCGAGGTAGGTCCCTCCAGCGCCACCCGGCTCCACCTTCACGCTGATCCGGAACTGCTCGATGGAGATGGGTCCGGAGAGCGAGTAGCTCCGGAATAGCGGCGGGCCCTCCGGCTTCGGACGCAGCCGGAGCACGACGAACTGGCCAGCCACCGCAGTCGTGAGCGGCCTTCCGTCCGTCGGCTCGAGCAAGAGGGAGATCACGTCCGTCGATTCGCGGTCGACTCGTGACACCCGGAGCCGCCGGAACCCGGGCGCCGCCGTCTGCGCGGCCGACGCCGGCATCAGACCTGCGTTACCCGTCGCTCCGGGATGCGCCTCCTGGCTTCGCAGGAGCGCCTCGAAGGACCAGCGCCAGCCCGGGGAGAGCGCAGGGATCCGGAGGACACTCTCGAGCTGCTCGCGCGGGTGACGAGACGAGTACAGCAGTGCGTTGACGGTTCTCACCGTCATCCGCTCCGGGCCCCGCGCCACGAGGATGATGGGGTCGCCGGCGCCGACCTCTCCCTCCTCGAGGACTCGAAGGTAGAAGCCCGGCCGTCCACTGGAGGTCAGGAGCGCCGCCATGCGCGGCTCGTCCATCCGGATCCCCACCCGGAAGCAGGTCGTCCGGGGCTGGGTCACCTCGAACAGAGCGGATCCAATCCGGAGGGTGTCGCCGATGCAGACCTCGTCATCGGGCAACCCATCGATGGTGAAGTTCTCCCCGAACTGTCCGTGGGCGAGAGGGGGGCGACCGAGCTGCTCCTCCCAGTGGTGATACGAGTCGATCTGGTAGACGAAGACCGCCCGTTGCTCTCCTCCGTGTCCGCGGAGGTCGCCCTGTCCGTCGCCTTCGACGTTCAGCCGCCTGACCATCCGGCGCCCCTGGACAGGCTCCTTCCAGATGGCGGTATGCACGGTCCGTCCGCGCCACTCGACGTCACGGGGTAGCCCAACGTTCACCGAGAGTAGCCGGGCCATCGGCACCTCCGCCCTCTGCGCGAGTCGAGAGGAAAGCGCGGATCTCCGTCGCGATCTCCGCGGCGTGGGTCTCCAGCGCGAAGTGGCCGGAGTCAACGAAGCGGACGACTGCGTCCGGGATATCGCGCTTGAACGCCTCGGCTCCAGCCGGCAGGAAGAACGGATCGTTCCTGCCCCACACCGCGAGCAAGCGCGGCCGGTGAGTCCGGAAGTACTGCTGGAAAACCGGGTAGAGCGCGACGTTGCTCTTGTAGTCGCCGAACAGGTCGAGCTGTAGCTCGGCCACGCCGGTTCGACCCAGATAGTAGTTGTCGAGGGAGTACCCGTCCGGAGAGACCGCCGTGGGGTCCGGGACGCCGTGCGTGTACTGGAAGATGGTCGTCTCCGGCTCGAGGAATGTGCGCAGTGCCTCGCGGTTGGCCTGGGTCGGTTCCTGCCAGTAGGCCCGGAGCGGATTCCAGCCGTCGCTCAGCCCTTCCAGGTAGGCATTGCCGTTCTGCGAGATGATCGCGGTGATCCGGTCCGGATGCTTGACGGCAAGGCGGAAACCGACCGGCGCCCCGTAGTCGAACACGTAGACCGCGTAGCGGTCGAAGCCGACCACCTCGGTGAAGCGGTCGATCACCTCAGCGATCCGGTCGAAGCCGGCACCGCGGGCCGGCAGATCGGAGTTGCCGAAGCCAGGCAGGTCCGGGGCGATGAGGTGGAAACGATCACCGAGGAGCGGAATCAGGTCCCGAAACATGTGGCCGGCGGTCGGGAAGCCGTGCAGGAGCAGCAGCTTCGGCGCGTCGACGGAACCTGCCTCTCGGTAGAAGACCTTCAAGCCGTCCACGTCGGTCGTCCGGTATCGAGTGATGGTCACGGCGAATCTCCTCAGGTTGAGTAACCTGTTTGGGTGTTGCTGAGAGGTTGCGAGGCGCCCCCGAAGCCACCTTCCCGAGGTCGCCTTCCCCGTCGACGCTCCGGCGAGACTCCCAAGACGGCATCTCGTAACCTCCTCCATGCTGTGTGC
>JBKPMY010000261.1:0-15032 GCA_046732375.1 Myxococcota bacterium
TGTTCGCCCTGACCGGCCAGGGGTGTGACCTCCACGAGGTGGGTCACTTCGGCGCGGGGCGGGAGACCACCAAGCAGATGGCCAAGGGACAGGCCTGGCACGTGAAGCACTTCGCCTCGCTGATCTCGAAGTTCGCCTCCACGCCCGAGCCGGGCGGCACGATGATGGACAACACCGCGATGGTGTTCCTGCTCGAGGGCGGACACGGGTTCGACCCCGGCAGCGGGAAGACCTGGAGTTCCCACAGCACCGAGAACATGGCCTGCCTGGTCGCGGGGAAGGTCGGCGGACTGAAGACGGGGTTGCATCTCCAGGCGACGGGGATGCACCCCGCCCGGGTGCTGATCACCGCGATGCGCGCCGCGGGCTACTCCGGAACCTCGCTGGGCGAGGTCTCCGGAGAGATCCCGGGTCTCCGGGCCTAGAGCGCCGAAACCGAGCAGTGCCCGGCTGGGTGCGAGACGGCGTCGGCACCGCCTCGCGCCCCGGTTCGGCCTACTTCCCGTGCGCGGTGTCCACCGCGGCGCGGTAGTCGAGTGCCGCCCGCAGCTGGCGAACCGCCTCCTCGCTGGCCCGGATCGCGTCGGCCTTGTGACCGCCGAAGTTGTGCGGGGCCTTCTGCATGTCGCGGATGGCCTGCTCGAGCGCGTCGATGGCGTGGGCGATGTTGGGGTGCGCGGCCTTCTCCTGCCGTGGCGTCTCGGCGACCGCGGTGAGCGGACCCAGTCCGGACGTCGCGAGGGTGAGGCCGAGCAGCAGGGGGGAGACGCTTCATGGAGTTAGGGTCCTTTCGTCGCGCCGGTGGATCCCGGCGTGCGCCCGTTCCGACGCCAGCCAGCCGGGCGGATTCGATCGGTAACGGAGTGGTCTTTCGACCCGACGGCGACACTCGTTGCCGCTCCCCCGGAGATGCATCGGCCATCGCGCTGCAGGGAGGCCGAAGGCGACTTCAGGGTGGACGGCCGCCCCAGTCGAGCACGGTGAGCACCGCGCTCATTCGCCGGTGCTGGAAGGCGATGGTCTTTCCATCCGGGGTGACCCGGACCCGGATGATGCCCGCCACCCCGGCGGGATCGATCGGCGCGAGCATCCGGACCAGCGACACGGACCGGGTCCGGGGGTCGTACCGCTCCAGCCTCGACGGCACCTCGAAGGGCTGGAAGCCCAGGAGCGAGCCGTCGTCGAGCCAGCCCGCAGCCCGGTAGTTGGTCCCCCAGGCCTCCACCCGGAACACCTCCTTGCCGTCGAGACCGTAGGCGGTGATGGCTCCATCGGGTCCGCTGGCCGCCAGTCGCTCTCCGTCCGCCGAGACCAGGACCACGTCTCCGGCGCCTTCGGGTGAGGCGGCCCGCGTGTCCCCGGTCTTCAGATCCAGGATGAATAGCCCGGTGGGTCCGCCCTGCGTCTTCGCGGCGACGAGCGCCAGGCGCTGTCCATCGGGAAAGAACGCGCCTCGCTCGATCCAGGCCAGCCCCGTGGGCGGCAGCGGGCGAGCCTCGCCCGGTCCTGTGGGAATCAGGACCAGCTTCGGGTCTCCCGCCCCGCGGGTCACGACAAATCGCCCGTCCGGCGAGAGCGCGATGGGGAAGCCAGTTCCGAGCCTGACCGGCGCCGGCTGGGCAATATCCCGCAGCATGAGGATCGAGCTGCCGAGGGCGCCCTTGCCGTTCTCCGCCATCAGCACCTTGGAGCCGTCCCGGGAGAGGGCGCTGAGGAGCCCCCAGTCCAGCCACTCCAGGGACTGCTGCTTTCCATCCGGGGTGACCACCTCGATCTCCTGGCGCCAGTCAGTCTGGATCACCAGCGCGCGACCCTCACGGTCCAGGTCGGCGAGTAACAAATTTCCGGGCGCGGCGTAGACGAGCTCGGGTGCGCTGCCGCGCCTCGCGCGCCACACGAAATCGAGACTCCCCTTCAGCGAGCCGGTGATCAGGACCGACTTTCCTTCCGGCTCCCACGCGATTCCCAGGAGCTCGTCGAAGTCCGGGCTCCACGTCTCGGTTCCGCCCGAATCATCGGTCACCATCAAGAGGCCGGCCGTGTCCGCAGGGCGGGGATGGTGCACGAACGCCACCCGCTTCCCGTCGGGCGAGATGCGCGGGTGGCTCACCCATCCCCTGGCCTCGAAGATCACCCGACCGAGCGGGAATTCGAGACGGCTCCTTCCGCCCTCGACCCGTGCCACCGCGAGCTGCGTCCCATCGGGAGACCAGTCCGCGTACTCGGCATTGGGAGTTAGCTCCCGGGGCACTCCCCCCATCGGTGACACCCGGGCGAGCATGCCCCGCGAGCCGTCGAAGAGGATCTGTCTCGGGCGAAGGGAGAGCGCGAGCTCACCCGACGACGATACTGCGAGCAACTGGGCGTCCCCGAACCCGAGGGGGCGGGACTCGGGCGAATCGAGACTGGTCGTATAGACCTGCGGCGTCGCGCCGTTCCATGCGGCGCTGTAGTGGACCGTCTTGCCGTCCGGCGCGAACCGCGCACCGAGGACCGAGCCGCGCCGGAAGGTCAGCATCTGGACCCGCGGGGTCGGCGGCTCCCGCCGGGACAGCAGGCTCAACATCGCCCCGCCCAGCAGCGCGACCCCGAGGAGCGCGAGCGCCGGTCGCAGCCACCGCGGGCGGGCCGGTCCGCCCTCCAGCGCCAGCGTGCGGCCGGTGGGCCCACGGACCGCATCGAGCGCGAACCCCAGATCGCGCGCGGACTGGAAGCGCTGCTCGGGGTCCTTGGCCAGACAGCGCTGGACCACGCGGGAGATCGGTGGCGCCACGCTCTCGGGGAGCGGATCCGGGTCGTCGTGGAGGATCGCGTGCCCGCTCTCGACCATCGAGCCGGGGAAGGCGCGGCGTCCGCTCAGCAGCTCGTAAAGGATGGCGCCGGCAGCGAAGAGGTCGCTCCGGCCATCCACCGGCTCGCCCCGGACCTGCTCCGGCGACATGTACCCCGGCGTTCCGAGCACGGCGCCGGTCTGCGTCTCGTACCCCTGCGGGCTGAGCGTGGGCTCGAGCAGCCCGCGTGGCTCGGTGACCGCCGGCGCCGCCTTGGCGATCCCGAAGTCGAGGATCTTCACGTGACCGGAGCGGGTCAGGAACACGTTCTCCGGCTTGAGGTCGCGGTGGACGATGCCCCGCTGATGCGCAGCGGCGAGCCCCTCGGCGATCTGGATGCCCCATTCCAGCCCCTGGGTAAGGGACACCCGTCCCCGGGACATCCGCTCGCGCAGGGTCTCGCCCTGCAGCAGCTCGGTCACGATGTAGGGCGCGCCCTCGTGGGAGCCGACGTCGTGGACCGCGACGATGTTCGGATGGTTGAGGGAACCAGCGAGCCGTGCCTCCTGCTCCAGGCGCGCGAGGAAGGAGACGTCTCCGCCGAGTCGCTCCCCGACCACCTTGAGGGCGACCTCGCGCTGAAGGCGGGAGTCCCGCGCCCGGTACACCTCCGACATGCCGCCCGTGCCCAGGGAGGCGAGGACCTCGTAAGGACCGACCCTGGACCCGGGGGAGAGGCGCACGAGCAGAGGATAATTGCTCGCAGGGACGGTTTCTCAGAGATCAGCGTGGCGGAGGGTCCGCGCGGAGCAAGATCCGACGAACCTCGACCGGGACCAGCTCGCCCGACCCCGGTCGCGCCGTCCCGTCGAGCTTGCGGAGCTGGGTGTTCGAGAGATACAGGAGCGAGTTTCCGTCGATCGCACCGGTGGTCGGCGAGTCCATCCACGGCGCGTACGCTTCGAGGATCTCCGATCGCTCCAGGGCCCGGAGCTCGCGGTCGAGCTGGAACCGGACCACCCGGCCCGGATGGACCCCGTTCTGGATCGCGACCAGCGTGTTCTTCCAGAAGTAGAGCCCGTCGATGCTGCCGTCGACGATGGGTCCCTTGCGACGGAGGCGAGTCGCCTTTCCGGTGCGGAGCTCGACCCGGGTGATTCCCTCGTCGCCGGCCACGAAGAGCACGCGGCCGGTCGAGTCGAGCGCAGTGCCGTTCGCGCCCGGGACCGCGTCGTCGGGAAGGAGCTCACGAAGCTCGTTGTCGCGGAGCGTGGCGCGCATCACCGCGCCAGTCGAGGTATTCGTGGTGTACAGCGTGCCGCTCGCCGAGTCGATCGCCAGGTCGTTCAGAAAGCCCTTCCGTCCTTCGGGGAGGCGGAGCGTGCGGAGGTGCCGCCCATCGTCCAGCGCGAAGCAGAGGATGCCGGTGACCGACCCGGGGAGGTTGCGACCCGGGCCGAAGCTCTCCGCGCTCGCGACACAGAGCTGCTCCCTCCCCGCATCCACCTTCATGCCCGCGGGAAAGCCGAGGCCTCCGGCCGCCCGAGCAACGAGATCGCGGGAGATCCCAGAGCGGTCGGTCCAGACGATGCGCTGCGTGCTTCCGGCGTAGACGCGGCCCGTCCGGACATCGAAGGCCATCCCCTCGGGGTGGATTCCCGGCCCGAGGACGTAGGCCGGCTGGCTGGAGATCACCGGTGGGTTCCGGGCCCGGATGTCGCGGACCAGCTCCTCGAACACGGGGTCGCCCCACAGGAAGCGGAAGCCGCGGAAATTTCCCGGATCGAGGCCACCCCACGAGCGGGCCACCGCGGAGAGACGGTCCAGCGTCCGCTCGCGATCGCAGAGCATCGCGCGGCAGATCGCCTGCTCGAACAGGAGTAGCGGGTCGCCGGGGCTCTTCCGGAGCTCCGCCTCGAGACGCGATAGCTCCGGCTCCACGGTCGCCGCCGGAGCTGAGGCGCAGGGCGGGGACACGCCGCCGTCGGGTGTCGCGCGGGCGTCGCTTGCAGCCAGAAGCAAGAGCGCGATGAACGCGGACCGTGTCATCGGGTGCAGCGGAGCCCGGGCAAGGCAAGGACGGAAGGGAGCTGCAGCAGCCAGGTCTCCTGGCGCAGCGGACCCTGCCGATCGAGCCGCGGTCATGGCCCCGGTTCGCGGTGCCCCGGCGCTCGAGCTCTGCTGCCAGGCCAGTCCGCAAGATCGTCGCGGAGCCGCGCGCCGCCCCGAACGACCGGAACGCCTTGCGTTCAACCCCAACGACGACGACCGTGAGCTCGTTCAGCCCGCGCGGGACGCCGAGCTCGCAGGCGGGCGCGCCGCCGGGACCTGGCCGTGGTCCGGCTCCCCGGTGGGAAGCCCCACGCCCCGGATCGAGGCGTCGAGGATCTCCACCGGATGCGCCGCGCGGAGACTGATTCCGCGGGCCTTGAGCAGCCGCTGGATGTGGAGCGTGCAGCCGGGGTTCGCCGAGGCCAGCAGCTGGGGGCGGGTGCGGAGGACCGCGGCCACCTTCCGCTCGCCGACCTCGTCCGCGCTCTCGGGCTGGAACAGGTTGTACGTGCCCGCGCTGCCACAGCACTGCTCGCCGTCCCCCACCTCGACCAGCTCCACCCCGGGGATGCTTCGCAGCAGCGCGCGCGGCTGGCTGCGGATGCGCTGCCCGTGCGCCAGGTGACAGGCGTCGTGGTAGGTGATGCGCGCCGCGATGGGATGACGGGCAGCCCGCGCCGGACCGAGCGCCACGAGGAACTCGTGCACGTCCTTCACCTTCGCCGAGAAGGCACGTGCTCGCTCCGCCCACGCCGGGTCGTGGCGCAGGAGTCGCGCGTAGTCCTTGAGGTGCGAGCCGCAGCCGGCGGAGTTGATGACGATGGCGTCCACCGGTGCCTTCTCGAAGCGCTCGATCAGCGCCCGGGCGTAGCGGAGCGACTCCTCGTCCCGGCCGGAGTGCATCGATAGCGCCCCGCAGCAACCCTGCCCCCGAGGGACCAGGACCTCGCAGCCCTCGGCGGCGAGCACCCGCAGGGTGGCGTCGTTCACCCCGGGGAAGAACACGCGTTGCACGCATCCGGCGACCATGCCGACCCGCGCCCGTGCCGGCCCCGCTGCCGGAACCCGCTCCGGCAGCTGGCGGATCAAGTCCTGGAAGCCGACCTCCGGAGTCAGCGCCTCCATCTGCTGGAGAGTGGCCGGAAGGAGCCGGAGGACGCCGCTCTTCCGGACCAGCCACTGCAGGCCGCTCTTCGCGTACAGGAGCAGAAACGCGCCCACCACCCGGAGCCGCCCCGGGCGGGGGAACAGCGCGAACACCATTCCCCGGAACAGCCGCTCACCGAGCGAGCGCCGGTGGGTGTGCTCCACCTTGGCCCGCGTCTCCTCGATGAGGACGTCGTACTTCACGCCCGAGGGGCACGCGGTCACGCACGCGAGGCAGCCAAGGCACCTGTCGAAGTGCAACGCCACGGTGGGCGTCATCGGGATCTTCCCGTCGCGGAGCCCGCGCATCAGGTCGATGCGCCCGCGGGGGCTGTCCATCTCCTCGCCCCAGCTCTGGTAGGTCGGACAGTGCGGCAGGCAGAAGCCGCAGTGCACACAGTCCTCGACGAGATCCCGCTCCGCCATCCCACCCTCCCTAGAGTTCGCCCACGAACCGACCGGGAGCGAGCCGCCGCTTCGGATCCAGCCTCTCCTTGACCGCCCTCATCAGTGGAAGCGCCCCCGGCGGCGGCCCCCACACGTCGACCGCCGCCCGCACCTCCGGCGACGCGGCCTGAAGCACCACGCTTCCCTGTGGCAGCGCCTCGCGAGCGGCCGTCACCGCGGCGGCCACCTGGCCGGGCACGCGGACCTCTCCGGCCACGAAGGCCAGCCCGAGCGTCGGGTAACAGACGCAGCGAGGGATCTCGAGCGCCGTGAAGAGCGAGCCGATGGCGGCGTTGGCCACCCGCTCGAGATCCGTCGGCTGCGCGGCGAGCTTGGCCCGGAACCCGGCGGAAGACTCGCGCGCGTCGTCATGTCTCGCCCAGAACGCCCGGGCGGTCTCCGCGCCGAGCGACTCCGCCGCCCACCCCTGGCGGGTGGCGAGGTCGAGGAGCTTCATCGCTTGCTGCCGCACTCCCGCCTCGAACCCCTCGAAGCGAACGCCTAGCTCGAATCGCCCGTCGAACCGGACCCCCAGGTCGTCGCCACCCTCATGGACCAGGGCCGCGGCCGCGCTCGGCTCGAGCTGCGCCCCTCGCAGGGCGAGCACCACCCGCCGGACTGTGTCGGCGTCCAGGTCGGGGAAGAGCACGGTCCTCTCCGTTTCGGGGCGCGGGTGGAGCCGGAAGGTGATGGTGGCGATGAACCCGAGCGTCCCGAGCGAGCCGACCATGAGCTTCGGGACGTCGAACCCGGCGACGTTCTTCACCACCTTCCCGCCGCCCCGCGCCTCCGTGCCGTCGGCCCGGACGATGGAGATGCCGATGATGAGATCGCGGATGCTCCCGTACCGCGTGCGCCGGGGCCCGAAGGCATTGGTCGCCACCAGCCCTCCCAGAGTCGCCCGGCTTGCCCAGGGCGCATCCAGGGCGAGCATCTGGCCCTCGCGGGCGAGGATGTCTTGCAGCGACGCAAGCCGCACGCCTGCCTCGACGGTGACGATCTGATCCGGAGGCTCGTGCTCGACGATGCGCTCGAGCCGCTCGGTGCCGAGCACCACCTCGACTCCGGCCGGTGGAGCGCCGAGCGAGAGCTCGGTGCCGCCTCCGAGGAAGAACAGCCGCTCCCCGTCCCGGTCGGCGCGGCGAAGCGCCTCGGTGGCCTCGGCCAGTGTCGCTGGCCGCTCCTGCCGGGCCGCGGCCAGCGGGTCCAGGCTCGCGGCGGTGGCGCTCATCCGCGGTCCGCGAGCCCGGCCACCTCGGTGGCATGCGGGCGGTACGGCCCCGGGCGATCACCGCAGAGCCTGGGGGTGGGGAACACCTTGCTCGGGTTGAACGTGGTTCCGGGATCAAACGCGCATCGCACCTTCGCCATGGTGTCCAGGTCGGCGTCGGTGAACATCTCCGCCATGTACGGCGCCTTGTCCGCACCCACCCCGTGCTCCCCGGTGATGGAGCCTCCGTAGCGGATGCAGAGTCGGAGAATCTCCCCGCCCAGCTCCTCTGCGGCGTGCTCCTGGCCGGGGACCTTGGCGTCGTAGAGCACCAGCGGGTGCAGGTTCCCGTCGCCGGCGTGGAAGACGTTCGCCACCCGGAGTCCGCGCTCCTGCGAGAGGCGGGCGATCTCCGCCAGCACCCGGCCGACGTCCTTCCGGGGGATCACGCCGTCCTGGACGATGTAGTTCGGCGCGAGGCGGCCCATGGCGCCGAAGGCGCTCTTGCGGCCCTTCCACATCAGCATCCGCTCGTCGTCGTCCTTCGGGACCCGGACCTCGAGCGCCCCGGTGCGCCGGGCGATGGCCACCGCCATCGCCGAGGTGTGCTCGGCCTCGGCGGTGCAGCCGTCCACGTCCATCAGGAGCGCGGCGCCCACGTCCGGCCAGTCCACCCCCGTCGCGGCCACCGCCGCCTGCATCGCGAGCCGGTCCATCATCTCGATGGCCGCCGGGACGATGCCCGTGCCGATGATCTCCGAGACGCAGGCGCCCGCCTCGTCGGTAGAGGGGAAGGTGGCGAAGAAGGTCCGGGTGGCCTCGGGCTTCCGGAGGATACGGAGCACGACCTCGGTGACGATGCCCAGGGTGCCCTCGCTGCCCACCACCACCCCGAGCAGGTCGTAGCCGGGCGCGTCCAGCACGCGGCCGCCCAGGTCGACCACGTCACCGTCGGCGGTGACCAGCCGCGCGCCGCGCACGTGGTTCACGGTGAAGCCGTACTTGAGGCAGTGCGCCCCGCCGGAGTTCTCGGCCACGTTCCCGCCGATGGTGCACACGCTCTGCGACGAAGGATCCGGCGCGTAGTAGTAGCCCGCCGGCGAGATCTCCTTGCTCACGTCGAGATTGATGACCCCCGGCTGGACCCGGATCCATCCGTTGTCGAGATCGATCTCCAGGATGCGCTTCATCCGCGAGAGCCCGAGCAGCACGCATCCGGGAACCGGCAGCGCTCCTCCCGACAGTCCGGTCCCGGCCCCGCGTGGGACGATGGGCATCCCGGCGTCGACCGCGATCCGGACCACCGCCACGACCTCCTCCGTCGAGGCGGGAAGAACCACCACGCTCGGAGCGGCCCGGAAGCTGGTCAGCCCATCGCACTCGTAGGTGCGCAGGTCCACCGGATCACGGATGACGTTCCTGTCCCCCACCACCGCGATCAGCCGATCCAGGACCCTCGGAGGCGCCGGGATCGGCGCCGCGGCCGGTGCGGCAGGAGTGACCAGCGACGGGGCCGACATGGCGCCCGCAACCTAGTCGAGATGGCGATAGGCGGGCAGGGTGAGGAACTCGGGGAACGTCGGCGTGAGCACCAGGCTGTCCAGGATCTCTGCCGCATCGCGGTATCGCGCCGGTCCCCCCTCGGTCAGCCGGGCGAGCTGGGCATCACGGGTCGTGCGGTAGAGCTCCTCGGTCGCGGGCCGGCCGTCATCCAGCTTCGCCCCGCGATGGATCCACTGCCAGAGCTGCGCGCGGGAGATCTCCGCCGTCGCCGCGTCTTCCATGAGGTTGTAAATGGCGGCGGCGCCGTTCTCCAGGAGCCAGGAGTTGATGTACTGGAGCGCCACGTCGACGTTCAGCCGGAAGCCCGCCTCGGTGATCTTCCCGTCCGGGACGGTGGGGTCGGTGAGCTGGGCCGCGGTCACCTGGACCTCGGAGCGCAGCCGGTCCTTCTGGTTGTCCTTCGCCAGCTTCTGGTCGAAGACCTCCTTCGCCGTGGGAACCAGGTCGGGGTGCGCAACCCAGGTTCCGTCGAAGCCGTCGCTCACCTCGCGGAGCTTGTCCTCGCGAACCTTGGCCAGCGCCTTCTCGTTGATCTCCGGGTTCTTCCGGCTGGGGATGAACGGCGCCATCCCGCCCATCGCGTGGGCGCCGTGGATGTGGCAGCTCTTGACCAGCAGCTCGGTATAGGCGCGCATGAAGGGCACGGTCATCGTCACCTGCGCGCGGTCCGGGAGCACCTTGTCCTTCCGGTCCCGGAACTTCTTGATGAAGGAGAACATGTAGTCCCAGCGGCCGGCGTTCAGCCCGCTGGCGTGCTCTCGCATCTCGTAGAGGAACTCCTCCATCTCGAAGGCGGCGGGCAGGGTCTCGATCAGCATCGTGGCCCGGATGCTCCCCTGCGGGATCTTCAGCGCCTCCTGGCCGTGGACGAACACCTCGTTCCACAGCCGGGCCTCGAGGTGGCTCTCCAGCTTCGGGAGGTAGAAGTACGGGCCGGTCCCGCGGTCCAGCAGCTCGCGGGCGTTGTGGAAGAAGTAGAGCCCGAAGTCGAAGAGGCTGCCGCTGATGGGCGTCCCGTCCACGGTGACGTGCTTCTCGGGGAGGTGCCAGCCGCGCGGGCGGACGAGCAACACCGCGGTCTTGTCGTTGAGGCGGTACTTCTTCTCCGGCGTCTCGAGGGAGATGGTGCGGCGGACCGCGTCGATGCAGTTCTGCTGGCCCACGACCACGTTCCGCCACGAGGGCGAGAGCGAGTCCTCGAAGTCGGCCATGAAGATGTCTGCCCCGGAGTTGAGGGCGTTGATCATCATCTTCCGCTCGGTGGGCCCGGTGATCTCCACGTGCCGGCGCTGGAGATCCCTGGGGGTGGGGGCGACCTTCCAGTCGCCACCCCGGATCGACTTCGTGGAAGGAAGGAACTCGAAGCTCTCGCCGCGGTCGAACGCCTTCTGGCGCTCGGCGCGCGCGGCGAGCAGCTCCTGCCGGCGGCCGTCGAACCGGCGGTGCAGCGACTCCAGGAAGGCCAGCGCGTCCCGCGAGAGGACCTTCTCGGCGCCTTCCGGCGCGGACGTCAGGACGTTGAGGGCCATGGAGAGCTCCTTACTGGGGGATCATGCCCGGGAAGACGTAGGCCTGGAGCATCACCAGAACACCCACCAGGGCCGCAAGCGCCAGGCTGTGCCAGAAGACGTAGCGCAGGATGTCTCCTTCGTGACCTTGTTGTCCCGTGGCCACGCCGGCCACCACGATGCTCTGGGCGTCGATCATCTTTCCCATCACTCCGCCTGAACTGTTCGACGCCGCGGTGAGGATGGGGCTCAGCCCGAGCTGCTGGGCGGAGACCTTCTGCAGATTTCCGAACAGCACGTTGGAGGAGGTGTCGCTCCCGGTCAGCGCCACGCCGAGCCACCCCAGCATCGGAGAGAAGAAGGGGAACAGCGCCCCGGTCGCGGCGAAGGCGAGCCCCATGCTGGCATCCGACCCCGAGTAGCGAGTGGTGAAGCCCAGGGCGAGCATCGCTGCGATGGTCAGGAGCGAGAACCGAACGCGTCTGAGCGTGTGGAGGTAGTAGCCGACCAGGTCGCGCAGCTTCACTCCCAGGAGGAGGCCGGAGATGATCCCGGTCAGGAGCAAAGCGGTGCCCGTGGCGCTCAGCCAGTTGAAGGTGAAGATGGCGTGCTCGGGCGTGGGCTTGGGCACGATCGGTGGAGCCTTCAGGACCAGGTCGTGGAGGTGAGGCACCTTCCACGCGGGCGCAGCACCGGGGACCCCGTTCAGCGCAGCCTTGACCAACGGATAGCCCCAGGCGAACACCAGCACGGAGAGGATGATCCAGGGCGCCCAGGCCTTCAGGGCGGCGGCGGTGCTGGGCGTCGTCTCTTCGGTGGCCACGTGGTCGGCCTCTCCCTCGAATCGCCAGGTCTTGTTGGGTTGCCAGAAACGAAGCAGGACGTACATCGCGCCGATGCTGACCATCGCCGCGATGATGTCGACCAGCGCAGGGCCCCAGTGATTCGAGACGTAGTACTGCGGGATGGCGAAGAAGAGACCCGCGACCAGGCAGGCCGGCCACACCTGGGCCATCCCGGAGAAGCCGGCCATCGCCCACACCAGCCAGAAGGGCACGATCACCGAGAAGAACGGCAGCTGGCGCCCCACCATCGCGCTGAGCTTGTCCACCGGAAGCCCGGTGACCGCCGCGAGGGTGATGACCGGAGTTCCCAGCGCTCCGAAGGCCACCGGGGCGGTGTTCCCGATGAGCGAGAGGCCGGCGGCGGCGAGCGGCTTGAATCCGAGGCCGATCAGCATCGCGGCGCAGATCGCGACCGGGGTCCCGAACCCTGCCGCGCCCTCGATGAAGGCTCCGAACGAGAACCCGATCAGCAGCACCTGGATGCGCCGGTCGGCGGCGAGGTTGGCGATGGTGTGCTTCACGATCTCGAACTGCCCGGTGCCGACGGCGATGTCGTAGACGAAGATCGCGTTGAGCACGATCCAGCCGATCGGGAACAGCCCGAAGGCGGCACCGTTGGCCGCTGCCGCCAGAGCCATTCCCGTCGGCATGCCGTACACGACGATGGCGACGAGAAGGGCAGCGGCGAGACCGAGCAGCGCCGCGATGTGCGCCTTGACGTGGAAGAAGGCGAGTGACCCGAGAAGGACGATGACCGGGAGCGCAGCGACCAGCGCCGAGACGAAGATGTTTCCGAGCGGCGCGTAATTCTGAGTCCACGTCATGTGACCGACTCCGCGGTGTGAGGTGGGCTGCGACGAGAGGCGGCCGAATCTCCGACCGATGCCCGCGGAGAGCAACGGACTTTTCACCGCAATCGTGAGTTCGTCCGCGGCGCTTCGCTCGCGCCGCCGGCACGTTGCGCTCGGCCCCACTCCCGCCAGGCGATGGCGCAAACATTGCGCCGAGCCCCCCCGGGGACCGAGCCAGCGGTCAGGCCACGCGATGGCGAGATCCGCACCGACGGTTTCCCCTCGCCGCGCCGCGTCGGGACGGTCGCCGCTCCTTTCGGTTGCTGGCGAGCGCGTCCGCGTCGCCACGCCCAGCCTCGATCACACGCGCGGGCGGGCCCGAGCCCTCCGCCCCTGGCGCCGAGTTCCGCCGTCAGCCGCCGACTGCTGCGGCACCGCTCATCACCACCGGAGCCTCCGCCTCGGCGGCGTCCACAGCCGGTCGCAGGGGAGCGACCAGCGCGCCGAGCTCCATGGAACGGCCCTCGGCAAAGAGCGTCCGGTCGGCCTTGTGGAGCAGCGCGTCGAGGCCCTGGCCGGTCGCGGCGCTGATCGCCACGCCGCCTCGCGTGCGCACCAGGGTGGTGGCGAGCTCGGGGTCGATGCGGTCCGCCTTGTTCCACACCAGGGTCCGCGGCTTGGACCCGAGCCCGAGGCCGTCGAGGATCTGCTCCACCGCCTCCACCTGCGCGTCGTGCGCCGGGTCCGAGGCGTCCACCACGTGCAAGAGCAGAGAGGCGTCGCCCAGCTCCTCCAGCGTCGCCCGAAAGGCGTTCACGAGGTCCGGAGGGAGGTCACGGATGAAGCCCACGGTGTCGGTGATGATGACCTCGCGCTCCTCGGGAAAGCGGAGCCGCCGGCTGGTCGGGTCGAGCGTGGCGAAGAGCTTGTTCTCCACCAGCACCTGGCTGTTGGTCAGCGCGTTGAGGAGGGTCGACTTCCCGGCGTTGGTGTAGCCGACGATGGAGATCACCGGAAGCTCACGACGCTCGCGACGGCCGCGCCGGACCTGACGCTCGCGCGAGAGATGCTCGATGCGGCGCTCGAGATGGGCAACACGGTCGCGCACTCTCCGGCGATCGATCTCCAGCTTCGTCTCGCCGGGGCCGCGCCCTCCGATCCCGCCGGCCAGCCGGGAAAGGGAGTCGTCGCTCTGCGCGAGCCGCGGAAGCAGGTACTTCAGCTGCGCCAGCTCGACCTGGAGCTTGCCGTCGGCGCTCTGCGCGCGCTGGGCGAAGATGTCGAGGATCAGCTGGGTGCGGTCCAGGACCTTGAGGCTGGTCTCCTCGGCGATGTGACGGCTCTGGGAGGGGCTGAGGTCGCGGTCGAACACCAGGAGATCCGCGCCGAGCTGCATGGCGCGGAGGTTCAGCTCCTCGAGCTTCCCGCGGCCGACGAGATAGCGCGGGTCCGGCTCGCGGCGCAGCTGCAGCACCGAGTCCAGCACCTCCACGCCGGCGGTCCGGGCGAGCTCCCGGAGCTCCGTCAGCGAGGTCTCGGCCCGGCCGCGCTGCCCGTCGAGCGCCACTCCTACCAGCACCGCCCGCTCGCGGCCGGAGACCTCCCGGCCCGCGGTTCCCTGGGCCAGCTCGTCCTCCAGGGCGCCGAGGGTCGCGGCGAGGTCTGGCTGGGGGCCGTGCACGGAGGGAAGGGTCTCGGTCCTCCAGTAGCTGCCGTCTCCGTTCGCCGGGACGAGATGGCCGAAGTGCAACACCCCCGGAAGGCCGTCGGGGCGCACGCCGATGGCCGCCACCAGGTCGAGCCGGAGCAGCGCGAGGTCGGTCAGGTCGTCCCGGGTGAGCGGCTCGGACTTGAGGTGGGTGTGCACCAGCCGGAGCCCGCGGAGGCGCACCTGCCCGGCGCGGGCACGGCCGATGTCCGGGAGCTCGAGCTTGTGCGCGTTCCCCACCACGACCTGCTCGACCTCGCCCTTCCTGTTCAGGAGCACGCCGACCTGGCGGTTCGTCTGGAGCGAGAGCTCGGTCAGGTGCCGGGCCATCTCCGGGCTGACGATCTCGTGCGGAGAGACGCGACGGCGGTAGGTGTTGCGGAGTTGCTGCAGCTCGCTGGGCTTGAGGCCGAGGGTGTTCCCGTGCAGGTCTTTCAGAGGCGCTCTCCAGGGCAGCCGGATGGGCCGCGATGACAGGAGATCTAGCCATTTCCGGACCGTTCCGCTCGACGATGCGCCGCAGCGAACGGGGGGCGGGCGGCCGGGAGCCGCGTCACCTGGCCGGCGCGGACGTGGTGCACTGGCCGGCCGTGTGGTCCCGGTCCCTGGCGGTCCTGCTCCTCACCGGTTGCGCGAGCGCACCGCCTCCGAACGTGCAGATCACCCCGGGCTCTCCTCCGGACTCGGCGCGGCTCCATGCCCGACCGGACCCCGAGTTCCGGCCCGGGCAGCCAGGGCTCTTCCACCTCGGGCTCGGCGTACCCCGGGACGGCCTGCTCTACGTCCCGGAGGCGGCCCGCACCCACCGAGTGCCCCTGCTGGTGATGCTCCATGGGGCGGGCAGCTCGGCCGCCCGGATGTGGGACGCGGTCCGCAGTGACGCCGCCGAACGCGAGGTGGCGGTGCTGCTCCCCGAGAGCCGCCGCTGGAGCTGGGATTTTCTGCATGGGGATTTCCGCGCCGATCGCGCCTTCCTGGATGAGGCGCTGGC
>JBKPMY010000262.1:0-7899 GCA_046732375.1 Myxococcota bacterium
GTCCTTCTGCGCCGCGGCCACCGTCACCCCGGGGGCGAGGCGGCCGATGGCGTTCATGAAGTGCGTTCCCCGCGGGGTCTTGGCCGGATCGTTCTGGAGCGGCACCCAGATGTCGGAGTCGGCGAACCAGTGGGGCTGCTCGCGCACCACGCCCAGTACCAGGTGGTCGCGTCCGTCGAGGCGCACCGTGGAGCCCACGATGTCCGGCCGGCCGGCAAACTGCTTCCGCCAGAAGCGCTCCCCGAGCATCGCCACCGCCGGCCCACCGACGCGGTCCTCGTCCTCGGTGAATTCCCGCCCCAGGAGCGAGGGCAGACCGAGGACCCGGAGCGCTCCCGCGTTCATCCGCTGAGTGGAGACCCGGATCGGCTCGCCGTCCCCCGTCAGACTCTTGCTGCCCTGAGAGAAGAGGGCGAGCCCGCTCAGGCTGCGGGATCGGGTGATCCAGTCGTGCGCATCCGGGACCGAGACCGAGGCCCGCGGCACGTCGGGCTGGACGTCGTAGATCCGCACCAGCTGCTCGGGCGCGCGATAGGCCAGAGGGCGGAGCAGCACCGCGTTCACCAGGGTGAAGACGGCGGTGGTCGCTCCCGTGGCGAGCGCGAGCGTGAGGACCGCGGTGGCGGTGAAGCCCCGTTCCCGCACCAGACGTCGGACGGCCACCCGGACGTCTTTCCCGATTCCGGCCAGGGGTGACGGGCTCGACGAGGCGGGGAGCTGGCTCATGCGACTGCGCTCAGCGAAGGGCGTGCCACGCTGTGTTTCTGGAAGACGCAGGCTGGAAGGGCAGATTTCCAGCACATTGCCGGAGCAGGCTCGGGACCCCGGATCCCATTTCCGGACAGGGCGAACCGGGCGTGGTTCCCAACCGGTCCGGGGCGCAGGGGCGACGCAGGCCACGGCGTATGGAGGAGGCGGCCGACCGGTCCGTGCGCCTCGGGCGTGCTACCCGTTCGAGGACGTCTCGGGGTCGCGCGCCGGAGCCGGAAGCGGCGGCCCAGCCTCCTGCTCCGCCCGCGCCGCCTCCGCCTTCGCCTCGGCTTCCGACTTCGCCTCGGCGTCGGCCTTGTCGTAGGCCCGGATGACCTCCTGCACCAGCGGATGGCGGACCACGTCGACCTCGGTGAAGCCGCAGAAGGCGATGCCCTCCACGCCCTCGAGGATCCGCCGGGCATGCAACAGGCCGGACATCTTCCCTTGCGGGAGGTCCACCTGGGTCACGTCACCCGTGACCACCGTCTTGCTGTGGAAGCCGAGGCGGGTGAGGAACATCTTCATCTGCTCGACGGTGGTGTTCTGCGCCTCGTCGAGGATCACGAACGCATCGTTCAACGTCCGTCCGCGCATGAAGGCCAGGGGCGCGACCTCCACCGTCCCCTGCTCCACCAGCTGGGACGCGCGGCCTGCGTCCATCATGTCGTGGAGCGCGTCGTAGAGCGGGCGGAGGTACGGGTTCACCTTCTCCGCGAGGTCGCCGGGAAGAAAGCCGAGCTTCTCGCCGGCCTCCACTGCGGGCCGGGCGAGGATGATCCGCTTCACGCTCCGAGCCTGGAAGGCCGCGACCGCCATCGCCATCGCCAGATACGTCTTTCCGGTCCCGGCCGGGCCGATGCCGAAGACGATGTCGTGCCGGCGAATGGCGTCCACGTACCTCTTCTGGGCCAGGCTCTTCGGCGCCACGTGCCGCCCCGCCCGTGACAGGACCGGGCCGAGGACCAGGCTGTCCAGGCCCTGGTCCGGCGAGGCACCGCGGCCCAGCATCTTCAGACCCTGTTCCACGTCCTCGCGGCCCACCGGCTGGCCCGCGCGGTGGATGGTCTCGAGCTGCTCCACCAGCCGCACGGCGGAGGCGACGGCATCCGCGGGGCCGGAGAGATGGAGCTCGGTTCCGCGCTGCCCGACCCGCACCCCCAGCCGGCGCTCGATGGCTTTCAGGTTCTCGGCATGGTTGCCGGAGACGCCGAGCGCCACGTCGTTGTCCCGCAGGTCGACGCGGGCGGTGGTAACGAGGGAAGTGTCCCGAGGAGAAGCGGTGGGCAACGGTTCCTTTCAAGTGCGCCCGGGACACAGGCGCGGCAGCAGGCGGGAAGGCTAGCGCAAGGGCGGCAGGAGGATGAACTCCTGGGGCCCCACGCGGCGGTAGTAGTAACGCTCCGCCCAGGGGAAACGCACGTCAGTGGACGACAGAAGTCCCTGTTCCACCAGCGCGTCCAGCGACGGCGGCACCTCTCCCCGCTCCAGGCGGTACACCGCGAGCGCGCCCTCGATGCGGCTCACCTGCGCCCGGGCAATCTGCTGCCGGAGCACCCCCTCGGCGAAGCCCGCGCCGGCGCTGGATCGGACCGCCCAGGGGTTGAGCTGGGTGCCCAGCAGAACCCCCACGATGCCGGCCAGCACCACCATGCTCACCGCGAGCCTCCCCAGCGCGCCCCGGACCCTCTCCCCGAAGTCGATGTCGTCCTCGGGCAGATCCGGCTCGCCGACCGGCATGAGCGCGGTCACGTGTCCGAGGTTCGCCAGGTTGCAGAGCGCCTTGCAGGTCTCGAACTCGCCGAGGCACGACAGGTCGATGAGCTTCCGCACGTCGCGGTAGCCGTTGACCAGCACGTGAAGGCGCCGCTCCGACGGGCCGATGGACGCGAACTCGCCGGCCGACTCGGTCGGGATGTCGCCCGCGGGCAGGTGCTTGCCCTGGGCGAAGACGAGGTCGTAGCGGGGGATCCGCTTCCGGATCACCGGCCACTCGTCCACCATCCGGAAGCCTTCCATCAGCACCGACTCGGCGCGCACCGGGTCCAGGTCGTGCGTGTCGTGATGGACGGGCCCCTGCTCGAACTCGTAGGTCCCGGTCTTCCAGGTGAAGAGCCGGTAGAGCGTCTCGTTGAACTGCAGCTGGGCCATCCGCCGGTACTGGTCCTTGGTGAGGATCCCCTGCGAGATGAGGCAGTCGCCGAGCCGCTGCAGCGATCGCTTCTGGGTCTCCAGCGCCTGCTCCAGCTGGGCCTCGCTGATGAGCTCGGCCGCGACGAGCATGTGCCCGAACAGGTCGCGCTTCTTCTTGGAGACGCTCTCCGCGGACACGATCGCCCCGTCGACGAACCCGACCTTCACCTCCTGATCCTTGCTCCGGAGGTGGAGGACGCCGGTCTTCTGCTGCTGGGCGATGAGCTGGAGGATGTCGGCGATGCCGAAGTCCTTGAGCGTGCCGGCGAGCGCCATTCAGTGCTCCGACCTGGGAGTGGTGAGCACTAGTTTCTCTCCCGGGCCAGGTGGCGCAGCGAGGCGCTCCAGGTCACCGCGAGGAGCACCAGGGCCAGCGCGAGCCAGCCGGCCGTCCCCGCCGAGAGCCCGGGCGTCCGGAGGAGCCCTTCCCGGTTGATGGCCACGGTGATGCCGAAGGCGAAGACGAAGGCGTGTAGCGCGCCCCGGACCGGGACACCGGTGAAGAGGTGCCCTGCTCCCGACCAGAGCAGGCCCAGCCCGTAGGCCCACCGGCTCACCCATGCCTGGTGGTGGCGGACCTCCATCTCCTTGTTCACCCGGGCCATGGGCGCGACCTTTCCCCGCCGGGTGTAGACGTTGACGCACTGGTGGCAGAGCTGGCTGTCCTCGACCAGCTCCGGGTCGCAGCGTCGGCAGACCGCTCGCCCGCACTTCTCACAGGCGCGGCTGACGCCCCGGCCACCGCGGAGGAAGCCCAGGCCGGCGAGGATCGCGACGCCGGCCATCGGCACCAGGACCGCCGCGCTGGGCTGCAGGCCACCCACCAGCGCTTGCCCCACCTGCGCGGTGACCCGCGCGCGGCGCTCCTCCCCGTCGGTGACCAGCGGCTCGCTCCGCGAAAGCGCGGGGGTCAGGATGGTGAGGTTCATCGCCGGACGGCTGTCCGGCGGGTCGCTTCGGGTCATCAGCTGCTCGTCGAGCCGCTGCGCGGCGGCCGCCGCGTTCTGAGCCCGGTCCAGCTCCGGGCCCACCGCGTCGTCGGAGAGCGTCTTCGCCCGCCGGCGGTAGACCCTGGAGACGTTCCACAGCGGATCGGGCAACGTCGGATTCGCCTCGCTGGCCCGGGTGTAGGCGGCGATCGCTTCCGGCCACTTGTTCTCGGCGAAGGCGACGTTCCCGAGCACAGTCTGGGCGCGCGCGTCACCGCTCCGGAGGGCGAGGGCCTTCTCCGCGTGGGCCCGCGCCGGCGCCAGCTTCCCGCGCCGGAGCTCCCACCGCGCCAGGGCGTAGACCTCGGGGTAGGTGGCCCGTCCGGCCTCGAGGCGGGCGTGAACGTGCGCCGCGGCCTGGGTGGCCTCCAGACCCCCGCGTTCGAGCTGGAGCACGTTCTCCGCCGGCGTGCCGGCGAAGGTGGTGACGTGGACCAGGGCTCCGGCGAGCGGAGGCACGAGGCAGGCGCCGGCCAGGAGCACCGCGAGGAGCCACCGCTCCTTCGCCTCGACGTAGAGGGTCACGGCGGCGAAGAGGACCAGAGACGGGAACAGCAGCCCCAGCCGGAACGCCCAGGGGAGCAGGAGCACCAGGATCAGCAGCGCCCCCGCCTGCCAGCGGGCGACACCTCGCGGGAAGGCGTGGTGGACGTCGTGCACCAGTGAAGGAAGGGTGCGGAGGAAGAGCACCAGTAGCGCGGCCAGCGCCGTCGCCAGCCAGGCGACGAGCACCGTCGCTCCGAGGTCCCCGAGCATTCCCCGGCTCCAGCGCGGATCGGAGAGCGCGGCACGCGCGGCGTTGCGTGCGTCGGCCCAGAGCCGCCCGAAGTCGAACGCGTCGTTGCCCAGGTGAGCGCGGAAGAGGCCCCAGTGCGCGTCGGCCACGTCGGGCGAGAGCGCCGCGGCCGACTGGGCCAGCTCCACCGCGCCGGCGCCGTCCTTCGCGGTGGCCCGGAGGCGCGCACCCCGCAGCAGCGCCAGGCTCACCGACTCGAGGTCGGCGATGGCCAGGGTCTCGCGCAGCTCGGCCAGTCGGTCGCGAGAGGCCCGCGATCCCTTCACGTCCCGCGTGCGCTCGGCCTCTCTCCAGGCGCCGAACGCCTGGAGGAGCGCGTCATCGCCCTCGGTCGGGACCAGCAGCGGTGGGGAAGGCGTGCGGTCACGCCCGGAGGTCGTGGCGGGCGGCGGGGCGACCGGAGGCTCCAGTCCGGGTGCAGGACGCTTGGACCGGCGGACCGGTGGAGGAGGAGGCGGAGGGGCAGCGCGGGCGGGCTCCTGCGCCCCGGCGGCCGGAGAATCCTCCTCCGGCGCGGGCGCCTGCACGGGCGGAGGCGGCGGCTCGCGGCGGATCCGCGACGGGCGCGAACCCGGACCGTCCGGGGTGAGCTCCTCCACCGGACGGGGCGCGTCGATCTGCGCCACTCCCCCGGACGGGGAGAGGAGCGCGACGATGGCGAGGAGCGCTGGAACCGAGCGTGGAAGGACCATCTCGTTCGGGCAGGTCTGCCCATGATAGGCGAGCGGCGCCGGGACCCTAAACCCGAGTCAATTGGCGGGTCCCGGGTCGGGGAGGACATGGGACGCACTGGAGACGCCTTGGAGCGGCTGGAGGAGATCATGCGCACCCTGCGCGCCGAGGGGGGCTGCCCCTGGGACCGTGCGCAGGACATCCGTACCCTCCGGCCTTACCTCGTGGAGGAGACCTACGAGGTGCTGGACGAGATGGACCGCGTGGGCGAGGGCGGCCCGTGGCGCGCCCTGTGCGAGGAGCTGGGGGACCTCCTGTTCCAGATCGTCTTCCACGCGCAGCTGGCGCGGGAGCTGGGCGAGTTCGGCCTGGCGGACGTGGCGACCGCCATCTCCGACAAGATCGTCTCTCGCCACCCACATGTGTTCGAAGGAAAGACGATCGGCGGTGCCGAGGAGGTGCTCCAGAACTGGGCCCGCATCAAGGCCGAGGAGCGGCTGCGCAAGCATGGCCGCGAGGGCTCGGTGCTCGACGGCGTGCCCAGCGCCGCGCCGGCCCTGCTCCGGGCGGAGCGGTTGACCGAGAAGGCGTCGCGCATCGGCTTCGACTGGCCGGACCTGGCCGGCGTCCGCGCCAAGCTCGCCGAGGAGCTCGAGGAGCTGGACCGGGCCATCGCCTCGAAGGAGGCACGCGCCATCGAGCACGAGCTCGGAGACGTGCTCTTCAGCCTGGCCAACCTCGCCCGCTTCACCGCCACCCCCGCGGAAGACGCGCTCCGGGCCGCGAACACCCGCTTCACCCGGCGGTTCCACGTGGTGGAGGAGGGGCTTCGCGCCCGCGGGATCCCGTTCGGCACAGCGACGCTCGCCCAGATGGACACGTTGTGGCAGGAAGCGAAGGCTGCCGAGTCCGCCCTTCCACCGCCGCTGTCGGCTTCGCGTGCCGTCATCGCCCGCGTCGAGCTGACCGCGCCCGAGCCCGCGCGAGCCCACGCCTTCTGGACGAAGGTGGCGCCGGCGCTGGGGTGGACGGTCGAGCTGGACGGCGGAGAATGGTCGGTCGAGACCCCGGGGCTGTGCTTCTCCTATGTGGCGGGACAGCTCTCGGCGGTCTCGCTCACGGTCGATGCGCCCGGGCTCCGGACCGACGCCGCGGCCCACATCCGGGAAGCGGGGGGCTCGGTTCACGGGGAGCATCCGCTGGTCTTCCGCGACCCGGTGGGCACCTGTGTGACGGCCCGGTTCTGAGCGCCCCTGGGCGCATCTGAGTTCCCACAGGAGTTGTGTGGAAACTGGGGAGAACGCTGTGGACCGTGACAAGCGCGAGACGAGGGGGTGGCAACCGACCGGGCGTGCAGAATGTTTCAGCGTCCGGCACCTGCGAGTCGGAACGGCAGCTTAGAGCGCCCAAAAGGGTCACTTCTCCACAAGAGACCTGTCCCCAGGGCGGGGAATTCGGTTTTCCACCGGCGCCTCGGGGCTGCCGGGTCTCTCTTGACGACCCCGCCCCGCGCCGGTAGGGAGGCCGCCCGTGGCAAACACCAAGTCAGCTCAGAAGCGGAACCGGCAGGCGCTGAAGCGCCGGGCCCGGAACCAGGCCGTTCGAACCCAGGTGAAGTCGGCGGTGAAGAGGGCCCGCGAGGCCCTGGCCGCCAAGGACCCTGCGAAGGCCCAGGAGGTGCTGCGCGCCGCGGCCCGGACCCTGGACAAGGCCGCCAGCAAGGGCGTGCTGCACAAGAAGAACGCGAGCCGCCGCATCGCCCGGTTGTTCCACGCGGCGCAGACCGCGCAGGCCTGATGGCGGAAACCGCCATGACGCTCTTCCGCTAGCCGGTCTGGAGCCGCGCGACCGCGTCGGCGGCCAGCGCGGTGGCCAGACGCCGGATGGCCGCCTGACGGTTGGCCTCGGTGGTGAGCACGTCGGCGCGCAGAGCCGGCAGGTAGTCCTCGGTTCCGGCGACGTCGGTCTGGGCAAGGAGCGTCCCCGCGCGGAACAGCCGGACGCGCAACGTCGCCGACACCCGATAGGTCAGCGCACCGGAGGTGCCCGGGGCGAGCTGGGCGACTGCTCCGCCCACCGCGAGGAGCTCGCCCTCGAGCCGCCCCTCGCTGCCCTCCCCTCCCAGGTGCCCACCCCGCGAGAGCTGCTCGCGAAGCGCCTCGGTGAAGATGCCCTCCAGCCCGGGCTCGGTGGTCCGGTTCACGATGACCGGGGCGAAGACCTTCTGGAGCCCCTGAGGGAATCCCGCTCCGGAAGCAGTGAAGCGGTACCCGCAGGCGGGCTGGGCCAGACAGGCCAGCCACAGCAGCGCGGCGAGCGTCCGGGTCATCCGACGACGAAGTTGATGAGCCGCTTCGGCACGAAGACCACCTTGCGGAGCGCCTTGCCCGCCAGCGCCGCGCGCACCTTCTCCTCGCTCTCGGCGGCGGCGCGGACCTCGCTCTCGCCCGCGTCGGCGGCGATGCGGATCTCGCCGCGGAGCTTCCCGTTCACCTGGAC
>JBKPMY010000263.1:0-4684 GCA_046732375.1 Myxococcota bacterium
GTATAAGAGACAGGTCGAGGATGGCCTTGCGGGCGGCGTCGCGCTCGGGGCCTGAGGCCGTCATGGCCCGGGCGACGAGGACCAGGCCGGGGTAGCTGGCTCCGGCCTTGGGACGAGCGAGCGCGGCCTCCGCCTGGGAGCGGTCCTGCGGAGTGCCCCCGTGCTCATCGGCGAGCACCGCGCGGGCGTAGGCTGTGAGATCCCAGGCCTCGGTGCTGTCCTCCTCCATCCGGATGGCCTGGGCGAGGGAGTCGAGCGCGGCCCGGTCTCCGGCGGCGGTGTCGAGGGCGAGCCCCTTCCGGGCGCTGGAGAGCGCGTCGCTCAGGTTCCGTCCCTGGTTCACCTGGCGGGTGTGGCGATAGACGAGCGCACCGGCCACCAGCGCCACGAGCGCCACCGTGCCGATGGCGAGCTTCAGCGCGTGGACCTGGAGCCAGCTCTTGATCTGGGCCTTCTCTGCGACCTTCGCCCGGAGCGCCTTCTCGTACTCCTTGGCGATGGCCTGGGTGGTTCCGGTGCTGAACTTGCGCTTGACCGCCGGGACTGGCCCGGTGGGCACCGCCTCGGGAACGTCGGCGAGGAGGCTTGGCTCCGTGGTCGGCTCGTCGGCGGTCGCTCCGACGCCGGCAGTCGGCCCGACGCCGGCGGTCGCTCCGGGCTCGGCACTGGCGGGGTAATCGGGCCCACCCGGCGCCGTCGGACCATCGCCGATCACGGGGAACGATCCCGAGCCCCTGCGTTCCGGGAGCGGAGTGAACCCGGCGGCCTCGGACAGCGCCTCGGGCGGCGGCGGCGGGGGCGTCGAGCCGGTGCGGGTGGGGCGAATCGCCGGATTGCTCCCGGTGGGGGTGCCGTTGGCGCGGTCGCGAAGCGGCCGCTCGGGATGGTTGTCCAGGACGGCCGGCCGCATCGTGGGCGCCGGCCCGCCGGCGAGGGCCGCCTGCGTCTGCTCGAGCCAGATCTTCACCTGCTCGTCACCGGGGGAGAGCGCCACCGCCTTGCGGAGCAGCGGCAGCGCCGAGCGGTAGAGCCCCTTGCTGACCAGGACCTCGGAGATGAGGTGGTAGGCAAGCGGGTCCTGCCGGTCCACGGCCACGGCCTTGTCGAACTGCTCCATCGCCTCGGCGGGGCGACCCACGCCGATCAGCGCCTTTCCCCAGAGGACGTACCCGTGGATGCTGTCCGGATGGTGGACCAGCCCCTGCTGACACACCTCGGCCGCGCGGGCGTTCTCACCCTGCTCCACGAGCACCCGAGCCAGCTCCACGAAAAGGGTGGAGGTGGGATCGGTGGCGAGAAGCTGCTCGTACCGCTCCACGAGGGATTCGGGCATCGTTGTCAGCCAATGAAGGCTACCACGCGCCCCCTCCTCCCCTGGCTGCTCCTAGGTGTCGTCGGATGTCACGAAGGGGGCGCCACGCAGGCGAAGCTGAAGAGCACGTACGAGGACTTCGAGCAGAAGGCCCGCTGGGGCGAGTCCGCGGCCGTGGCGCAGCTGCTGGTGCCCGAGCGACGGAGCCAGTTCCTCGCCGCCCGGGCCCGGGACGGGAAGGACCTGAGCATCACCGACATCGAGCTGCTGAACGTGGTGACCAGCGACGATGGGACCCAGGCGACGGTCGTCTCGCGCTGGCGGTGGTTCAAGCTGCCCTCGAC
This sequence comes from Myxococcota bacterium, assembly GCA_046732375.1. GTDB lineage: Bacteria > Myxococcota > Myxococcia > Myxococcales > Myxococcaceae > RPRB01. Next base: position 1,657 of record JBKPMY010000263.1, read on the forward strand.
GTCGGAGCAGGTCTCCGAGGCGAACGCGGTGTGGGTGACCCGCGGTGGGGAGTGGCAGCTCGCGTCGATGCGGGGCGGGCCCTATCCGGACCTCGCGCCCCGCTGAGGGCCGAGTCGGCCCAAAAAAAAAGCGCCCACCGCCCCGGGGCCGGCCGGGACGGTGGGCGTCGGGCGTCCCCCCATGGGACGCCCTCACATGCGCAAACAATCGAGCAACACGGGTGCCATGAAGGAAGGCGAGTCGTTTCCGTCGGTTGGGCCCGGTTTTGACTCCGAGTGTGAGAACCCTTCCCCGCAAACCACGACAGTTGTGTCGCGGTCGCCGAGGAGCCGCCCTGCGTCGCCTTCGCGCGCCCACCCCTGGAGTCATCGCTTCGGGAAGGCGTCGAGGGGGACGGCGTCACGCGCGGTCGGTCGGCGGTGCCGGGATCGGGGCTGGCACCTTCGCTTGGGCTGTTTGCCACCGGAGGACCTCCGGGTACCAAGGGGGTCTCGGGCTCACGACGCAATAGCATCCAGGCCCACGCCGCTCGTGAAGCCGTCACGAGGCATCGAGGACTTGCGGACGTCGCTTTCGCACTCCCCGTCGTCGAAATTGCTATTGCGTCGTGAGCCCGGAACCCCTCCTCCACCGGGCGCTCTCCTCCCTCGACGTGGGACGGCTGCAGCGCGCCACCACCTGGTCGGCCATCACAGCGTGTCGCCCCGCACAGCGTGTCGCCCCGCGCCCTCGCCGCGTGAACAGGTGATGGATCCTCCCGGGCCCGCCACCTGCGGCGTCCGGGCCTCGACACGTCCTGGCCGGTGATGCTCGCCGGGCCCACGGACCGAATGACAGCTGCTGCAGCGATGGACGTGCGCCGCCCGACCGCAGGGCTACGCGAGGGAGAACGGCCTGCTGCGACGAGAGCGTACGAGCGGGCTGCGCGTCCCCGGAGCGCTGGAGTGACGCAGGCCGCGCGGGCGTGGCAGGACCTTCCGCCCACCAGCCCATCCCGACTCCTGGGGGCCGACCGATCAGGCGGCGGCCCAGCCTGTCACGCCGCGGCCCGCTCTCCGTCCACGGACCGGATGGTGTCCTTCATCGAGTGCTGCGGCACCCATCCCACGTCCTGCGTCCACCGGCTCCCGTCGACCATGCAGAGGAACTGGATGTGGTCCAGCTCCGGCGGGGGAAAGTTCGCCAGCCGGTAACGGAACAGCGTGCCGAGCAGCGGCCTGGCGATGGGGTGCGGCACCGGGATGGGCGTCCGCCCGAGCTCCCGGAGCACCGCCGACAGCGGCACCTCGCCCGGGCCGACCACGTTGTACACGCCCTTCAGCCCCGGCCGGAGCGCCTCGACCATCGCCCGCGCCGCGTCCTCCTGGTGGATGAGCTGGAGCATCGGGTCGAACCCGGCGAGCACCCACGGGTACCGCAGCCGCAGGTAGTTGGACGGCGCGTTCCGGATCGTCGGCCCGACGATGTGCACCGGACGGAGGATGACGGTCTCGATGTCCGGATGCCGCCAGAAGAACCCGTGGGCCAGCATGTCGACCTCGATCAGGTCGCGCACCCCGGAGAAGCGCGAGGCGGCCATCAGCGGCGCGTCCTCGGAGAGAAAGTTCGAGTTGTCGGGGCTCGGTCCGTAGACGTTGGCGCTGGAGAGGACCACCACCTTCTTCACCCCGTACTTCGCCACCGCGTCCAGCACCCGGGTGGTGCCCACCACGTTGAAGGAGTGATGCTCCTCCGACGACATCCGGGGGTCGTGCATGATCCCCATGTGGATGACCGCCTTCACGTCATGGATGCGGAAGACGTCCTCCGCCTTCTTCTTTCGGAGGTCGACCTGGAAGAGCTCCACGTCCTTGGGCGCCCCGGGAAAAGGCCGGCGGTCGAGACCGACGATGCGCTCGTTGCGGTGCAGCTGCTTGATGAGCGTGCGCCCCAGGTTCCCGCTGAGCCCCGTGACCACCACCACCTGTCGTGACTCGGTGCCCATCGGCGCGCCTCACCAGAAGACGTTCTTCCGTTCCTCGAGTCCCTGCTGGAGGAGGCCCTGCAGCGTGGTCTTCACCACCCGGACCTTCTTGTCCAGCTCGGTGTCCTCGTCGTCCGCGCTGCCGGAGAAGGTCAGCGGATCTCCGAAGTAGAGGCGGTACTTGGTGGGCAGCGGGATCGGGGTCACCGTCAACGGAAGGGCCGGGAAGCCGACAAGCTTGCCCACCGACTTGAGATTCAGGAGCGCGGGCGCCTGCTCCTCCGAGCCGATGATCGCCACCGGGACGATGGGCGTCGCCGTCTCCAGCGCGAGCCGCATGAACCCCAGCCCGAAGTCCTTCAGCTGATAGCGCTCGGGCCAGAGCTTGCTGATGCCCTTGACCCCCTCGGGAAACACCATCACCGCTTCTCCCATCTGGAGCAGGCGCCGGCAGTTCTCGGGTGTGCCGACGATCTGACCGCTGCGGGCGAAGAGCGTGGAGACGTACGGCAGCGAGGCGGCCCACTTCTCGGTCATCGCCCGCACGATCCGGGGCGGCTCGTGCTCGAGGAGCATCGCCACCCCAACCATCGCCCCGTCGATCGGGATCTGGCCGGCGTGGTTTCCCACCAGGAACACCCCGCCGGACGGCACCCGCTCGATGCCGTGCGTCTCCACCCGGAAGTACTTCTTGTAGAGCCACACGAACGGGGCGACGGCGGAGAGCGCGTAGTCCGGGTCGAAGCCGAAAGGGTCCACCCCGAACTCGCCGTTGCTGCGCCGGGCGAGCGCCTCCAGCGCCGGGGCACGGTCCCCCGCCAGCTCCAGGGTGAGCTGCTTCAGCCTCTGTCTGGCCTCCTCGCTCAGGCGCTCGAACATGGACTACCGGCCCTTCTACCTGACTGCGGCCGCCTTGACCTCGCCGACTGCCCCCGCCGGACGACGACTCACCCGGACCCCGCGCGCGGCCGCCCTGACCTCGCCGACTGCAGCCCGCCGGACGACGACTCACCCGGACCCCGCGCGCGGCCGCCCTGACTAAGCTGACTGCGGCCGCCCTGACC
>JBKPMY010000264.1:0-20554 GCA_046732375.1 Myxococcota bacterium
TCAGTCGACCGGATCGGCCTGGAACGCCTTCCCGGCGCGCTCCACTGCCCCCGCGAGCGCCCGGCGGGCACGGAGGTAGCTGTCCAGCGAGGCGCTTCCCCTGCGGACGTCGTCGCGCAGCGCGTCCACCTCGGTCCTCCGTTCGCGGAGCCAGTCCGGCTCCTCCGGGCGCGGGGGCGGAACCCGGACCTGGACGTCGGCCAGGTCGAGCTCCAGACCCCGGCGGTTGGCCACTCCCCAGACGACGAGGGACAGGCACGCGGCCACGGCCCACGGCGCGAGCGCCCGCGAGAAGGGGACCCGCGGGCGGACCACGTCGATCTCGCGAGGCGTTCCCCAGGCGGCCGGGACGCGCCGCGCGCCGAGGAGGAGCGCCCCGAGCACCAGCCAGCCCAGGGCGCTGGCCGCGAGCACCGGAGGCACCTGCGCGGAGAGCTCCATCGGCCCGGGTTCCTGCCCCTTGCCGACCACGTAGAGCAGGGTGGCGGTGAGGTTGCTCCCCAGGTGCGCCACCATTCCCGGCAGCACGCTCCGGGTCCGGGCGTACAGCAGACCGAACACCAGACCCAGCTCGAACAGCGCCGGCAACCCGATGAGGTTGACGTGGCAGAGGCTGAAGATCGCCGCCGAGGCCACGACCGCCGGCAGCATCTGCACCCCGCGACGGAGCAGCCCCTGGAGGAGCAGCCCCCGGAAGATGATCTCCTCCCCGATCGGCGCGGCGGCCACCGCGCCGGTCATGGCCAGGAAGAGATCCAGCCCTCGCTGGCGCTCGAAGACCTGGGTCTGGTCGAACATCTCCACCCAGGCGCGGGGCGCCACCAGCTGGGCCAGGAACTGCAGCGGGATGACGGCCGCGAAGTAGTTGGCCACCGCGATGCCGAGGGCGAAGGCCATCGACCAGCCGCCAGGCCAGGACAGCCCGAGGTAGGCGACCGGGGAACGTCCGCTCCAGCGCACCACCGCCCAGCCGAACCCGAAGAAGAGGAAGACCTCGGTGAACCAGATTCCCGCCCCGGCATTCACCATCTGCAGCGGGACGCCGATCAGGAAGAAGAGCGCGAGGGCGCCCACCAGCGCGAGCCAGCCGAGCCGGTCCGCGGGCACCGGCGCCTGCGGAGGTGGGTCGGAGGAGGAAACGGTGGGCACGAGCACGGGGCGAACCGCCGCACCTTGCCAGTCCGGCGCGCCCTGTGAAAGCGTGGATGACCGAAGGCATGCGACGTTTCGCCGTTCTCCTCGTTCTCCTGCTCGGCGCCGCGTGCCAGCGCTCGTACGACGCGCGGCCCTTGCCCTCCTCCTTCCGCGCCCGGGGGCTCGACGGCGCCGTGGTCACCCCGGAGACCATGCGCGGGCGGCCCTGGCTGGTGAACCTCTGGATGCCAGGTTGAAGCACCTGTGCTCGGGAGTTGCCCGAGCTGGAGAAGCTGGCGAAGCAGTACGAGGGGCGGGTGGGGTTCGTCGCGGTGTCCATCGCCCCCGAACGGAGCCGGATCCGCGTCGCCGCGGAGAAGATGGGCCTCCGGGCGATGCCGGTGGCCGCGGCGGAGAGCGAGATGCTGGCCCCGCTCGAGCTCGAGACCGTGCCGGCCACCTTCCTCGTCTCGGCGGAGGGGATGATGGTCGAGCGGTACCAGGGGCTGGTCTCCAACGAGACGCTGTCCCGGAAGCTGGAGACGCTCCTCGCCGCGCGGGCGCGAAGGCCCTAGGGGCTCCGTCAGGAACCGAGGTAGGCGCGCAGCTCGTCCCGGAACGCCTCTCGCTGCTCGGCCCGCTCGGCACCCGGACCGAGGACCAGCTTCCTGTCGCGCTCCACCACCATCTCCTGTTCCAGGAGCCAGGCCACCGCGTTCTCCAGCGTGGTCCGGCTGATGGCCTCGGCGGCGTCGAGCCGGCCCTGGAGGAACTCCATCCGGCCGGTCTCCAGCGCGGCGCGGAGGAAGGCCTTCCGGTCCATCGGTCCTGAGGCGAGATCCTCGAGCGTCAGCGCGGCGAGCAGGTACGACTGGAGGTAGTCGCGGATGATGTCCGCCAGGAACTCGAGCTTCCCGCGGGCCTGGGCATCGGGCGGGACCAGCATCCCATCCTTGCGGAGCAGTACGCCGGCCGTCACCAGCCGGTCCACCGTCTCCGCGAAGATGATCTCGAACGGTGTTCCCACCCGGTAGATGAACTCGAGCTTGAAGAGCCGGGAGAGGAAGAGCGCCTTGGTGCGGACGGACTCCTCCGAGGCGTCGAGCAGTCCCCGGAGGGCGGCGCAGGCCACCAGCGCGCGGGGGGCCACGAGGTTGAGGATGGTGTTCTTGTAGTAGGCGAGCTGGACCCGGCGTTCGTCGACGGGGAGGTACACCGTCTCGCCCTTGGCCTGTTCGGTGCGGATCAGCTTGTCCTCCACGAAGCCGAGCACCGCGTCCCGGACCGGTCCCGGCACCATGGGGTCGGTGGGCGCGGCCTCGAGCCCGGTGGAGAGCGACGCGCCGTCCTCGAGCACCATCCGCCGCAGCCTCTCGACCCGGGCCGCCAGCACCGAGGACGGCAGCCCGCGTCCCGGATGGGAGAGGAGCGCAGTGCTCACCAGCGCGTGCGGGGTGACCGTGGAGACCCGCGCGATTCCCCACATGATCCGGTGTCCCAGCGCGCGCACCAGGGCGCGCTTCTCTTCCTCGGTGACCGTCGCCGGGTCCTCGAGCCCGCGGCTGCGCATGAAGTCCCGCAGCAGGATCGGCTCGTCGAACCGGAGATGGATGGTGCCGTATCTGCGGAAGAGGACCTTCGGCGCGCGGATGAGCGCTCCCACGTCTTCAGGCTGCTTCTCGCCCCCCAGCAGCTCCTTGCCGTAGCTGCTCCCCTCGACGATCTTCTCGTAGTCGATGGCGACGGGCAGGAAGGCCAGGTCGTTCCGCGCCCCGTCGAGCACGGCCTCCACCTCCCAGCCGAGAAGCCCGAGCTTGGCCGGGAGGAGCTTGCCGGTCCGTGAGCGCCCTCCCTCGGGGAAGAATTCCTGAAGGACCCCGTCGCGCACGAGCTTGCGGACGTAGGCCTTGAAGGTGGCGGTGTAGAGCCGGTCCGAGCCGAAGCTCCGGCGGAGGAAGAACGCGCCGGCCCGGCGAAGCACCGGCCCGAGCGGGAAGAAGGAGAGGTTGGCCCCGGCGGCCACCACCGGGGCCTGGTAGCCGCGCTTCCACAGCACCCAGGACATCACCAGATAGTCGATGTGGCTCTTGTGGCTGGGGCAGATGACCATCGGCGCCCCGCCACGGCCAACGGCGACTGACCGCTCCAGTCCCGCCTCGTCGACGTCGATGCCGTCGTAGATCCGATCGAACATCCAGCCCATCATCGGCGCGAGGACCGCCAGCACCGTCGGGTGCAGCCGCGCCGCGATGGCGTTGAGGTGTCTCCGGGCCTCGTGCTCGAGCGACCCGGGATCCTTGCTGCTCCGCGCCGCAGTCTGCTCGATGGTCTGGCGAAGGGCGCGGTCCCGGAGCGTCTCCTCGATGATCCGCTCGGGCGGCTTGTAGGGCGGCCCGAACACCGCGCGCGTCTCCCGGGCCAGGTGCACGTGCAGCACCCCGCGGACCTTCCGGGCCACCATCGCGTCGGAGTCCCCGGGATTCTCGGCGGCGAATGCGCGGAGGTCGATCGGGGTGCCGAGGCGGAACTGGGCTCGCTTGTGGTTGCGCCAGAAGGCCAGCACCGAGTGCAGGAAGCCCGGCGCCTCGGGTGTGCCGAAGAGGTAGTCCGCCCAGGCGGGCTTGAGGCGCGCGCTCCATTTCTCCCAGACCACCAGCTCGGGAACGAGGAACACCGGGCGGTCGCTCTTCCGCGCCAGCGCGACGAGGGTCGGGAAGGGATCCTCGCGTCCGCTCCGTCCGCCCGCCCGCCCGATGGCGGTGGTCTGGAGGAAGACCAGCGCCGAGCCACTCTTGCGCCGCGCGAACTCGAGCCGCACGTCGAGCGGTCCGCGCTGCGCCACCCGGGTCCACGGTTTGCCGAACCAGCGGCGCATGTTGAAGACGGCGCGGATCGGCGGAAGCCCCCGGCTGACCAGGAGCCAGGCGAGGTAGAGGAAGCTCACCCAGGCCGCGGTCCGCTGGACGTGGACCACGAACCCCTCGGCGCCGAGCCGCTGCAGCTCGACCTCGGCCGCGGGCCCGACCCGGACGTGCGGGCAGTAACGCCTCCCCAGCGCCCGGCCGATCGGGCCGAATTCGTTCCGGAGCGCGGGCTCGGTGTCCTCGAGCTTCACGAGCGCGGTGGCCATGGCCCTCGCGGGGCAGTCTTACATGCTCTCCGGGGCGGCGATGCCCAGAAGCTGCAGGCCCGTGGCGAGGACGATGCGCACCGCGTCAGCCAGTGCGAGCCGCGCCGCACGCAGCGCCGCGTCCGTCTCGTGCACCACGCGCTTGTCCCGGTCCTGGTTGCCGAGCGTGTACCAGCGGCTGAACTCGACGGCGACGTCGATCAGGTGCCGCGCGACGAACGACGGCTCGTCCTGCTCCGTCGCCGCCCGGACCTGGACCGGGAAGCGGGCCAGGGTGCGGGCAAGCTGCTGCTCCTCGGGGAGCGTGAGCAGCGCCGCGTCCGCCCGCGCCGGTGCGCCGCCTCCCCGCTTGAGGAGGTTGCAGGCCCGGGCGTGGGCGTACTGGAGGTAGGGCCCGGTGTGGCCGTCGAACTCCAGCACCTCGTCCCAGTCGAAGGTGTAGTCGGTGTTCCGGCGGTTCTTGAGGTCGCCGAAGATGACCGCCCCGAGGCCCACCTGCTCCGCGAGGCGCTCGGGCTCCTCGGTGTGGATGCGCCCCGAAGCGGCGCTGTCCCGCACCTTCTCCAGCGCCCGGGAGCGCGCCTCGTCGAGGACCTCGCCGAGCAGCACCAGCTTCCCGGCCCGGGTGGACATCCCCATGATCCGCCCGAACGAGACGTGGATGCAGCGGTCGGCCCAGGGTTTGCCCATGGCCTTCAGGACCCGGAACACCTGGGCGAAGTGGAGCGACTGGTCCCGGGCCACCACGTAGAGCGAGCGGTCGAAGTGGAAGCGCTCCCAGCGGTCCTCGGCGGCGGCCAGGTCGCGCGTGGCGTAGAGGGTGCTCCCGTCGGCCTTCTTGAGGAGCACCGGAGGCTCGCCCTCGGCGTAGGGCAGGTCGACGATCAGCGCCCCCTCACTCTCCTTCACCCCCACGGTGCGGGCGATCTCCTCGATGACCGCGTCCATCCGGTCCTCGTAGAGGCTCTCGCCGTCGATGTGCTCGAAGCGGATCCCGAGGCGCTCGTAGGTGGGGAGGAACCCGCGGAGCGACGTCTCTCGCAGCTCGCTCCACAGCGCCCGGGCCTCGGGGTCTCCCTCCTCCATCTTGCGAAAGAAGGCCCGGGCCTCGGCGTCGAAGGCGGGGTCCTGTTCGGCCCGGGCGTTCGCCTTCACGTACACCTCCACCAGGTGGGCCATCTCCCCGCGACGGGTCGGATCGCCGTACTCCCGGAGCCCGACCGCGACCAGTCCGAACTGCTTTCCCCAGTCGCCGAGGTAATTGATGCCCTCCACCCGCCAGCCCTGGCTCCGGTAGAGGTTGGCGATTGCGTGCCCGATGAGGGTGGTGCGGATGTGGTGGAAGGCGATGGGCTTGGCGATGTTCGGCGAGCTGTAGTCGATGACCACCGTCTTGCCGCTGCCTGCGTCGGTCGAGCCGTAGCCGAGGCCGGCACCGCGCGCCTCGGAGAGGACGCCTTCCATGAAGGCCCGTGGCTCGAAGCGGGCGTTCACGTACGGACCGGCGGCGGAGATCTGCAGGCCGGGCACGGACAGCTTCCCGGCGAGCTCGGCGGCGATGGCCGGCGGTGCCTTCCGGAGCTGCTTCGCCAGCGGGAAGGTGGGGAAGCCGAGGTCGCCGTGCTCGGGCTCGGCGGGTTTCACCTGGGCGCGGACGGCGTCGACCGGCTGGCCGACGGCGTCAGCGAGCGCGGAGGCGAAGGACTCGAGGAGCCGGTCGTGGAGGAACTGGGTCATCGGACGGAGCGAACGGGTCGCACCACCGAGGCCACGGTGTCCAGCAACTTCGGCAGCTGGAGCGGCTTCTCGAAGAAGCCATCGATGCGGTCCAGACCCGTCCCGGTGCTCAGGGAGGCGACCTCGGAGGCGCCGGAGATGATGTACACCGGCGTCCCGGCCGTCTCGGGCTGGCCCCGGAGGTGGCGCAGCACGCTGCGGCCGTCCTCCTCCGAGAGCCGGAGATCGAGCAGCACCATCGCCGGGCGGAGCCCCTCGAGCAGCACCCGGGCCTCCTCGGCTCCGGCCGCGGAGGCCACGCTGTAGCCCTCCTGCTCGAGCAACTCTTGAAGCACCTCGCGGCAGTCACGGTCGTCCTCCACCAGGAGGATGTGGCCGGCCTGCGGGGAAACGCCGTCCTCGGCTCCGGCCACGCCCACCTGGGCGGCGAAGGCGGGGAGCACGACCCGGCGGAGCGTCCCGGCCGCGGCCATGCTCTCGGCCTCGACCCGGCCTCCATGGAGCTGGACGATCTTCGCGGTGATGGGAAGACCGAGGCCCACGCTGCTGCCGGGACCGGTCCGGCTCCGGTGGAAGGCGTCGAAGAGTCCCTCCAGGTCCTCGGGGGGAAGCCCCATCCCGTCGTCGCGCACCGCGAGCACGGCCAGCCCCGGCTCGGAGGCGACCTCGACCTGAACCTCGCCGTCCGGGCTGCAGAGGAAGAGGGCGTGCTCCACCAGGTTGTGCACCGCCTCGAACAGCCGTTCCCGGTCGCCCTTCACGAAGACCTCGGGGGCTGGGAGGAGGTTGAGACGCACCCGTGACAGCTCGCCGGAGCTGGCGAGCGCGGCCATGACGTCGCTCACCAGCGCCCGAAGACCGAAGGGCCGGCTGGTGAGCTGCATCTTTCCGGTCTGCAGCCGCGAGAGCAGCAGCACGTCGTTCAGCATCCGGAGGAGCCGGTCCGCGTTTCGCTCGGCGACGTGCACCGCGTGGAGCGGCTTCTCCGCGAGCTCGCCCAGCCGCCCCTGTCCGAGCATGGCCAGGTAGGCCTTCACCGTGGTGAGCGGGGTCTTGAGGTCGTGGGAAACGTTGGCGAGGAGCTCCTCGCGGTTCCTCTCCATCGACTTCAGGCCCGCGAGCGCGGTCTGGAGATCCTTCTCTCGACGGGCGGTGTCCTCGCGCAGCCGTGCGTACTCCCACGCGGCGGCCGCCTGCGCGGCGAGGGCCTCCAGCAGCGCGTCGGGAGCATCGACCTTGGGAGAGATGAGCACCAGCGCGCCCAGGGGCCCCGAGGCGCCCTGGAGCGGCACCGCCACCAGGTCCCCGTCGCGGACGAGCTTGTTCTCGGCAAAGGCCTCGCCCACCGGACCCTCCTTCGGCCGGACGGCGGCGATGCGCGGCTCGTTCCGTCCCCGGACCGCGGCGATCTCCAGGCGGTCACGCAGATGCATGTACTCCGCGAGGAACGCGCTCCGTGGCCCGAGGAGCCCGGTGATGAAGGCCAGCTGCGTCTTCTGGCACTCGGCGAGCGTGGGCGTCCGGTGAATGGCGTCGGCCATCTCCTTGAGCGTCTCGGCAGCCGCGTTGGGCCCGGGGGGACCCTTGGGCGCAGGCCCGAGGTGCGGAAAGAGCTCGACCAGCGCCTTCGAGCGTCGCCGGGTGGGGGTCTTGGGCGAGCGCGCCATGGGAGAGTCTGGTGCTTACTCCGGCTGACCCGGCGCCGGGGCGCCGCGACGCTTCAGAACGCCGGCTTTGTCGACGAAGAACGGTTCGGGAAGGAGCGCCTCCACCTTCTCGCGGTAACCCTGGACGCCGAACCCACTCCGGGCGATCGCCTCGATGGCCGCGGTCTGCACCCGGCGGGCGGTCTCCGGCGCGGTGAGCAGCTTCAGCATCGGCTCGCGCGCCTCGGGGTACGCCCTGGGTCCGAGCGCGCGGAGGGCGGCGATCTTCACGTCGTCCGCCATGTCCTCGAGGAAGGGCAGCACCGTCGGGGCGATGTGCGGGTCCTCCAGCGATTCGGACTCGTGGAGGAGGACCAGCTTCTTCTCCGGGTCCCGGGTGTAAACCTCGCCGAGCTCGCGCAGGTGGTCCACCACCGTCGTGACGTACCGGTCCGCGGGCAGGATGTCGCGGAGCAGGCGCACGGCCCACGAGCTGGCCTGGTCGGTGCGGCGGAGGAAGGTGCGGATGGGCTCAACCGCGGCCTCGCCCCGGGCGCGGATGAGGCCGAACACGTGCTCCTTCTCGTCGGTGTCGGTGGTGGCGGGCTCGACGGCCACGGTGAAACGCGCCAGGAGCGACGCGGTGGCCTCGGGGAACTCCATCTCCCCCAGCTGCTGGATCGCCTTCTGTCGCGCCTCGGGGCCGCCGTACTTCTGGACGACCTTGGCTCTCAGCTTGGTGGCGCGCTCGGGGCTCTTGCCGCCGAAGATGTCGAGGATGCCCACGGAAGTGTCCTTGTCTCCTTGCCGGGTCAGCGACCCACGTAGACCAGCACCACCTCGCGGCGGTGGGCCCGGGTGCGATGCTCGTAGAGGTAGAGGGCCTGCCAGGTGCCGAGCGCGATGTCGCCCTCGACCACCGGGATGGAGAGCGACGTCTGCGTCAGCGCGGCGCGGACATGGCTCGGCATGTCGTCCGGGCCTTCGGCGGTGTGGTGGAAGAGCCGGTCGCCGTCCGGGACGAGCCGGGAGAAGAACCGCTCCAGGTCGGCGAGCACCTCGGGGTCGGCGTTCTCCTGGACCAGGAGACTGGCCGAGGTGTGGCGGATGAAGCAGGTGAGGACCCCGGTCCTGGGACCGGACGCGGCGACCTTGAGCCGCTCCACGAAGTCCGTCACCTCGCGAGTGATGTCGTGGAGTCCACGCCCGCGGGTGGAGACGGTGATGGTGTGTGACTGGGGTTCCATCGAGAGCCCGGCAGCTTTTACGTCCTGGCGCATCCGGCGCAAGGGGCGGTCTCGAACGACTCCATCCCGACTGACTTCGGACAGAAGTCGCGCGTGGTACGCCCAGGTGCGTCCTGCTCCCGGCTCAGAGCCGCAGGTCCGCGCGCACGTCGTGCTGGTAGCCCTGGCCGAGCGTCTCCGCGGCGGCCTTCACCTCGGGAGTGGTCTTCTCCGGCACCTGCACCCGGAGCTCGTAGTAGAGGTCGCCGCGCCCGTTGCCCTTGAGCGCCGGCACGCCTTGTCCCTTGAGCCGGAGCTTTCGGCCCGACTGGCTGTGAGGCGGCACGGTGACCGTCACCTCGCCGGTGAAGGTGGGCGCGCGCACCTCCGCGCCGAGCATCGCCTCCGGCACCGTGACCGGCAGCGGCACGTAAAGATCATCGCCCACGCGGCGGACGACCGGATGCGGCTCGACCTGCACCTCGAGGAAGAGGTCGCCCGGCGGTCCGCCCTGGGTGCCGGCCGCGCCCTGGCCGGCGACGCGGACCTGCGAGCCGGTCTGGACGCCGGGCGGAATCTTCACCGTCACCCGGGTGGTCTCCTCCACCCGGCCGCTGCCGCCGCAGCGATCACACGGCGGCGCCACCTTCCCGCTCCCCCCGCAGGTGGGACAGGGGCTGGTCATGGACAGCGGCCCGCGCCCCTGGCGGATCTTCCCCGAGCCCTTGCACGTGGGGCAGGTCTCGGGCTTGCCGAAGTGCCCGGAACCCTTGCACTTTGGACACCTGCCCGGCCGGGTGATGGACAGGCTGCGCTCGGTGCCGGTGACCGCCTCCCGGAGTGACAGGCGGACCTGGGTATGCAGGTCCTCGCCCCGTGCCGGCCCCTCCGGCTCCTCGGCAACATAAAAGTCCTCCATGCCGCCGCGGGAGCCAGCCGCCCGCCGGTTGCGGAATAGATCTCCGAGCATGTCGCCGAGGTCGAAGCCCTCCATGTCCGGGATGCCACCGGGGTAAGCCCCGCCGGGAGAACCGCCCCCTCGGGCCGCGGCGTCGCGGTACGCCCGGAACGCTTCGGCCTTCTTCGGGTCGTAGCCCAGCTTGGCCGCGTCCTCGCCGAACTCGTCGTACATCTTCCGCTTCTCGGAATTGGACAGGACCTCGAAGGCGGCGCTGACTTGCTTGAACTTCTCCTCGGCAGCTTTGTTGCCGGGGTTGACGTCCGGATGGTACTTGCGCGCCAGCTTCCGGTACGCCTTCTTGATCTCGTCCTCGCTCGCGCCGCGGGAGACGCCGAGCAGCTGGTAGAGGTCCTCAGCCATGCAGTCGAGGGAGCTTAACCGTCCGCGACGCCCGTGCCAGGGGAGGAGAGCGCTCCTTGTCCTCGGTGCGCTGCTCGCTGCCGACGTCGCCGGCGGACGCGTCCTCGACCGCGTGGTGGCGCTGGTGGACGGACGCGTGCTCAGCTGGAGCCAGCTCGACTTCGAGGCCCGGGTGATGCTCATCGATCGCGGGGGGGTGGAGGCCGCCACGGCGCCGCTGGACGCCTCGACGATCCAGAACGCGCTGGACCTCGCCATCGCTCAGCGCGCGGCGACGGCCGAGGCCGACAAGCTCAACGCCTATCCGGTGGAGCCGGCGGAGATCGACCAGCGGCTGCGCACCTTCGAGTCGCGCTTCCCGAGCGCAGCCACGTTCCAGTCGTTCCTGAAGGCGCACGATGCCGACCGGGCCTCGCTCGCCGAGGTCCTCGCCCGGGCGGTGCGCACCGAGAAGTTCGTCGAGGGGCGAGTGCGCCTCCGTTCCCAGGTCCCGGAGAGCGAGGTGCGGAAGGCCTGGGAGGCGGACAAGGGCGGCCGCACCTGGGAGGAGGCGCGAGGGCCGCTCCGCGAGCGGATGCAGCGCGAGCGGGCCTACGTGCTCGCCCGGGAGGCGCTGGCCCAGCTGAGGAGCTCGATCCCGGTCCGGATCATCGCCCGGCCGGAGCAGCTGGCCCGGGAGCAGCTGGGCCTGGGGGAGGCTGCCCGGTGAGGAAGCTCAGGGACAGCCCCGAAGGGGTATTCCATCTCCGCCCGATGACCTCCGCCGACCTGCCGCGGGTGATGGAGATCGAGCAGGTGGCGTTCCGGAATCCCTGGAGCCGGGATCTCCTGGCCCGGGAGCTGGGCCACGACTGGTCCACCATCCTGGTCGCGGAGGAGCCGGGCCCGCGGGGAATGACCCTGCTCGGCTTCGTCATCTTCTGGGTGGTGCACGACGAGCTGCACGTCCTGAACGTGGCCACCGCGCCCGAGCACCGGCGCCGCGGGGTCGCCCGGGCGGTGCTCCAGGCGGCGCTCGACGTGGGCCGCCAGAAGCGGTGCACCCTGGCCACGCTGGAGGTGCGGCGGAGCAATGCCGCGGCCCTGGAGCTCTACCGGTCCTTCGGCTTCCGCCCGGTGGGAATCCGGCCGAACTACTACGTCGACGAGGGGGAGGACGCGATCGTCATGGTCCTGGACCTGTAGGCGACCGCGGGACGAGCCCCATGACGTCTGTCATGCGTCCTGACGCTTGACTTCCAGGCGATTCAGCGTGATAGACCGCCCCCTCTTTTCGGGGACTTCTGCGCTGGGCGTGTACCCGGCCGGCGGCCCCGTCGTACGACGGACAAGGGACGGATGCCGACCATCAGCCAGCTGGTGCGCAAGGGGCGCGAGAAGCTCGTGGTGAAGGGAAAGAGCCCCGCGCTCAAGGAGTCTCCCCAGAAGCGTGGGGTGTGCACCCGCGTCTACACCACCACCCCGAAGAAGCCGAACTCGGCGCTGCGGAAGGTGGCTCGCGTCCGGCTGACCAATGGCATCGAGGTGACGTCCTACATCCCCGGCGTGGGTCACAACCTTCAGGAGCACTCGGTGGTGATGATCCGCGGAGGCCGGGTGAAGGACCTCCCCGGCGTGCGGTACCACATCATCCGCGGCACGCTGGACTCGGTCGGCGTGCAGGGTCGGAAGCAGGGCCGCAGCAAGTACGGCGCGAAGCGCCCGAGCTAAAGGAACCGGATTCAGATGCCTCGTCGTCGCGTCGTCGCCAAGCGGAAGATTCTCCCCGACCCGAAGTTCCAGGACCGGCTGGTCACCAAGTTCGTCAACGACCTGATGCGCAAGGGCAAGAAGTCCATTGCCGAGCGGGTCTGCTACGGCGCCTTCGCCCTGATCGAGGAGCGGGCGAAGGAGGAGCCGCTCCGCACCTTCAAGAAGGCCCTGGACAACGTGAAGCCCGTCCTCGAGGTCAAGAGCCGCCGGGTCGGCGGCGCGACCTACCAGGTCCCGGTGGAGGTCCGGCAGGACCGCCGGGTGGCGCTGGGGATGCGCTGGCTGATCACCTACGCGAAGGCGCGTGGCGAGAAGACGATGGAGGAGAAGCTCGCCGGCGAGATCATGGACGCGGCGAACAACCGCGGGAACGCGGTGAAGAAGCGCGAGGACACGCACAAGATGGCCGAGGCCAACAAGGCCTTCGCCCACTACCGCTGGTAACGAGCCCCGCTCGTTGCGATGTTCCGACGGCCGGGCTTCCCGGCCGTTGTCATTTGTAGAGACCGATCATGGCCCGCGACTTCCCGCTCGAGCGCTACCGCAACATCGGCATCATGGCGCACATCGATGCCGGGAAGACGACCACCACCGAGCGGATCCTCTTCTACACCGGCACCATCCACAGGATGGGGGACGTCGACGACGCCAACACCACCACCGACTGGATGGTGCAGGAGCGAGAGCGCGGCATCACCATCACCTCGGCGGCCATCACCGCCTTCTGGCCGCGCAACGATCAGCGTTACCGGATCAACATCATCGACACCCCAGGCCACGTGGACTTCACCATCGAGGTGGAGCGCTCCCTTCGGGTGCTGGACGGCGCCATCGCAGTGTTCGATGCGGCCAACGGAGTCGAGCCCCAGAGCGAGACGGTGTGGCGCCAGGCGGACCGCTACGGGGTGCCCCGCATCTGCTTCATCAACAAGATGGACCGCCTGGGGGCCGACTTCGACATGTCGGTCCGGAGCATCAAGGAGAAGCTCAAGGCGAACGCAGTGCCCATCCAGATCCCGTGGGGCGTGGAGGACCAGCACCAGGGGGTCATCGACCTGGTCCGGATGAAGGGCATCACCTTCGACGAGACGGAGCTGGGAAGCCGCTTCGAGGTCGTGGACATCCCGGCGGCCCTGATGGATGCCGCGAAGGCGGCGCGGGTCCATCTGGTCGAGGCGTGCGCCGAGCAGGACGACCACGTGATGCAGCTCTACCTGGACGGGAAGGAGCCCGCCGAGGCCGAGCTGCTCGCTGCCCTGCGGAAGGGGTGCATCGCCCGGAAGCTGTTCCCGGTTCTGTGTGGCTCGGCGTTCAAGCACAAGGGCGTGCAGCCGCTGCTCGACGCGGTGGTGGACTTCCTGCCCTCTCCGCTGGACATCCCCCCGGTGCACGGGAAGGACCCGAAGACCGGGAACGACCTCACCCGAGAAACCAGCGACACGGCGCCGTTCAGCGCGCTGGCCTTCAAGATCATGACCGACCCCTTCGTGGGGACGCTGACCTTCATCCGGGTCTACTCCGGACGGCTGGAGACGGGGATGGCAGCGTGGAATCCGGCCAAGAGGAAGCGGGAGCGCATCGGTCGGCTGGTGCAGATGCGCGCCGACAAGCGGGACGAGATCGACGAGGTGCTCGCCGGGGACATCGCCGCCTGCGTGGGCCTGAAGCTCACCACCACCGGTGACACGCTGTGCGACGAGCACCAGCCCATCGTGCTCGAGAGGATGGAGTTCCCCGAGCCGGTGATCGACATCGCCATCGAGCCGAAGACCAAGGCCGATCAGGACAAGCTCGGGACGTCACTTCAGAAGCTGGCGACGGAGGATCCGTCGTTCCGGGTGCGGACCGATCCCGAGAGCGGGCAGACGCTCATCGCCGGGATGGGCGAGCTGCATCTGGAGATCATCGTCGACAGGCTCCTCCGCGAGTTCAAGGTGGAGGCGAACGTCGGAAAGCCGCAGGTGGCCTACCGGGAGACCATCACCCAGCCGGTGGAGGCGCGGGGGCGGTACATCCGGCAGTCGGGCGGCCGCGGGCAGTACGGAGACATCGTGCTCCGGCTGTCGCCCAACGAGTCGGGGAAGGGCTTCAGAAGCAAGAGCTCCATCGTCGGCGGGAAGGTGCCGAAGGAGTTCGTGGAGGCGGCCTTCCAGGGAGCCGAGGAGGCGATGAGCAGCGGGCCGGTCGCGGGCTACCCGATGGTCGACGTCGCGGTGGAGGCCATCGATGGGAGCTTCCACGACGTGGACTCGAACGAGGTGTCCTTCCGCATTGCCGGCTCGATGGCGGTGCGCGAGGGCGCGCCGGAGGCCGGTCCGGTGCTGCTGGAGCCGATCATGTCGATCGAGGTGGTGACTCCCGAGGAGTTCATGGGCGACGTGATCGGTGACCTGAACGCCCGGCGAGGGAAGATCGTCGGGATGGAGCCGAAGAGCGGGGCGCAGCACATCCAGGGTCAGGTGCCGCTGGCGACCATGTTCGGTTACGCCACCGACCTCCGGTCGAGGACCCAGGGTCGCGCGACGTACACCATGCAGTTCAGCCACTACGCCGCGGTGCCGAAGCCGGTGTCCGACGAGATCGTCGCCCGGATCCGCGGGCACTGAGCGGAGCTCAGCTCAGCCCACGGACGCCGAGCGAGGGGCGCGTTCCGGGGCGCTCCAGCCAGGGACGATCCGGCAGGGCATGTGTTCGCGGCAGCGGCGATCCGGAGCGGGCCCCGGAGAGCGCCGCGGCCTCATCCGGCAGGCTCCGGTCGCGGCGACCCGGGACGGCGCGAGGCCCTGCGGTCGCGCGCTGGATGAGCACCACCCCTGCAACGATGAGTCCTGCAGCGACGAGGGTGCGAGGGCCGAGCTGGTCGTCACCGACCGCGCGGCCGAGGAGCAGGGCGATCACCGGGTTGACGAAGGCGTAGGTCCCGACCGTGGCCGGGCTCGTGACCCGGAGGAGCCAGGTGTACGAGGCCATCCCGAGGACGGTCCCGCACACCACCAGGAAGACCAGCGACCAGCCCGCCCGGGCGGTCAGATGAACCGTCGTCCATCCTGCCCCCTCGGAGGAGAGCGCGCCGACCACCGTCACCACGGCGCCGCCGGTCAGCAGCTGCATCGCGGTGGCCTGGACCGCCGAGTCCGGGCGCTCGCCGTCGCGAGCGACGAGCGAACCCACCGCCCAGGCCAGTGCACAGAGCACCAGGGCGATCCGATCGCCGGCGCTGCCCCCGGAAAGGGCGGCCGACCCGGTGAGGAGCGCGACGCCACCGGCTCCGACGAGGAGGCCGACGACGACCAGGGGTGGGGGAGCGACTCGCCGGCGGAGGGAGTCGAGCAGGACGAGCCAGAGCGGGATGGCGGTCATCAGCAGCGCGGCCTCGCCCGAGCTCACCCGCTGCTCGACACTGGCCAGCACCGAGTGACAGCCGAGGAAGAGGAGGGTCCCGGCGACCGTGGCCCTGGCCCAGGCTCGCCGCGAGGCCGGAACCCATCCACCCCCGAGGCGAAGCCAGAGGAGCAGGAGCGCCGCGCCGGCCAGGCACCGGATGGCGATGGTCATGAGCGGCGGCACGTCCACCACCGCCCAGCGGATGGCGAGGAAGGTCGTGCCCCAGAACACGTAGATGGCCGCGAAGGCGGCGACGAGGGAGAGGGTGGCTGGCCGGGCCATAGGATCGCTTCCTGGGCTCAGCGCAGCCGGAGCCCGGCGTGGTGGACGAGCTCGAGGTGCCTGACCGTCTCTCCCCGCCGGATCAGGAACGCCTCGTCCTCGGGGTAGAAGCGGGCGCGCTCGATCGGCTCGCCGGCGAACCCGCGGATCGCCGCCTCGGAGTCCCAGAAGGTGAGGAGCAGGAAGTCGGCGCGGTCCCCGGCGATGCCTCGCAGGGCGAGAACGCCCTGGTTCCCCGGGGCTCGCTGGTACTCGCGCAGGCCGGTGCGATGCAGGTACGCGAGGTAGCGGTCCGCGTCCCCGGCACGGGTGCTGCCTTCCCAGAGTCGCGTGATCAGGGGGTCCATCCACTCCTCCTTGCTGACACCATTGAATGCGCTTTTTCTGGTGTCAGATTAAAAGGGGGACTGACACCTGTCAAGGCCTTTAAACAGGTGTAGACTGTCGGACCATGGAAGCCCTGGAATCGCTCCCCCCGTTCGCGCCGACGCTTCCCTTCAAGTTCATCGGAGGGCAGCCGGCGCTCGACCTCGTGAACACGGTCGACTGGACCTCGGCCGGACCGCTGAAAGATCGCCTCTCCGACTACGAACGGCTGCTCGGCTGGGGAACCGAGGCAGGCCTCCTCGGCCCGACCTCGGCGGGGAGGTTGCGGAAGCTGGCCGCGGCCGACCCGGCCGCTGCGGAGCGAGCCCTGGAGCGATGCCGCGAACTGCGGCGGGTGCTCCACCGCTGCGTGGTGGCGCTCGCGTCTGGGCGGGGTGTCCCGGCGGCGCTGGAGAGGCTCCAGCCGTACCTCAAGCAGGCGCTGGTGCACCTGATGCTCGAGCCGGGGTCGGCCGGAAACACCGCCATCCGCGTCGGATGGGCGGGGCTCGAGGAGTCGCTGGACGGACCGATGTGGCCCGTGGTGTGGGACGCGGTCCAGGTCCTCGCCTCCGCGGAGGTGGAGCGGCTGCGGGTCTGCGGTGGCGAGAACTGCGGGTGGGTGTACGTCGACCGGAGCCGCAATGGGCTCCGCCGGTGGTGCGAGATGGAGGCCTGCGGGACGACCGCGAAGAACCGGCGGCGAGGGCGAAAACCTCGCCAGCCACGTGCCTGAGCCGGCGCGCGTCCGGTTCGCTGCTGCTCGCCCCGGGAAGTCCGGGGCCGGGGAGGGCGGTGTAAGGTCGCGGCCATGCGCTTGGAGCCGGGCGCCCGACTGGGACCCTACGAGGTCGTCGCTCTCCTCGGGGCTGGCGGGATGGCCGAGGTCTACCGCGCCAGAGATACCCGGCTCGGGCGAGAGGTGGCGGTCAAGGTCGTCTCCGAGGAGCTCGGCGCGGACGGAACCTTCGTCGAGCGCTTCGAGCGGGAAGCCAGACTGGTCGGCTCGGTCAATCACCCCAACGTGGTCGCCCTCCACGACGTGGGCGTCCACGACGGCAAGCCGTACTTCGTCACCGAGCTGCTCCAGGGAGAGACGCTCCGGACCCGACTCGGAAGAGGCCCGGTGCCGCTTCCCACCGCTCTCGCCTGGGCGACACAGATGGCCGAAGGGCTGGCCGCGGCGCACGAGCGGGGCATCGTCCACCGGGACCTGAAGCCGGAGAACGTCCTGGTGACCCGCGACGGGCACGTGAAGCTGCTCGACTTCGGCATCGCCAAGGTGATCGCCGCGGCACACGAGCCGGCTGTTCCCAGCGACACCAGCCCCCGCGACCTCCTCAGCGAGACGGTGGCCTCCGCCGGCGTGAAGACCGGAACCGGAATCGTGATCGGCACGCCCGGCTACATGTCGCCGGAGCAGGTGCGGGGCGACCCGGTCGACGCGCGGACGGACCTCTTCAGCCTCGGCGCAGTGCTCTACGAGCTTCTGTCGGGCCAGCGGGCCTTCCCCGGCGCTTCGGCCGTGGAGAGCGGGTACGCCATTCTCCATCACGATCCCGAGGCGCTTCCGGCCACCGTTCCCCCGAACGTGGCTCAGGTCGTCCGCCGCTGTCTGGAGAAGGATCCGGGCCATCGGTTCCAGTCGGCGCGGGACCTGGCCTTCCACCTCGAGGCGCTCCGTGTCCCCACGGCGAGCACGACGCCGACGATCGCCAGCCCCGCTTCGCGTAGGCGCCGCTGGGGGATCTGGGTGACCGTGGCGGTCGGTCTGGTCGCGCTCGCCGCGGTGATCCGGGCCGTCGACGCTGGCTGGAAGCTGGGGCCGGCGCTCGGAAAGCGGCCTGGCACGGACCGAGCGGGCGTCCAGCGAGCCGGTCTCACGCCATCGATCGCCGTGCTGCCCTTCGTGAACCTCAGCTCGGACAAGGAGCAGGAGTACTTCTCCGACGGAGTCACCGAGGAGCTCCTCGACGCGCTGGCCCGGGTCAAGGGGCTGAAGGTGGCGGGCCGGACCTCGTCGTTCCAGTTCAAAGGAAAGAACCAGGACACCCGTACCATCGGAGAGGCGCTCGGCGTCGCGAACATCGTCGAGGGCTCGGTCCGGAAGCAGGGGAACCGGGTCCGGATCACCGCTCAGCTCATCCAGGTCGAGGATGGGTTCCATCTCTGGTCGCACACCTTCGAGGGCGACCTGACGAACGTCTTCGACCTTCAGGAAAGAATCGCACGCGCCATCACGGATGAGCTCCGGGTCGTGCTCCAGGGAGAGCAGCGTCAGCGGCTGGTTCCCGTCGCCACGAGGAACCCGGAGGCCCATGCGCTCTATCTCCAGGCCAGCGCGATCTTCACACGGAGGGAGGGCACGCGTTTCCCCGATGGGATCACCCAGCTCGAGCAGGCGGTCCGCCTCGACCCCAGCTACGCCCGGGCATGGAGTCGCATCGGCGCGATGTGGGTGCTCATGCCGGTCTACCGGCCCGCCGACCTGCACTCCGCGCTGGACTCAGCGGAGAGGGCTGCGCATCGCGCCATCGAGCTGGATCCAACCCTCGCCGAACCCCAGGCCGTGCTGGCCCTCGCGTTCGAGGAGCGTCGGCAATACGTGAAGGCCAAGGCCGCCTTCCTGCGTGCGCTGGAGCTGGATCCGGACGATGTCACGGCCAACTTCTGGTACGCCACGAGCCTGATCTGCAAAGGCCGCGTCCGGGAGGGGAGTGCGCTTCTGGACCGGCTGCTGAGCATCGACCCGATGTATCCCAACGGGCTCCACTGGCGTGCGATCAGCGCGTTCTCCGACGGAGACCTCGACCTCGCGGAGAGGCTGGCGCGTCGGGCCCGGGACGTCGGCCTGGCGCACGTGGGAATCGGGCTCTCCTATGTCGCCGAAGCGCGAGGTCAGCGCGACGAGGCCCTCGCACAGCTGACCTCGGCGTTGAGCGCGCTCGGGCAGGACCTACCGGAAGGCACGGCCGAGGAGATTGCCCGCGGCGCCCTGGGCGATGTCGGCGCACGCGATCTCGCGCTGAGGAAGATCGAGCGTCATCTCGCCACGCACCCCTCCAGCGGAGTGGCACCCTACGGGCTGATCCGCCTGGGTCGCCCCCGTGAAGGGTTGGAGGTCCTCGCCCGGGGCCTCACGGGGAACGACGCCCTCACCCTCCCGTTGTTCTGGACTTCGTACGGGCGCCCGGTGCGGACCTTGGCCGAATTCCCCGAGGCTGCCCGACGGATCGGCCTGGTGGAGTTCTGGGAGCACCACGGTCCGCCGGACATGTGCCAGCGGGTCCAGCCGGGGAAATACGTGTGCCAGTGACGGCGGGTCAGCTCCGGGTCTTTCCGAGCTTCAGCACGTGGTCGATCAGCGGGTCGTAGTCCTCCTCGCGGATGACGTTCTTCCACGAGGGCATCCCGGTCCCGGGCCGGATGCTCTGCGCCTCCTGGATCCAGAGCTTCAGCGTCTCGCGCGTCGGGTAGTGTTCCCCCGCCTTGCGGAGATCGGCGATGCCGACCCCGTCGTTGCCGTGGCAGGAGACGCAGCCGTAACGCTCGTAGAGCGCCTTGCCGTCCATGTTCGCCATCGAGGTGGGCGAGGCCGGCGGCTTCGGGACGGCGTGCCGGAGCGGCGGGACGGTCCGGAGATACGCGTACATCGCCGCGCCCTCCTCGTCCGTCAGTTCGGGGAACACGCCCATCGGGTAGCGAATGAGCGTCCGGTCCGGCCGGAACCCGGTCCGGAGCGCGGTCACGAAGTCACGCTCTGACCAGCGGCCGATCCCGGTCTCGGGGTCCGGGGTGATGTTGGCGGTGGGAACCGTGTGCCCCTGCAGGTCGAGCATCGGGTTTCCGCCTCCCAGATACCCGCCTGACTTCTCGGGCTCGGCGACGTTCATCGTCTTGAAGTCCGCCGAGTGGCAGCCGTAGCACTCGAGCGCGAACACCAGGTAGCGCCCGTAGGCGACGCGATCGGTGGCCGGCGGCGCGACGATCGGGCGATCGGGGTAGGGGAGCTTCTTGAAGACGGTGTGGGAGAGCAGCTTGGTGAGGAACGACGGCTGCGCGACCCCCGGCGGGTCCCGGTCCGATGCCTCGACCATCGGATCATCCGAGTGCAGGAAGGCGATGATCGACGCCAGATCCTCGTCGGAGATGTGGGGCAGCTTCGCCATGTACGGCGGCGCGTACCGGCCGTCGCGCTTCACCCCGGTGCGGATCAGGTACGCCAGCTCACCATCGGTCCAGCTGCCGATCCCCTTGGTCGGATGGCGGGTGATGTTCGGCGAGTAGATGACGCCGAACTCCGCCGGAGCGTCGGCCATGTGCTTGCCGGTGAGCTGCCGGGTGGTCGGGTCCATGTGGCAGCCGGCGCAGAGAGCGTTGGCCAGCTTCTTCCCCCGGGCGATCCGCTCGGGCGTGGGGTCGGCGCGAAAGGCGACCTTCTCCACGGGGTACCGCGGAATGCCGTCAATCTGGACGTAGAGGAGGAAGCCGCCGACGAGCACAACCAGAGCGGCGAGGACGAGACCGAGGATCTTGAGGGCGCGACGCATCGGGAACGCGTCGTATAGACCAGGAG
>JBKPMY010000265.1:0-16129 GCA_046732375.1 Myxococcota bacterium
CCGCGATCCACCGGGCACTGGCCCTTCTTCCGCTCCTGCTGCTCACCCGGTGCGCCACCACCGGGTCCACGGGCGCGCGACCCGAGACGCTGAACATGCCCCCGGAGGAGGTCCGCGCGGACCTCGCCCTGCTGCGGATGAACGACGAGGAGCTGTTCGCGGCGGGCTCGAGCGCCTTCGCCGCGGGTGACCCGGCGCGGGCGGCGGCATGCTTCGAGCGGCTGGTGACGGCGTTTCCGGACAGCCCGCACCGGAGGCGGGCGCGGTTCAACGCCGGCCTGTCGCGCGAGCGGATGGAGGACTGGGAGGCGGCTCGCCGTCACTTCTCGGAGATCGCCGACCCGCTCGGCACTGGCGACGCGCTGGACGCGGCGTTTCACCAGGCCGAGGCGCTCTACCACCTCGACCGCTTCCCCCAGGCGGCCGCCTTGCTCGGCCGGATCGCCGCTCGGACCGATCTCCCGGTGGCCCGGCGGATCGAGGCGCAGGTCCAGCAGGGCATCTGCCAGGTGGACGCGGGCGATCTGGACGAGGGGGAGAAGACGCTGCGAGCCGCGCTGGCGAGCGCGAAGGCGGCCGCGGACCAGGGCGAGCCGGCGGACGAGTACATCACCGCCCAGGGACAGTTCTTCCTCGGCGAGATCTACCGGATCCACTGCGAGGGCGTGACCTTCGATCCGGACGCCAAGGCCGACGAGCTGTCACGGACGCTGGAGTACAAGGCGGAGCTGTTGCTCTCGGCTCAGGGGCACTACCTCCGGGCGATCAAGATCGGCAACGGCTACTGGGCCACTGCCGCCGGAGAGCGGATCGGTAATCTGTACGAGGTGCTCCACCGCCAGATGATCGACTCACCCACTCCGAGGGAGCTGAAGGGCGAGGAGGTGGAGGTTTACCGGCAGGAGCTCCGGAGGCGGATCAAGATCCTCCTGACCAAGGCCATTGGGGTCTACGAGACGACCGTGGCCACCGCCGAGCGCATCGGGACCGGTGGTCCGTTCGTGGACCGGGCCCGGGCGAGCCTGGAGCGGATGAAGCAGCTGCTGCTCGCGGAGGCGGACGTGCCCGACGAGCCGGCACCGCCGCCGCCGGCGACGAAGCCCTCTTCCCGCCGGAGGGGCGTGGCTCGACCGACGGCCACTCCCGCGAGCACCGCCCAGCGGGCACCAGCCGAAACCGGAGGCTAAGCGCCGAAACCACAACCGCCGGAGCGCTCCCCCCGTGCGCTCCGGCGGCCTCCCCGCTTCACCTCACTGCAGCCCGAGGCGGGCCACCGCGTCGGCGGTGATGGCCTTCGCCAGCCGCGCTGCGCGCCGGCCGGCCGCCGTCTTCCCCTCCGGATCGGCCGCCACGGCCGCCGCCACGTCGCCGAACCCCTCGCGGCGTCCGAGCCGGAGCAGGAGCTCGCCCCGGTTGCCGAGCGCCACTGGATGCGCCCCGTCCCTGGCCAGCGCAGCCCCGTAGGACTCCAGCGCGTCCTCGGTCCGCCCGAGCTTCTGGTAGACGGTCCCCAGCGCGGCGTGGGCGGCGGCGTCCTTGGGATTGATCTCCACCATCGCCTCGAACACCAGGGCCGCCTCGCGCAGCCTTCCCGCCTGCGCCAGCTCCACTCCGGTCCGGGCCATCCGTGCCGCGTCGGCGGCGGTGATTCCCTCCACCTCCGCCCAGGTCACCTCGCCGCGGGCGAAGGCCAGCAGCTTCTCTCGCTCGTTCCGTCGCATGCGCTAGCGCCCCATGTTCGCGATGGCGGTCTGGGCCATCGAGGCGAACTTCATCTCCATCGTCGACAGGAGGTTCGAGAGCTGCTCCTTCCGCTTCATGAGCCGCTCCATCTTGAAGTTCAGGTCGCGGTCCACCTTGTCGAGCTTGGCCACCTTCTTCCGGTCGTCCTTGTTGGTCTTCTTGTCGTCGTTCTGGTCCATCTTCTGGGTGACCGAGAGCATCTGATCGTCCACGCGGTTCTCGAGGACCATGAGGATCATCTCGATCTTCTCCTCGATGCTGAGGCTCTTGTCGTTGAGGATGTCCTTGATCGAGGGATCGCGGCTACGGCTGCTGGAGGACTTGCTGCTCCTCGAGGACCTGGTCGTTCCGCTGCTCCCGGCCGAGCCGGCGGGCTTCGGCGCGGCCGTCTTCGCCGTCGTGGGCTTCGACGCCGCGGCGCCACGCCGCGCATCCTCGATGCCGATCTCCAGGTCGCTGCGAGACATCCCCGAGACACCGAAGCCCTTGGAGCGCGACAGGCGATCGAGGAGGCTCGGGTGGTCCAGGACGTAGCGGAGCGCACGCTTCAGGGAGGGCGAGGTATCGGCATTGCTCGCCGCCCGCTCCAGCTCCTCCCGGCTCAGGACCTTGTCTCCGAAGAACGGGTTCCGGTCGTTGAGGAAGTCGAAGCTCGCGAGGATCGTCTGGAGGGCCGAGAGCTCGTCGCTTCCCGCCGGCAGCCGGGCGCCACTGGAACCAGCGGATCCCCCCGGGCCCTCGCTCGCCTCCGCGGCGAGGTCGATGTCGCCGCGGGCGATTCCCTGGTCGTCCCCGTCCTTGGATCGCGACAGGCGCTCCATCAGGTCCGGGTTGTCGAGGATGTAGCGGGCGGCCCGCTTCAGCTCGAGCGAGGCATCCGGGTCCTCGGCCGTCTCCCGAAGCTCCTTCTCGGTGATCACCTTGTCGCCGAAGGCGCCGAGGAAGCCGTGGTCACGGTTCATCGCGTCGAAG
Organism: Myxococcota bacterium; assembly: GCA_046732375.1. Classification (GTDB taxonomy): domain Bacteria; phylum Myxococcota; class Myxococcia; order Myxococcales; family Myxococcaceae; genus RPRB01. The sequence continues at coordinate 2,716 of JBKPMY010000265.1, forward strand.
TTCTGCCGCAGCGTCTCGAGCGCTTGGTGCTCCTCCGGGTCCAGCTCGCTGGCCGCGGAGGCCGCGACGCCGCCGTCGTCCAGCGCGGGGGTCTCGCCGGTGCTTGCGCTGGCCTCTGTTCCCCGTTCCTCCCGCGCGAGGTCGATGTCGCTGCGGGCGATGCCCTGATCGTCCCCGTCCTTCGAGCGCAGCAGACGGTCCAGGAGATCCGGGCGGTCCAGGACGTACCGGGCGGCTCGCTTCAGGTCGAGCCGCGCGTCCGGGTCCTCGGCGGTCTCTCGCAGCTCCTCCTCGGTGATGACCCTGTCTCCGAAGGCGCCCAGAAGCCCGGGATCCCGATTCAGCGCGTCGAAGTTCCGGCTCAGGGTGTCCAGGGCGCGCGCCTCCTCCGGGTCCTCGTCATCGCTCGGAGAGCCGAGGACCGGGTCGGTGACGTCTCCGATGACGGCGTCCCCGGCCGCGCTGTCCACGCCCGAGGGAGCACCGGCCCCGCCGTTCGCCTTGAGTGAGGCGGTGGGTGCCCAGCCGTCGGTGCTGCCGTAGGCCTCGTCCTTCGGCGGCGCGTACTCGGTCTCCGCCGCGCTCGCAGCCAGGTCCTTCAGGAGCTGGGCGCTCCCCTGCATCAAGGTGACGAAGTCCCCGGTCGCCGCCCCCACTGCGATCTTCAACGCGTCCCCGATGACCGGCGGAAGGCCCAGCAGCTTGGTGCCGGCGTCGATGACCGCGGTGAACGGCGCGGTGATGGCCCCGAACGCGTCCCCGATGAAGTCGAACAGTCCCATCCGTCCCCCTCCCCCGGGCGACTGCCGGGCGGAAGAGAGGACTTCAAGAAGGGTGCCGGGTGCGGCCGGCGCGGAGCGACGAGGGCACGTCCCTCGGAAAGGATGGGCCCGTCCGCGCGACGGGACGCCGGCCGGAGGCTGGTATGTTGCCCGGTGCATGACGCGGAGCTTCGGGCTGGACGTGGGCACCAGGACCGTCGGGGTGGCGGTCTCCGACGGGCTGGGGCTGACCGCGCAGCCAGTCACCACCTTGCGCCGGACGAACCTCCGCGCCGACCTCACCGAGCTCCGGCGCCTCGCGGAGCACCACTCGGTGGAGCACGTGGTGGTGGGCCTTCCGCTCAACATGGACGGCAGCGAGGGCCCGAGCGCGGTCGAGGCGCGCCGCTTCGGCGAGGCGGTCGCGCGCCAGCTGGGGCTCCCGGTGGACTACTGGGATGAGCGGCTGACCACCGCAGCCGCCAACCGGGTGCTGCTCGAGGCGGATCTGTCGCGGGCCAGGAGGAAGGCGGTGGTGGACCGGGTGGCCGCGGCGCTCATCCTCCAGGGCTGGCTCGACGCCCGGCGCGCCCCGGCACACGGGGACGAGCCTTGAAGCGGGCGCTCGGGGTGCTGCTGCTGCTGGTAGTGCTGGCCGCCGCGGGAGCCGGGGCCTGGTGGTGGTGGCGCGACCGGCGCATCTCCGAGTTCGCCGTGACGTCGGCCGGTGCGCCGGGCACGAAGGACGTCACCATCCCTCCCGGCAGCGGCCCGCGGCGCGTCGCCGACGTCCTGGCCCAGGCGGGCGTGGTGGTCGATGCCGAGCTCGCCTACGCCTGGCTCCGCCGGGAGAAGCTCGGACCGAAGCTCCGTGCGGGCGAGTACGAGTTCACCTTGCCGGTGACCCCCGAGCAGGCCATCCAGAAGATCATCGCCGGACAGCAGAAGACGTACCACGTGACCATCCCCGAGGGACTGCGGCTGGACGAGATCCTCCCCCTGCTCGCGTCCTCCCAGCTCAAGCTCCGGCTCGACCGGCTGGAGGCGCTCGCCGCGGATCCCGCGTTCGTGCGGAAGCTCGGCGTTCCCGCCTCGCGGCTGGAGGGCTTCCTCTTCCCGGACACCTACAGCTTCACCCACGGGTACACCGAGGAGAGCGTGCTGGGGAAGATGGTGTCGCGGACACTGGAGGAGCTCGGGTCCGCGGAGGCGAGCAAGGATCCGGCCGTCCATCTCGACGCGCTCCAGATCGTGACCCTGGCCTCGATCGTGGAGAAGGAGACCGGTGCGACCGAGGAGCGGCCGCGCATCGCCTGCCTCTTCCTCAACCGGCTCCGGCGGGGGATGCCGCTCCAGACCGACCCCACGGTGCTCTACGCGATGATGATGATCCGCGGGAAGTTCGTGAAGAACATCTCCCGGCAAGATCTGCTCACCCCCCACCCGTACAACACCTACACGGTGAAGGGGCTCCCGCCGGGGCCCATCGCCAGCCCGGGCGCCGCGGCGCTGCAGGCGGTGACCCACCCCGCGGCGTGCAACGATCTGTACTTCGTCTCCCGGAACGACGGGACTCACGTCTTCTGCCCCACGCTGCAGTGTCACAACGCCGCGGTGAAGAAGTGGCAGGTGGACTACTGGTCGGAGCAGCGGCGACGCGGGCGCACGGGTCGGTGAGCGCGGGGCCAAGGTCCGGCCCCCTGCGCGTCTCCGCAAGTTTCCGCAAGACAACGCAAGTTTCCGCACGGCGCTGCGAGTTTTCCCAGGACGCAGTCATCACCCGGTGGCGCAAGCCGCGCCGCGACGTCGGTGCACGCCATCAACGGTCCCGAGCAGGCGAGCAGGCGCACCCAAACGCGTGCTCTCGCAACGTCATTGCTCGCGCCAACCGGTGGACGTACCGCTGCGCGCCTGGTGGAGCGGGACCGGGGACTTCACCTCGGGTCCTCGCCCACCCCCGTGAGGGAGGGCGGCATGGGCAAGCAGAGGGTTCCTGGATCGCGTGAGGAGGAGTCGTGGTTCAGCGAGGAGCAGCTCGATCGGCTCGAGCCCGCTGATCAGGGAGGGGACGAGCTGAGATCACCCGTCCCAACCCAGATGGTCTCCAACGGAGAGTACCTGCCGAATCCGCAGACGCCGGAACAGAAGCAGGTCGAGCGACGGATCCTCGAGCTCTCCGACCGGGCGGCGCGCCGGCTCGGGGTGAGTCGGCGCCAGTTCCTCGCCGGCACGGGTGGGTTCGCCGTGTCCTTTCTCGCGATGAACGAGGCGCACGGCGCCGAGTTCTTCAAGGTGAGCAAGGACGAGATCTTCGAGCGCGAGGCGCACGGGATGCACGGCCCACCGCGCAACCTCTTCGTCTTCGACGATCAGCTGCACACCATCCGTTCGAGTCGCACCGGGCCCGGCAACGCGCTCCGCGACATCGCCCAGGGCAATCACAACGTCTTCAACCCCACGGACCTCCCGGACGAGCTGGGGGGCATCAACACGCCCTGGAACCCGAAGCTGGTCGGGCTGCCGAACCTCAACTCCAACTTCCACCTCGTTCAGTTCATGAAGGACGTGTACCTGGACAGCCAGGTCACCATCGGAGTGCTGAGCAACAACACCAGCTCGGCAGTGCCGGACCAGGGCACGCCGCGCCCGCCCAAGAACATCAAGGAGTCCGAGGCTGGCGAATTCCTTTCCGCCCCGCAGACTGCCTCGGTGCGTGACTGGGTGAACGAGATCGCCGGCTCGACCAGGATGCTCGCGCACGGCCAGCTGTTTCCCGGGGTGGGCAACCAGAACGACCCGGTGTTCGGCGACTACCACCGCTGGCAGATCGAGAATCTGCGCCCGGACTCCTGGAAGGGCTACACCTCTGCGAACTCGGCGAAGCTGGACAGCAACCCCGACAGCCTGATGACCCGGTGGGTGCTGGACGACGAGCAGGTGGCCTACCCGATGTACCAGGTGATCACCGCGCCCGAGTATCGGCACTATTTGAAGAGCCATCCGGGCTTCTACAACATCTGCATCCACAAGGGCCTGTCCACCACCGCGCCCGATGATCCCTCGTCGGAGCCGCTGGGGTTCCCGACGGACATCCCCAAGGCGGCCAAGGACTGGCCGATGCTCAACTTCCTCATCTACCACTCGTGCATCCGTCCCGGATTCTGGGTGCGGAACGCGCTCCTCGACGTTCAGTCCGGCAACCTGCGTCAGGGAGTGCCGGACATCCTGTGGACCACGCGCTTCCTGGTGGACAGCGCGCCGTACCCCAACGTCTACGCTGAGCTGGGGACCACCTTCGCCTCGTCGGTCATCACCTTCCCCAGCGTCTGTGCCCACATCCTGGGGCAGGCGCTGCGGTTCTTCGGGGAGGACCGGGTTCTCTTCGGCTCGGACGCGGTCTGGTACGGCTCACCCCAGTGGCAGATCGAGGCGCTCTGGCGCTTCCAGATCCCCGAGTGGATGCAGCAGAAGTACGGCTATCCGGCGCTCACCGAGAGAGCGAAGCGGAAGATCCTCGGGCTGAACAATGCCCGCCTCTACGGGATCAAGAACGTCAACGGTCGGCTGACCACCCAGGACCGTGATTGCGAGGACGAGAACGACCACCGCTACCATCCGGTGCCCTGGAACTTCGAGTCGCTGATCCCCATCGCGCTGAAGAAGATGATGGAGTTCCCCCAGTTCGCGCTCAACGACATGCTCAGCAAGCTGCGCGAGCGCTACCTCGCCGCGGGGCCCAGCCCGAGCCACACGCGGCACGGCTGGCTCAGGAAGGCTTGAGGCGGCCCCGGCCTAGAGCGACTTGAGGTACTGGACCAGGTCGGCGCTCTGGGCCGAGGTCAGGCCGAGCGATCGCCGATCGTTGTAGGTGGCCACGACGTCCTCGAGCGTGGCCGCCGTCCCGTTGTGGAAGTAGGGCGGATGCTGCCAGATGCCCTTCAGCGGGGCCGTCCGGTACATCTTGGTAGCGCTCCGCGACGCGTAGCTGGGAACGCCGGCTGGCTCGGGCTCACCCATGGAGTCACTGACCGGGTGGAGGCGGGTGTTGGCGTCCGTGAACTCGGGTCCGCTGTGGCAGGTGGCGCAGGTCCCGTCGAAGACCACCTTCCCCCGGGCGGCGGCGGTCTGGTCGAAGCTGCCGGCCGGGGGCGCGGGGGCAGGAATCGAGAGCTGGTAGGCCTGCAGCGCCGGCAGCTTGCTGCTCACCAGATCGTCGGTCCCGTTGGTGACGGAGACACCCGTCCGGGGCTCGGAGAAGGAACCATGGCCGCCCATCTGCGTCACGGCCACGTACCGGTTCCAGTACGCGACCTCCGTGCCGTCGCCGGTCGCGGTGACCGAGTTGACGTTCTGCAGGCCGTAGGCGGGCGGGATGACCTGGGGGCCGTTCTTGCCGTCGAGGTTGAAGCGGGGGTCGTACCGTCCCTTGCCCCAGCTCTTGAAGACTGCCTTGGTCGCGTCATCGAGCGCGGGGGAGAGCGCGACGATCGCGCCCACGTCGAGGTCGCGATTCGGCCAGCCATCGAGGCGCTTCCCGATGCCTTGGGCGAACGAGTCGTCCACGGTCGAATGGCAGAGCGCACAGGTGATGCCGACCCGGGTGAGCGTGTCCTTGCCATTCACGGTGGTCACGGTGCCTTTGACCCCGACGACCGCATCGAGCTTCAGCAGCGCGATCGTGGTGGCCGGATCGGTCAGGCTGATGGATCCGTTCTGGATGCGGCTGACCACTGCGGCCGGGAGCGCCTCGGAATCCACCTTCAGCCCGACCTGGAGCGCAGTGGTCGGGTCGACCGTGCTGATCGCTTCGTTCATCCGCAGCGCGTCGGTCCACTTCGTCTCGTCGCCAAACGTGTCGAACCGGAACGTCTGCTTGCCCTGCGCGACCAGATCGGCGTTGGAGGGTCCCGAGTCCGAGCTGCCACATCCAAGCACCGCGACCAGGAACGACAGGAGCAGGACGATCGGCAAGTCACGATCTGCGGTACGGGTGAAATGTCGTCTGAACGCTCTCCGCATGGCTCTTGTCCTCCGCCGGAACTGCTCCCGAAGTGATCGATTGCCGAGAGCCTCCAAGGTGACACGCGAGTGCACGCGCGATGCATCGCCGTGCTCCTGGATCGGATGAAGAGAACGGATCGCGGTCCGGTTCAGCGCTCGCTGTCGGACGTCACGGCCGTCCGTCACTTCCGGGGTGGTCGTGCATCGGAGGAAGACAGCGATCGTGGTCCGGTTTTCGACGCCTGCCGTCGGCGCTCGCGGTCGCGCTCGTCACGTCCCGGGCGGTCGTGCATCGGACGAAGAGGACGGCTCGCGGTCTGGCTCAGCGCTCGCTGGCTGACGTCACAGCCGAGCAAGCCGCTCGAGGATTGGCTGGAGCTCTGCTGGGACCGGGCGGCCGTCGAAGAGCGCCTCGGTCACTCCTGCGCCGACGATGGTCAGCTCGCTGGCAAGCGCATCGAGGAGACCGAGCAGCGTTGACGTGGGCAGTCCGCCGGAGACGGGGCAAGCCACGCAAGGCACTTCCCGCGGCTCGCAGACGTCCAGGTCCAGATGAACGTAGACGCGGCCGTTGCCCGCGTCGCGGATCGAACGGACCAGCTCCGGCACGCCTGGCCCGACCTCCCCCGGAGAAAACAGGCGAAGTCCGTAGCGCTCGATGGTCGCCAGCTCCGGCGGATCGAACGACCGGGTGCCGGCGAGGATGATCTGCTCCGTCCGGAGCGGCCGGTCCACCAGCGCAGTGAACTCCGGATCTCCCTCCCCGAGAAGCACGCGGAGTGGCATGCCGTGAAACGCGCCGCTCGGTGAGCTCTCCGGCGTGTTGAGATCCGGGTGCGCGTCGAGCCAGAGTACGGTCAGATCCCCGTCGTACCTCGTCGAGAGATAGGAGATCACCGGGACCTCGATCCCGCAGTCGCCTCCCACGGCGAGCACCCGAGCCGGCTGCTCGGCCTCGAGAAGCTCGCGGGCTCGCACGAGCTGGAACAGCAGCTCCGATCTCCCCTCGATTCCGCGTTCCCTCGAGAGCGGGTGTCCCGGCCCGACCGGAACCTCGACCCGTGTTCGGTTGCCGGAGATCACCCCGGCGATGGCGAGGGCGGACTCCCTCAGGCCCGGAACGTCGCCGGCCCCCTGCCACTGGGGAAACACCAGAAGCAGGTCCCGTTCAGGCGGCGGACGCGGCTGCGGAAGCGGTGACATCGTGCGACTGGGCCGACTGTGCCGACAGGCGCTTCATCAGCGGCAGCAGCGCGAAGGAGATGATCGCCCCGGCCACGGCCACCCAGCCGAGCCAGAAGTACAGCCGCATGTAGAGGTGCAGCGTCTGGTTCGGGTCGGTCACGTTCTGAGGGACGCTGGCGAACGTCGCCACCCAGCTCCCGAGGTACTGCGAGATGCCGGTGGCGAGGAACCAGGTGCCCATCAGGAAGCCGCGCAGCTTCGGGGCCACGTAGCGCGCCACCATCGCCAGGCCGAGGCCGCTGATCAGCAGCTCGCCGAGCGACATCAGGCCGTAGCCCAGGATCATCCACCACAGGGACACCTTGCCGTCCGGCCCGGCGGTGTAGCCGCTTCCCCCGAAGACGAAGAACCCGATCGCCAGGACGACAAAGCCCAGGGCGAACTTCAAGGCGACCGGAAGATCTCCGCCCGACCGCTTGCTCATCCACGTGTAGAACCAGGCCAGCGGTGGGCTCAGAACGAAGATCCAGTACGGATTCAGCACCTGAACCTGTCCGGCCGGCACCCGGTAGCCGAAGAGGAAGTTCAGGTCCACATTGCGGTCTGCGAACAGCGTCAGCGACGTCGACATCTGCTGGTAGAAGACGAAGAAGATGATGCCCTGCGCGGTGAGGATCAGCACCGCGATGAGTCCACTGCGCTCCTTCTGCGTCCCCTTGGCGATGAGCATCGCGAAGATCCCCAGCATCACCACCGTGGCGAGCCAGACCATCGCCCGGGCGACCGTGAGGTTCTGCACGACGAAGGAGACGAAGGCGACGGCGGCCAGGCACCCGGCGATCGTGAGGAGGAACTTTCCCCAGGGGAAGGGCTGGAAGTCCGGTGGTGATCCCACGTGCCGCAGGAAGCGGCTCATGAAGAAGTAGTTCAGGATGCCCAGCGCGAGGCCACCGGCGCACACGGCGAAAGCCAGATGCCAGCTCACGCGCTCGGCGATCAGCGGCGTGGCGGTCTGAGAGAGCGTCGAGCCGAGGTTGACCGCCATGTAATAGAGGGTGAAGGCCGAGTCGATCTTCGCGGGGTTGCCCTCGTACACCTTGGAGACCAGGTTCGCCGGGTTGGGCTTGAAGAGTCCGCTCCCCACGGCAATGACCCCCAGCGAGACGAACAACGGGGCGCCGGGGGTGGCGAGCAGCGCGTACCCGATGCCGAGGATGGTCGCGCCGATCAACGTCATCCGCCGGGTGCCGAGCACCTTGTCGCCCAGCCATCCGCCCACCGCCGGCGAGGCGTAGGCCATCGCCACGAAGGCGCCGAAGGTGAGGTTCGCCCGGTCGTCGCTGTAACCGAGCTTCTTCACCATGTAGAGGACGACGACCGCCGTCATCCCGTAGTAGCCGAACCGTTCCCACATCTCGATGAGGAACAGGACGGTGAAGGACACCCACTTCTGAGGAGTGCGCGCGTCCGGGCGGGTCACGGCGGTGGCTGCCTGGGTCATGTGAGGCCCTCTAGTGCGTGCCGGCGCGACGATAGACGTGCCACGGCTTCTGGAAGCCGGGAATCTCCTCCCAGCCGTCCCCGTCGAAGGAGATGGTATCGCCCTGGAGCAGGAAGTCAGGCTCCTTCTCCAGCGAACCGCCCTCTCGCCGCACCAGGACCTCCGGCCGCTGCTCGGCGAGCTGCTTGCGGAAGATGTCCCAGCGCATCCGAGAGATGCGGGTGTCCGGAAGGCCGCTGAAGAAGGCGATCTGCAGGTCCCAGTACTGGTTGTCCACGTCGAGGACCGCGGCGCCATCCACTGGCGCGACCTCGGCCTTCAGCCAGCGGGCGACCTTCATCACTGCGGGGGGGTTGGTGGACACCGGGCTCACCGGACGGAGCGAGGTGGCCACCTGGTCGTCCCGATCCACGGTGAGGGCGCCGACCACCACCGGGAAGAGGACCGCCAGGCCGAGCGCAGCACCGGCCCACACCCGCCGCGCCAGGGCCGAGCGACCCTCGACGGTCGCCAGGTACCCGACGCCGACGAAGGGAAGGAGCAACGCCACCTGAGTCACCGCGAACCGCGCCAGGGGCACGAAGTTGAGGAGCACCACCCCCCGGAAGGCGAAGTACGCGGTGGGGGCCAGCACGACCCAGATCAACCAGCGGTACTCGGGCCGCTGCCGCCAGATGCGCACCATCCCCCGCGCGCCGAACCAGGCGATGAGCGGCGACAGGGTGAAGAGCGCGACGGCCGGCCAGAAGAAGAGGTTCTGCGCCCGGTATCCGATCGAGCTCCAGCGGGCCACGCCCTCCGCCACCCAGGCCTGGTGGAAGCTCTCGATGTACTTGATGGGGGCGAAGGGATCGCCCTTGGCCCGCTCGTTCCCCTGCATCCAGGCGGCGACGAAGGGGAGCGACAGGAGCCCGTAGCAGACCGAGCGCGTGATCGCCGCGACCCGGTCCTTGTCCCCCAGCAGAAGGAGGACGGAGACGAGCGGGATGAGGAGCCAGCTGTCGTAGCGCACGGCGCAGGCGAGGTTCAGCACCAGCGCGCTGCCGAACAGCGGTCCGAACCGGTTCTCCTCCAGCCCCTCCGCCAGGAGCGCCAGGCACCAGAGCACGAAGAACAGGCCCACCGATTCACTGCCCGCGGTGGTGGACATCTGGATGTGCATGCCCCACAGCGCGAGGCCGGCCGTGGCCCACCACGCGGCCTGGAGGCCTCCCAGCCTTCGCGACAGCGACCACAGCGGTAAGACCGACAGCACCCCGAAGATGAGGCTCACCCACCTCCCGGCGTCCTCCCGGTCGATGCCCAGCGCCAGCGCGCCGGCCACGAGGTAAATCTGCAGGGGCCCATACTGGAACGCCCCGTCGTCCATGTGGGCAATCCAGTGAGGGTTCTGGAGCCAGCGCTGGGCCAGCTCGGTCCGGACCACCGCGTCACCGTAGAGGTTCTCGCTCCACGGAAAGACGGCCAGCCGTGGAAGTAGGACCAGGGCGCAGGCGAAGAGCAAACGGTAGAGCGCTCTCGCCTCCTCGCTGGACACGCGGGGAGGGGAGCCGGCAACCGAGGAGTCCTCGATCCGGGGCGCGACGAACGGTGTGGGCATCGATCTGTCCGCTGCGCCTAGCAGGGACCCGGGGGGCATTGGAAGCGGTGGAGCGGAACGAATAAGCTTCCAGGAGTCAGGAAGTCTCCACCCCGCGTCCCGGTCGCGCGGGACGGCGCTTCCCAGGGAGCCCCCGGGCTCCGGGAGCCGTCCGCCCCATCAGCACCGGACACGCTTCGCGCGGTCCCACCCCGCGCCGGTGTGGGGTTTGTGGGCGCCCGCCCATGCGGAGCGTCCAGAGGATCGAGACGACACATGACGATTGCAGCGCAGGGCTCGTGGGTCGAGCGGATCGCGAAGCTCCAGGACAGCAAGCAGTACGCGGAGCTGCACTGGGAGGGGAGCTTCGAGGACTATCTGGCTCTCATATCCCAGAACCCGCGGGTGACCCGCACCGCCTTCCAGAGGATCTACGACATGATCCTCAGCCACGGAAAGACGGAGTACATCGACAACAAGAAGAAGCTCATCCGCTACCACTTCTTCAGCGACGAGCGCTTCGGTGGCCGCGACGCGATCTTCGGCCTCGACGTGCCGCTGATGAAGCTGGTCAACGTCTTCAAGTCCGCGGCCCAGCAGTACGGCACCGAGAAGCGAGTCATCCTCCTCCACGGGCCGGTGGGCTCGAGCAAGAGCACCATCGCGCGGCTCCTCAAGAAGGGCATGGAGGAGTACAGCAAGTCGCCCGAGGGCGCCGCCTACACCTTCACCTGGGTGATCGACAAGAAGGCCGCGGATGGCACGGTCCACAAGGAGCGGATGAAGTGCCCGATGAACGAGGAGCCGCTCAACCTCATCCCCCGCGAGTGGCGTCCGAAGATCTTCGCCGACCTCACCGACGGCGGGGACTTCACCATCCCCGAGGGAAACGAGCTGTGCCCCGCCTGCCGCTTCGTCTTCAAGGAGCTGATGACCCAGGAGGGCGGTGACTTCGGCCGGCTCATCCAGCACATCCGGGTCAACCGGCTGATCTTCAGCGAGAAGGACCGGGTGGGCATCGGCACCTTCCAGCCCAAGGACGAGAAGAACCAGGACTCCACCGAGCTGACCGGCGACATCAACTACCGGAAGATCGCCGAGTACGGCAGCGACTCGGATCCGCGGGCCTTCAACTTCGACGGCGAGTTCAACATCGCCAACCGCGGCATCATCGAGTTCGTCGAGGTGCTGAAGCTGGACGTGGCCTTCCTCTACGACCTCCTCGGCGCCAGCCAGGAACACAAGATCAAGCCGAAGAAGTTCCCCCAGACCGACATCGACGAGGTCATCATCGGGCACACCAACGAGCCCGAGTACAAGAAGCTGGAGAACAACGAGTTCATGGAGGCGCTGCGGGACCGCACCGTCAAGATCGACATCCCGTACATCACCAAGCTCGCCGAGGAGCAGAAGATCTACGAGAAGGACTTCAACGCCAAGGCGATCAAGGGCAAGCACATCGCGCCCCACACCCTGGAGATGGCCTCGATGTGGGCGGTGCTCACCCGGCTGGAGGAGCCGAAGAAGCACAACCTGACGGTGCTCCAGAAGCTGAAGCTCTACAACGGCAAGACCCTGCCCAACTTCACCGAGGACAACATCAAGGAGCTCCGCAAGGAGTCCTCCCGTGAGGGGCTGGAGGGGATCAGCCCTCGCTACGTCCAGGACAAGATCAGCAACGCGCTGGTGAGCGACAAGGGCGAGGGGTGCATCAACCCCTTCATGGTGCTCAACGAGCTGGAGGCCGGGCTGAAGGGCCACAGCCTCATCACCTCGGACGAGATGCGGAAGCGCTTCCGCGAGCTGCTCACCACGGTGAAGCAGGAGTACGAGGACATCGTCAAGAACGAGGTCCAGCGGGCGATCAGCGCCGACGAGGACGCCATCGGCAAGCTCTGCGGCAACTACATCGACAACATCAAGGCCTATACCCAGAAGGAGAAGGTCCGGAACAAGTACACCGGGCTGTACGAGGAGCCGGACGAGCGGCTGATGCGGAGCATCGAGGAGAAGATCGACATCCCCGAGAGTCGCAAGGACGACTTCCGCCGCGAGATCATGAACTACATCGGCGCGCTCGCGGTGGACGGGAAGACCTTCAACTACCGGACCAACGAGCGGCTCCACAAGGCGCTGGAGCTGAAGCTCTTCGAGGACCAGAAGGACAGCATCAAGCTGAAGAATCTGGTCTCCAGCGTCGTCGACAAGGAGACGCAGGAGAAGATCGACCTGGTCAAGGACCGGCTGATGAAGAACTACGGGTACTGCGAGATCTGCTCCACCGACGTCCTCAACTTCGTTGCCAGCATCTTCGCGCGCGGGGACGCCAAGGAGTAGAAGTGTCCTTGAAGATTCACCAGGATCACTCGCGCTTCAAACAGATCGTCCGCGGGAAGATCAAGGCCAACCTCCGCCGCTACGTGCAGAAGGGCGAGATGCTCGGGAAGCGGGGGAAGGACACCATCTCCATCCCCATTCCCTTCATCGACATTCCCCACTTCAAGTACGGGCACAAGGAGCAGGGCGGCGTCGGTCAGGGCGACGGCGAGGTGGGCCAGCAGCTCGCTCCGGGGTCGGTCCAGCCCGGCGACGGGCACAAGGCGGGCCAGGGCGAGGGAGACCACGCGCTCGAGGTGGACGTCAGCCTCGACGAGCTGGCCTCGATCCTCGGCGAGGAGCTGCAGCTCCCCAACATCGAGCGGCGCGGCAAAGAGCAGGTGGTCGCCCAGAAGATCAAGTACACCGGGGTCAACACCACCGGCCCCGAGTCGCTGCGCCACTTCAAACGCACCTTCAAGCAGGCCCTGCGGCGGCAGATCGCGCTCGGTACCTACGATCCGCAGCGCCCGGTGATCATCCCCACCCGGGAGGACCGGCGCTACCGGAGCTACCGGATGCAGAACCTGCCGGAGACGAACGCGGTCATCATCTACATGATGGACGTGTCCGGCAGCATGGGGGACGAACAAAAGGAAATCGTCCGCATCGAGAGCTTCTGGCTCGATACCTGGCTGCGGCACCAGTACAAGGGCCTGGACTGCCGCTACATCATCCACGACGCGGTGGCCCGCGAGGTGGACCGGGAGACCTTCTTTCACACCCGCGAGTCGGGCGGCACGATGATCAGCTCGGCGTACAAGCTCTGCCGGGACATCATCCGCGCCGACTACCCGGCGGAGAGCTGGAACATCTACCCCTTCCACTTCAGCGACGGGGACAACTGGAGCGCCGACGATACCCGGCACTGCATCGACAGCGGCTACTACTATTCCTTCCCTGCGGGAGGCGTGGCTGAGACCGTGCTGGTCGATCTGGTGCAGGGACAGACGGTGACGGCCATCGTGGACGGGCTGTTCGGCCAGGGGAACTTCGAGCTGCACGTGTTCG
>JBKPMY010000266.1:0-12679 GCA_046732375.1 Myxococcota bacterium
GCTCCTGGACGCGCTGCTCCTCCAGGAGGACTTCGCGATCCTCAACCAGATCGTCCTCAAGCTCCGCGCCATGGAGGACCGGCCGGGGATGAGCGGCATCCGGCGGCTCAAGGCCACCTTCGTGGACAAGATGGGCGAGGAGCAGCGGCTGGTCCGTGTCGCGGACGTGCTGAGGACCGCCCGTCCCAGCGTGCTGGCGGACATCGGCCGCTACCTGTCCTCGCTCCAGCCGAGCACCCTGCCCACCCTCCTCGACGTCCTGGAGACCCTGGACGCGCCCGAGCACCGCCTCGTGCTCTGCGACGTGATCGCGGAGTTCTGCAAGGCCAACGCCACCCCGATCATCCAGCGGCTGTCCTCCGAGCGGCCGATGACGGTGCGGGACATGGTCTACGTGCTCGAGCGTGCCCAGCACCCCGACCGGATGCAGTTCTTCGGCCGGGTGCTCAAGCACCGGAACCTCGCGGTGCGGCTGGACGTGATGGGCACCATTGCCCGGGGGCGAAGCGTCGAGTCTCGCCGGCTCATCGCCGAGGCGCTCAAGGACGACAACGCACAGGTGCGGGTCCAGGCGGCGCGACTGCTCCCCGAGTACGACCGCGAGCAGGCCTACCAGCAGCTCATCGGGGTGGTGAAGGGCGGCCAGTTCAAGAAGCGCAGCCCCGAGGAGCAGGCGGCGTTCTACACCGCGCTGGGGAGCACCGGGCTTCCGATCGCGCTCTCCTGGATGACGCAGCTGCTCGCGGAGAAGGCGCAGCTGTGGAACCGCGCCCGGGTGCTCGAGGAGAAGCTGCTCGCGGTCCACGGGCTCGCCGGAGTGCAGTCCATCCAGTCCTACAAGGCGCTGCAGTCGGTGGTGGAGGACCGCGGCCAGCCATCCGAGGTGCTGGTGGCCGCCCGCCGGGCCCTGGCCGAGACGCGGCGGAAGCTGTTCGGCGACGCGGCGCCCCCGGAGACGTCCTGATGGCCGACAATCTCAGGATCAGCGGCGCCGGAGACGAGAGCATCCTCGAGTTCGGCCGGGACCACTCCGAGAAGCTGCAGCAGCTCTCGCGCTCGGTGCTGTCGACGCTCTACATGCTCGTGCGCTCGGCGAAGATGTACGACCCGGACAACGCGGTCTTCGAGCGCCCGCTGATCTCGCTCCAGGACACCCTGAACCTCATCATTTCCAGGGAGGGCCGCTTCGACCTGGTGGGGATCAAGAGCTCGTTCTACGTCAACAACATGCTGGTGAAGGTCGAGCTCAACGCGGTGGAGAACATCCGCTATCTGCTCGAGGAGATGCGGGCCAAGGACGTGGGCGGCTTTACCCTGGCCAAGCCGGTGCAGATCGCCGAGCTGAAGAATTTCGTCTGGATCTTCGCCAAGGACACGACGGAGCTGCCCGACGAGGAGGGCCTGGCCAGGCGAAAGCTCCTGGCGATCAAGATCTCCCGCTGGAGCAAGCTGCGGGAGAAGCTGGAGAAGGAAAAGCTCGACGACGAGGAGAAGGTCGACCGCAAGAAGTACGCGATCACCGTCTACGCGCGCGCGGTCTTCTTCATCTCCAAGTACCTGGACTCGGTGCGGAGGGGCACGCCGATGATGGCGGTCCGCGCGCTGCGCATCGTCCAGGACCTGGTCGACATCTGCTACGACGCGAAGGTGCACTTCCTGGGCATGACCACCATGCGCCAGGAGTCCGAGTACCTGGTGTTCCACCAGGTGAACACCTGCCTTCTCTCGATCGTGTTCGGGGTCGAGCTGGGCCTGACCAAGGCGCAGCTCCGGGACCTGGGGTTCATCGCGCTCTTCCACGACGTGGGGATGGCGACCATCCCCGACGAGCTGGCCGGCAAGCGGGGCGGGCTCACGGCGGACGAGCGGAGCCTGATCGCGCGCGCGCCGCTGATCTCGGTGCGGAACGTCTTGATGGAGAAGGGCTTCACCCGCACCACGCTGCACCGGGTGGTGACCACGCTCGAGTACAAGAGCGACTTCGGGACGGCGGTGCGCGACGCGCGGGGCAACATCCAGATGATCATCCCCAAGTCGTCGCTCGGGCTGTATGCGAAGATCATCGCCATCACCGCGGGGTTCGATGCCCTCACCAGCAAGCGGCCCTTCCGCGACGCCTACGGGCCCGAGGTGGCGATGATGCTCATGTGGAGCGAGCTGCGGCACAAGTTCGACCCGGACCTCCTCAAGGTCTTCATGCGGGTGCTGGCGATTCCTCCGGTGAAGGTCCTGTCGCGGCGGCAGCAGGGCGCCCTGTCGGTGACGGGCCTCTAGGCGGGCC
Organism: Myxococcota bacterium; assembly: GCA_046732375.1. Taxonomy (GTDB): domain Bacteria; phylum Myxococcota; class Myxococcia; order Myxococcales; family Myxococcaceae; genus RPRB01. The sequence goes on from JBKPMY010000266.1 coordinate 2,282, forward strand.
TATAAGGACAGCCCTGGCCAGGACGGTGGTCTGGTCTGCGCGACGGCCGCGGGAACGATGCGACTGCTCGTCGGCTTCGTGGCGCCGCCGAATGACCGGTCATTCGGTCCTCAGCCTCGTCGACCGGCCTGCGAGTGCCCGCGGAGCTCTGAGTGCCACAGGACGCGTCGTCCGTGCACGACGGCGTCCCGTTCAAGCGCGCTCGAGTGACTCGAGCGCCGAGGCGAGGTCCGCCGGGATCGGCGCCTCGCAACGGACTGGCTTGCCCGTCCGCGGGTGGGGAAAGACGAGGCGCCATGCGTGCAGCGCTTGGCGACCGAGGCGAGCCTGCACCGCCTTCACCCGAGCATCGCCCTTCCGGGTCCCGCCGTACAGGACGTCGCCCAGGAGTGGGTGACCCAGCTCCGAGAGGTGGACCCGGATCTGATGGGTGCGGCCAGTCTCCAGGCCCACCTCGAGGAACGCGGCGCCGTGAACGAGCGCTCGCACGCGCCAGGTGGTGACAGCGGGCTTGCCGTTCTTCGTGCGCCCGGTGAACCGCTTTCGATCGCGAGGGTGGCGAGCATGGAGCGTGGCCAGCCGACCGGTCGCCGGCGGATGGCCGTGAACGAGCGCGAGGTAGGTCTTCTCGACGGTGCGTGCCTGGAACTCACGCTGCAGCGCCCGGAGAGTGGCGTCGTTCTTGGCCACGACGATACAGCCCGAGGTCTCCTTGTCCAGCCGGTGGACGATGCCCGGCCGGAGCACGCCTCCCACGCCGGATAGACCCCGCACGTGGTGCAGGAGCGCGTTGACCAGGGTCCCGCGGGCGTGTCCGGCCGCGGGGTGGACGACGACGCCCGCCGGCTTGTCGATCACGAGGAGGTCTCGGTCCTCGTGGAGGACGGTGAGCGGCAGATCCTCGGCCTCGGGGATCGCCGGCTCTGGCGGAGGAACGGAGACCTCCAGCGTCTCGCCCCCCTTGAGGCGGAGCGATGCGCGGGCCGGCTTCCCATCGACCCGGACCCGGTCCGCCTCCAGCAGCCCCTGGACGCGCGACCGGCTGAGCTCGGGAAGGGTCGAGGCGATCGCGCGGTCGAGCCGCTCGCCTCGAAGCGCCGGACCGACGGTGAACCGGTGCATCTCCCCGCTCGGTGTGCCGCGCTGAGGCTCGGTGATCACGTCGAGCGAACGAGTGTACGCGGAGAACCCGTGCTGAACGGCGCGTCTGGGAGTCCCGCCGCGGGCGGCGGCCCCGTCCCAGGCGCCGAGAGGCAATAGCAACAACTATCACGGAACGTGCGACGCAGCCCAGTGCAAGTGGCCGATTCACCGTGCGGGACATTCACTAGCAGTGATAGTTGTTGCTATTGCCTCTGAGCGCGTCTCCCTGCGCGCCCGCTGCGGCTCCGGCCGGGCGGCCGCCGCGAGGCGCTGCGTCGGTCAGGCGACGACGAACGGTTTCCGTCGCCCTGCTGGGCAAGCGCGGCACCCCGTCGGCGCCGGGAGCTCGAGACCAGCTTCGCTCCGGCAAGGTCGACGAGCCCAGAGCGTTTCCGTTCCTCAGGGCAATGAAGCGCGCGCGCCCCGTGAGATGCACGGGATCCCCCCACAGCCTCCCCGTCCCGAGGGCCCGGCGCGGCCCCGGAGCGCCGTCACCAGATCTTCGATCGCACGTGCGCCTTGCCGCGCACGATGATGTCCACCACTGCCCGGTCGAAGAAGTTGGTGGTCGTGTAGACCTCCTGGCTCACGCGGCTCCGGTAGAGGTCCCGGCCCTCGTCGAGCTCCTCCTTCAGGACGTCGAAGAGGTTGTCCTGCTCGATCCCCTTGATGATCTTCTGCTCGTTGTAGAGGGAGATGTCGGAGGCAATCGCCCGGGCGAGTCGCAGCGCCTTGGTTCGCTCTTCGTCGGTCATCGGTCAGTTCTCCGGCTCCTCACGAGCCTCGTGCATGCGAGCGCTGGGCGGCGAGGAGATAAGTCTTGCTCACCCGGGCCGGATCGAGCCGCAGCTCGCGGGCCAGGTTCACCAGGATGCCACGAAGGTACACGGTCGCGGGGAGCCGGTCATAGCGGTCCGCCTCCACGTTCTCCAGGTGGATGCGGGTGATGCGGGTTCGCTCCGCAACCTGCTGCAGCGACAGCCCATACGACTCGCGCACCCGGCGAAGCAGCTCGCCGTTGAACTCCGCGTCTGCCGGGATGTCCAGCTTGAGCCTGCTCTCGCGAGGCCGCGTCGGGAGCTCCGGGGGGCGGTCGGAGGCGGTGCTGGCGGGTGGAGGGGCAAGAGGCGGCGGCACCGGTTCCACGAAGACCGGCTCTTCCGGCAGCGGCCGGGGAGGAGCGGGTCTGATCCGGAGCCCGAGCGGCGGAGGCAACCCGGTGCGATCCGGCGGGCTCTCCTCCCTGGTGGAAGCGGCGATCCTCTCCGGGACCTCCGGCGGAGGCGCGGAAGTCCGCTCCTCCCGCGCAGCGGGCGCGGCCGGCTCTTGCACGGGTCGGGTGGCCTGGTCGCCGGGGACCGCGGCGGCCCAGTCGCCGCTGAGGAGGCCCTCGGGCCGCGCGGCTCGCTCCGGGGGCGCGGTCACGTGCTCGGGGGTCGGCTGCGTCCCGGGAGCTCGCCCGAAGACACCGGACGCCGCGGGCACCTCGAACGCCAGGGCCTGCTGGCGGGGCGGCTCCGCTTCCTCTTCCTCCTCCACCTCGACCCCATCGTCCGCCTCGAGCCCTTCGGACCGGGCATGCGGTCCCGGCTCGATGGGCGGAAGCGGCAGGGCGTCCTCGTCCTCGTCGTCCTCGGCCCACAGCGTCGCCGGACCGATGCGACCGATCGACCGGTCGTAGGTCGCGCGGCGCGCGGGATCGAGCAGCACCTGCTCGGCCTCGTCGAGCCGGGCCCGGAGCTCGCCGAGCTGCCCCTCGTCCACCAGGGCGTAGACGGCGAGCGACTCCGTCCCGTACGTCTCGCGAGCTCGCTCCACGGCCGCCCGCAGCTCGTCGATGGACGACGCCGGGTCGACCTCCAGCACGTCGTAGAGCGTCGGCTCCTCCGTCACTGTCATCGGCCAGTGGACCTCGGCCGGTCGAGCGCGACCAGCGCCTCGGCCACCGACGTGACGTTGGCCGACGCCGTCGACTCCTCCGCGTCCACCAGCATCGGCCGGCGCTTCCGGACCGTCTGCCACGCCGAGTCGTCGTAGGCGATGGCCCCCAGGTAATCCATGTCCAGCCCGAAGAACTTCTTCCACGCCGCCACCACCGCCCGTCCCACGCTCTGGTCAGCCGGGGAGCGGACCTGGTTCACCACCAGCTTCACCCGGAAGTCGCGCAGCGATCGCTCCAGCTGGGCGGCGGCTTCCGCGTTGCTCTCCGCCACCGCCTTGACCACCTCGGCCGGAGTGCGCATCGCGCTTCCCTGGCTTCCGAGCGCTGCCTCCGCCAGCTGGGCCACCCCCAGCGCCTGCGCGGTCTGCTGCAGCCGCCGGAACAGCGCCGCCTTCAGGAAGCGGTACGCGTTCTCCACCGAGGTCGGCTCGGGAAGGAGGACCAGCACTCCGTGGTCGGCGAGGAGGAAGAAGTCGATGGTGTGCAGCGAAGTGCCGGCGCCGAGATCCAGGACCAGGTAGTCCGCCTCCACGGTCTGCAGCTGCTCGACCAGTCGCGCCCGGGCCTGCGCACGAGGGTTGGCCGCGTCGAGCGCGTCCATCGCCCCGGAGACCAGGCTCAGGTTCTCGATGCCGGTCGGTGCGGCGAGCGCATCGATGCGGGTGCCCTTGGTCACCACGTCGGAGAGCGTGCCCTGGGGCTGGTTGATGCCGAGGCACGTGTGGAGGTTGGCCCCTCCGAGGTCAACGTCCACCAGCGTGACCCGGTGCCCCCCACGCGCCAGGGCGATTCCGAGGTTGGCCGACACCAGCGACTTCCCGATGCCGCCCTTGCCTCCGCCCACGGCGATGATGCGCCGCGCACGACGCCCCCCGGACAGCTCGTCTGGTCGTGGTCGGGGCCGGGTCAGCTCCACCACGTTGTTGAGGCCGTAGCGCTTCACGTTCGGCGAAGGTCGCCAGCCTCGGGATTCTAGTGGGGACTCCGACCTAGGCGCCAGGAAGCAACGCACGTGCGGCGACCACCGCCGCGGCGAGACGGGTGAGGTCCGGGTCATCGATGCACCGGACGTCCAGCACCAGGCGCCCCTCCTCGATCCGGCCCACCACCGAGGGCTCTCCGGCGCGAAGCCGCGCCGCGAGCGCCTCTGCGTCCCCGTCCACGACACAGGCCCAGGATCGCGGACGGGCCAGGGGGAGCGTCCCTCCTCCCACCTGCCCCTCCACGTGAACTACCCGGGCCTCCACCCCTCTCTCCGCGAGGCGTTGCCGGAGCACGTCCGCCCGGGCGCGCAGCACAGGGTCGGGAGCCAGCGCGAGGGCGCGGGCAGGGATCTCGTCCCCCCGACCCTCCTGGACCAGCCGGAGGGTGGCCTCGAGCGCGGCCACGGTGAGCTTGTCCACCCGCAGAGCCCGGGCGAGCGGATGCGCGCGAAGGCGGGAGACCCAGAAGGCACGGCCCACCACGATGCCGGCCTGCGGACCCCCCAGCAGCTTGTCCCCGGAGAACGCCACCAGGTCGGCGCCGGCCTCGATGTGCCCTCGCATCGTGGGCTCGGCCGGGGCGCCCGGCAGGTCCAGCGGGTCGAGCAGCCCGCTTCCGGCGTCCACGAACAGCGGCACTCCGCGCGGCTGGCACAGGCGGGCCAGCTCCTCCACCGTCGTCTCCTCGGTGAAGCCCACCAGAGCGAAGTTGGACCGGTGGACCTTGGTCACCAGCGCCGTGGCAGGCGACAGCGCCCGCTCGTAGTCGGCGCGGCGGGTGCGGTTGGTTGTCCCCACCTCCACCAGCGTCGCGTGCGACTGCCGCATCACGTCGGGCACGCGAAACCCGCCGCCGATCTCCACCAGCTCGCCCCGGGAGACCACCACCTCCCGCCCCTCGGCCAGCGCGGTGAGGACCAGGAGCGTCGCCGCGGCGCAGTTGTTCACCACGATCGAGTCCTCGGCGCCGGTCAGGACCCGGAGCGGCTCGAGGAGCGGGGCGAACCGCGAGCCCCGCTCGCCGGACTCCAGATCCAGCTCGAGGTTGGAGTAGCCCCGGCCCACTGCCTGAACCCGGGCCAGTGCCTCGGGCGCGAGCGGCGCCCGGCCGAGGTTGGTGTGCAGGACCACCCCGGTGGCGTTGAGCACCGGCCGCAGGCCCGGCGTGGCGAGCGCCACCAGCGCCGGTCCGAGCGCGTCCGAGGAGAAGCTCGCCGCCTCGCCCTGGAGGATGCGCGCTCGGAGCACTGCCAGCACCCGCCGGATCGCCTCCACCACCCGCGGACGGGGGTGGATCTGCAGCGCCGCCCGGCCGGCCTCCGAGACCAGCACCGCCTCGACCGAGGGCAGCGCGCGCAGCCGTTCCCGGGTTCCCGCCGGAAGGCCGCCGTCGCTCATCGCTCGCGCTCCGCACGCGGTGCCGCCGGAGCGGTGGTCTTCACCACCCCCGGCAGCGGCCGCCCACCGAGGAGCCGGTAGGTGTTCCAGCTGCGGAGCACGCGCTTCACGTAGCCGCGGGTCTCGGAAAGGGGAATCTCCTCCACCCACCGATCCAGCTCGGCCTCCGGCCGGGCCGCTCGCCAGCGGTTCACCGCGCCCTCTCCGGCGTTGTAGCTGGCCAGCGCCAGCGGCACGTTCCCGTCGAAGCGCTGGAGCAGCCGCCCGAGGTACGCCGCCCCGAGCTGGATGTTGGTCGAGGGGTTCTGCAGCTGCTCGGCGCTGGGGGCCCGGAGACGGAGGGACCTCGCCACCTCGCGGGCGGTGGGAAGCATCAGCTGGGTGAGGCCCACCGCCCCGGCCCAGGACAGCGCCCGCGGGTCCAGCGCGCTCTCCTCGCGCATGAGGGCCTGGAGCAGCTCCGGCTCCACCGGCGAGCCGCGGGTGTGGCGGACCACCAGCTCGCGGAAGGCATCCGGATAGGCGATGGCCCAGAGGTCTCGCACCCCCGGCGCGACCGGCCCGCTGAGGTCCCGCCGCAGCGCGAGCCGGGCCACCCCGTGCGCGGCACGGACGTCGCCGGTACGAGCGAGCGCCTCCACCAGCAGCCGCTGGGCCTCCGGCGGCTGGCCGGCGCGGCGGGCGGCGAGTAGCTCGGAGGAGGCGGCGTCGTTGAAGCCCAGCCGGAGCAGCTCCACCCCGGCGAGGAAGTGCGCGTCCCCGAGGAGCGTGCCCGCATCGAGCTCGGTCGGCGGAGTCGCCGGAGGGAGGATCGCCAGCACGGCGGCTACCAGCGAGGCGCGCACCGGGTCCCGCTCGGCGAGCCGCTCGCGGGCGACGAGCCCGTAGTAGGTGCCGGGATGGTCGACCGCCAGCGCTTGCCACAGGCCCACCGCCTCGTCGGTGCGCTTCTGCTGGTCCAGCACCCGGCCGCGCCAGTAGCGCGCCCGCTCCACGTCGTAGCTCTCCTCGGCCGAGGCGCGCGCCGTCTCCAGCGCCGCCAGCGCGGCGAGCGCGCCCTTCCCGTCGCCGGCCCGGTCCCGGAGCCAGAACGCCTTGAAGAGCGCCTCGCCCAGCTGATCCCCCTCCGGGTACCGCTGGGCGATGCGATCCAGGCGGACCAGCGCCCCGGCAGAATCGCCGTCCTGGGCGAGCAGATCCGCGGCGACGAAGAGCGCGTCGTCGGCCAGCGGGTTCTCCGGGAACTCCTTCGCCAGAGCGTCGAAGGTCCTCACCGCCGAGGCCGGGGAGACCACCGCCTGCGAGGTGCCGAGGAGGTACATCGCGCGCACCCGCAGGTCCTGGTCGGTGCAGCCACGCACCACCGGCTGGAGCACGTCGGGGACCTCGGAGTGCCGCCGCTCCTTGCGCAGCGCCCGCCCCTCCACGAGTCGCGCCCGGCAAGCCAGGGGATCGGGAATCTTCAGGCGTGGAAGCACGGACCGGATCGTTTCCAGCCCCTGCCGGTTGCGGTGGAGCTCCACGAGCGCCTCTGCGCGCGCGACCGTCGCCGGCACGGTGAGCGCAGCCTTGCCAAGCCGCCGCTCCGCCTGCGCCGCGAGCAGGGAGCGGGGGTGACCGCTCCAGAGCGCGAGCAGCGCCTGCCGCTCTGCCTCGCCGTCGCGCCGGGCGCGGGCGAGGTCCGCCTGTGTCACCAGCGCCTCCGCCGCCACGTCGCGGCCCCACAGCGGGGAGGCGCCCCGGGCGAGCGGATCGAGCACCTCGCCGGCCGTTCGGAGATTCCCCTGCCGGCGAAGGACGCGGGCCAGCCCGAACCGGGCATCGGGATAGACGCGCGAGGTCGGCGGGATGGCCGTGAAGAGGCGGCTCGCGGCGCCGAGCTCGCCGATCTCCTCGCGGGCGAGCCCCGCTTGAAGCCGGCACCGGTCCGCGATGGCGGGCAGCTCGGCGGCCAGGGCCTCCAGCTCCGCCGCTGGTCCCGCCGAGGGACGCACCCGCAGCTGCGCGAGCGCGCGCAGGTACCGGACGGGCGGGGTATTCTTGGCCTTGGACAGGAGCTGGACCGTGCGGTCGTACCGTCCAGCCTCGAACTCCGCGCGCGCCGCCGCCAGCTCGCCGGTGAACACCGGATCCAGCGTCCGGAGCGCGACTCGCCGACCGGTCGGTGGGGGGGAAGCCGGCGCCGGACCGGAGGGGAATGCCGGGTTCCAGACCTCGGTCACGTCGTCCGGGACGAGGCCCTGCTCCACGTCCGGGGCGGGGTCGGTGGGGGTGGCCGGCGAGGTCTCGGGAGCTGCGGCGAGGAGGAGGGCGACGAGGGGGAGGAGCACGGGGGGCCGGGCGAGCCCCCGGAGTGTGAAGGGTCCGCCCACCGCGCGCAACCATTGGGGATTAGACTTGGCCTGGCGTCCGACCGATGGACATCCGCACCCAGACCACACTCCTCGCCAGCATCGTGGCCACCGCCCTCGGGCTGTCGCTGCTGCTGCGTTCCGGCCGCGCTCGGGTGCTGACCGCCTACGGGGTCTTCGCCTTCGCCGCCGGCGCCTTCTACCTCTCGGACTTCCTCCGGAGCGTCTTTCTCTCCGGTGGGCTCACCGGTTGGCCGGTGCGGGTGGCGATCGGCGTGCGCCTGCTCTCCGCGGCGATCATGCCCTCGGCGGCCCTCGGCTTCTTCCTCGAGTTCCTCGGAGGCCAGAGCCAGGGGCGGCGGACGACCCGGCGGGTGGCGATTTTCTCCGTGGTGCTGGGGCTGACGGTGGCGGTCACACCGCTGGCGACCTCGGCAGTGGGCAGGGCGGTGGTGGCGGTGTGGAGCTTCGGGACCATGCTGCTGTCGCTGTCGCTCCTGGTGCGCCGGGTGCGTCGGAGCGACTCCAAGACCGAGCGCGCGCGGCTCACCTACCTGGCCATCGGCGCGGCCGCGGCGCTGCTCTTCACCGCCCTCGACGGGCTGACCACGCTCGGCCTGCCCTTCCCCACACTTGGGCCGGTGGTGACCACGCTGTACCTCTTCTTCCTCGCCCAGACCTTGCTCCGCCTGCGGCTGATGGACCTCCACGAGCTGCTGGGCAAGGTGGCGAGCCAGACGGTGCTGGCGGTGATGCTGGCCGCGGTGTTCCTGGTGCTCACCGCCTGGGTGAAGGGGAACACCTCGCTCTACCTCTTCAACACGGTGCTCGCCGCGTTCGTCATCGGCATCCTGCTCGAGCCGTTGCGGGCGAAGGTCGAGGCGCAGGTGGTCCACATCTTCTTCCGCGAGCGGAGCGAGCTGCTCAGGTCACTCGCCGCGCTCCGGACCCGGCTGGCGAACGTCATCGACCCCGGGGAGGCGACCGCGGTCATCCTCGATGCGCTGGAGGAGACCCGCCGGGTGACCCACGCCTCGGTGTACCTGCTGGCCGAAGACCGCCCGGGGTTCCAGCGCCTCAACTTCCGTGGTCCCGAGCCGGTGCCCTTCCTCGATGCGGCGGCGGCCCGGGGCCTGCTCTCCGCAGCCGCGAGCGGGCAGAAGGCGCTTCTACAAGAAAACCTCGAGCGGCGGATCATCGAGATGCGGACTCGCACTGCCGAGGGCCGCCGGAGCCGCGAGGAGCTGAAGCGCACGCTGGACACCCGGACCGCGCTCCACTCGCTCAAGTCCGCCTTCACCGTGCCCCTGGTGGGCGGTGACCGGGTGGTGGGCTTCCTGAACCTCTGGGACGAGCGGGTGCCCGAGGCCTTCGCCTCCGACGAGATCGCCATGGTGCTGGAGGTCGCCGAGCGCCTGGCGACCATCGTGGAGAACAGCAAGCTCTACGAGCGAATGCGGGAGCGGGACCGGCTCGCCGCGCTGGGCGAGATGGCGGCGGGCCTGGCGCACGAGATCCGCAATCCGCTCGGGGCCATCAAGGGCGCCGCCCAGTGCCTGGAACCGCGCCCCCGCGCCGGCGAGGAGGGCGAGTTCCTGGATGTCATCGTCGAGGAGGTGAATCGCCTCAACGGCGTGGTGACCCAGTTCCTGGACTACGCCCGGCCGCTGAAGCAGAGCTTCGGCACCGTGGACATCAACGAGGTGGTGGGCCGCACCATCCGGCTCATCCAGAACGAGATTCCCGGGCGGCTGGCCCTGGTGATGGAGCTGGGGGAGAACCTGCCCGCCGTCGAGGGCGACCCGGAGCAGCTCAAGCAGGTGCTCATCAATCTGGTGCAGAACGCGATCCAGGCGCTGGGAACCGCGCCGGGGACGATCCGGGTCCGGACCCGGGGGCCGGAGGGATACGCGGACCTGCGCGCCTCGGGCGAGTTCGTCGAGATCGACGTCCCCGACGACGGGCCGGGCATCCCCCCCGAGCAGCAACCGAACATCTTCGTTCCCTTCTTCACCACCAAGCAGAAGGGCACCGGACTCGGGCTCGCCATCTGCCAGCGGATCGTGAAGAGCCACGGCGGTACCATCTCGGTTCAGAGCAAGGTGGGCGACGGATCCACCTTCGTCGTGAGGCTGCCGGCGGTGGCGAGCGCCGCGGCGGTCCGGGCACACGAACCGGCCGTGCCCAGCGGCACGCCGACTCCCGGCGAGCTGTCGATCCGCGAGCTGCGCCGACGTGAGCGCCGGGAGCGAGCGCGCCGGCGCCGCTCGCCGGGATAGGCTCGCAAAGTTTGCGAGGCAAATAGTTGCGACGACCGGGGCCCCCCTGCCCGGGTCGGGGAAACCACGCGGAGTCAGAGGGAGAAGGGGGTCCACGGGGTGGCGTGTGGCTTGCTGCGCTCGCCCTTCGCGATGCGTCACCTCAAGTTCGGCTTCCAATTCTCGGTGATGTGGGTGCTGGTGTTCGTGATGGCCGCCGGCCCGCTCCCGCTCGGTGTTCCGCGTGCCCAGGCAGCCGGCCCGAGCGTCACCGACCTTCCTGGGCTCCAGAACTTTTACAACCCGAAGGTCTTCATCGTCTT
>JBKPMY010000267.1:0-3272 GCA_046732375.1 Myxococcota bacterium
GTCCAGGCCCCACCGAGGGCCCGCCGCCGCCGCCAGGGCCGCCCCCACCTGCGTCGGGAGCGGGCTCGGTGCCACCGTCGGAGAGCGAGCAGTCCCGGGACGCGAGCGCTGGCGGGTACACGTCGCAGAGGAACTGCCTGCTCGCCGGATCGAGGATGCGCTTCGAGGTCTCTCCCAGGGCGGCGACCGCGAACATGGTGGACGACGGGTCGGGAGAGTGGTCCAGGCCGACGGCATGCCCGAGCTCGTGGGTGACGATGCTCTGCACGTCGTTGCCGACGCAGGGCGGCAGCACGTTCCCCGGCGTGCAGGGCGGAGAGTCGACGATGCTCAGGTAGGAGATGGCGCCGTTCATCTCCACGTCGGTGTCGAGCACGGCGCCGCTCAGGTCGTAGGTCAGCGTGGTGACGGCCAGCAGCGACGCCCCGTAGTCCCAGCAATCGTGGGCGTTCCCACAGGTGTGGTTCGTCCGGCACGGGTCGCCGGCCCCGACGGCGCGGGAGCAGTCGGTGGTGCGTACCAGCACCAGGTTCTCGTTGGGCCCGCTGCGGATGTAGCCCACGGACCGGGAAGCGGAGCGTGCCCCCTCGAGCAGGACGAGGCTGCTGCAGGCGCTCGCCTGCGAGGCCCAGCTCCCCTCGGCGCGGGACACGGCGTCGAACAGGCCGGCCCCCAGCTCGAAGTCCCCAGCGGCGCTCTGGACGAAGGTGATCGCCGAGCTCGCTCCGGCCTGCACCGGCCAGCGCAGACAGTGCGCGCCGTCCGAGGTGCGCTCGCGGACGTAGCCGGCGTCCGCCTCTCCCAGCAGGAGCTGCGCTGCAAGGAGGAGCGGGAGGGTCATCGATGCGCCAGTGACCGGGAGCGGCGGGAGGCGAGCGCGAGCAGGAGGAGAACGATGCCGGATCCGAGAGAGCTCGCGCCGCCGGCGCTGCTGCAACCGCCATCCCCGCCCGAGGTGCAGTCCCGGGATGCCTGGCCGGCCGGGTAGACGTCGCAGACGAACTGCTTGCTCCCCGAATCCAGCACCCGCTTGGACGTCTCGCCGAGAGGCTCGGTCGCGTACATCGTGGACGCCGAGTCGGGCGAGTGGTCGAGGCCGAGGAGGTGCCCGATCTCGTGCGTGGTGGCGTTCTGCACGTCGTTGGCGACGCAGCTGGTGGAGATGCCCCCCGAGGTGCACGGTGGGGCGTCGACGATGGTCGGGGTGGCGGAGGCGGCGTTCAGCTCCACGTCCGCGTCGAGCACCTCGCCGGTGGAGATCACGTAGCTCGAGGTGGTGAGGCCGACGACCGTGGCCCCGTGGTCCCAGCAATCGTAGGCGTTCCCGCAGGTCGCGCCCGCGTGGCAGGGATCTGCGGGCGGAACCACTGCCGAGCACAGCTCGGCCCGGAAGAGGATCAGGTTCTCGTTCTGCCCGCCCTGGGTGTAGCCCACGAACCGCGAGGCCGAGTGGGCGCCCTCCACCAGATCGAGGTTGCCGCAGGCCTGCAGCTGCGTCTGCCAGGTCTGCGCGGACCGGGAGACCGCGTCGAACGCTCCCTGGCCCAGGGTGGGATCGCCGACGTTGCTCTGGACGAGGGAGATCGTTCCCCGCGCGCCGGAGCTCACCGGCCAGCGGAGGCAATGGGATCCGTCGTCGGTCTTGGTCCGGACGTACGGCACGGACTGACCGAGCAGGAGCCCGGAGAGGAGCACCGCGACCGATGCCTTCATTGCGTCGCCTGGACCGACGTTCGGAGCTCGGTGAGCGGCACCGGGGTACGAGCCGCGGGTGTCTGCCCGGGCGGCGAGACCAGCTCCAGGCCCTCCAGCGAGGCCGGGACCGCCCGGAGCTCGCTGCTGCCCTCGACCGGCACGACCCGGTACACCCCCTGCGCCAGTCCCACGACCCGGTGGTACGGCCCCGAACGCTCGAGGAAGAGCACCACCCGCTCGCCGAGCTGCAGCGGAGCGACGCCGGAGACGCGCTGACCGATTCCGTCGCGCTCGCCACCAGGCTGCACCACCGTGACCCGGCCGTGCGCGGTGCCCTTCCAGGTGTCACGCACCTCGATCACCACGTGGGTGACGATGCGCCGGTGGTCCGCGGTCCACACCGACGAGGAGGAGACGACGTTCGCGTCCACCACGTCGGTGGAGGCTGCGGTGAGGGCGGGCGTGTCCAGCCGGAAGGCGGTGCTGGCCAGGGCCGTACCGGCGGCGAGGAGGGTCAGGAAGGAGATTGTTCTCACGGGACGCACGGTAACTCGGCTCCAGGGCCCCCCGGCCGGGGCATGTAGGTGAATGTCACGCCTCACGCAGGCGCCCGGCGACGACTCGAGACACGGGAAGCCGCCGAACCCCGCGGAAGGAGAACCAGTCTGCCGCACTGCGCAGTCCCATGTCAGAGGGGAGAGGGGCAATGCCACCGTCAGGACCGGTGCCCGTGCCCGTCATCCAGATGAACGTCGTCGCCCAGTCGAGCCGTCCGCGGTTCACGGTTCGTGGAGAGCTGGAGGCCGCGGCGTTCGCTCCGAGCGCCGGCATCGACTTTCTGTGTGGAGCGTGCGACCGGGTGGTCCTCCCGCGGGCGCTGCCGAAGTTCGCGCTGGAGCATTCGTTCCCCTGTCCCCACTGCGGGGCGCTGAACGAGGCGCCCTGAACGGCGAGGACTAGCGCTTCTTGCTCGGTCGCCCGCGCCGGAGCGTGGCGCCGGCACGGCGCAGGGTGCTGAGGATCGTCGGGAGCGCCGCCTTGTGCCGCCGCGCGAGCTGGGCGCTGGTGGCGCCCTTCTCGTACTCCTTGCGGAGCTGCATCGCCTCGGCCTCGTCGAACTTCGGGGGAGCGCCTCGCCTCGCTCCCCTGCGTCCGCCGCGCACCGGCCTCCGTCGTGCAGCACCGACCCGGACCGCGCCCTGCAGCGCGCCGGTGATGCTCTCCAGCCGCCGCTCGAGGAATTCGTTGCGCTGAGCAAGCCGGTCGATCTCCCGGCCCAGATCACGAAGCAGTCGTCTGAGATCCGCCATGAGACCAATCTGGTTCCTTCGGCGATCGAACGTCAATGTGTGATGATTGATGGACCAATCATCAAGGAATTCCAGCGAAAGCGGTGCCGCGCCTGCGACCATTCAAAAGCATTGCACGCTACGGAGCGTCTTCTTCCACCGTGAGCTGGTAGCTGTCCTGGAAGTTGGATTCCCGGTTTTTCGAATCCTGCACCTTGAAGACGTAGACGCCGGGGTCGGCGGCGTAGCGGATGACCTCCGGCGCATCACCCTTCGCCCGGTCCGAGG
>JBKPMY010000268.1:0-3600 GCA_046732375.1 Myxococcota bacterium
GCCTTCGACCGCTTGAGTCCGCTTTCCTGGATGCGCTCCCGGAGCCGCTCCTCGACGTCCTCGGGGAGCCGGACGGTGAGGCTCCGGCCCCTCGGGCGGGCGGGACGAGAACGGTTAGGGAGCACGGGCATGGCTGCCTCCTCGGGGTGGGACAGAGGGGAGGTGCGCACGCCCACCACCAATGCCAAGCGGACACCCGAAACCGAACGTCGTTCCGGGGACTTCTCCGCCGCCATGTGGGGGACCACCCTGTCCGTGGGGCCGGGCGGCCCCGGGGCAGCGGAGGGCAGTCGAGTGCGTGCGGTCTGGGGGATGACGTTCCTGCTGGTCGTGTCCGTGGCGTGCTCGGAGACCGTGAGTCCCCCGCCGGTCGGGGACGCCGGATGCGATGCGGGCCCGACCGCTGACGCCGGTCCCGATGCAGGCCCCGATGCTGGGCCCGACGCCGGTCCCGATGCCGGCCCCGACGCCGGTCCGGATGCCGGCTGGTCCGGCGTGTGGGAGCCGTTCGGCCCGACGCTGGGTCACGAAGCGCAGGTGTACCCGGCGATGGCGCTCGACTCTTCCGGAGCGCCGCTCGTCGCCTATGTCGAGCTGGTCGAGTCTCCGGGAGTCGTCGCCACCGAGCTGCACGTCGTGCGGTGGTCGGGCTCGGCGTGGGTGCTTGTCGGCGGCACCGTGGCCAGCTCGACGGACCGGTTCCCCTACAGCGCGCCGCTCTTCGTGCGGCTGGCCATCGACGGGAGCGGCCGGCCGGTCCTCGCCTTCGGCGACTCGGGACCGGGCGCGACCATCGGCGCCTTCCCGCTCCAGACCTGGAGGTTCGAGGGCGGCCAGTGGCGGCCGATCCCGGTGCCAGTGCCCGCGCCACAACTGAGCGGCATCGCCCTCGACGAAGGAGCCGACGGACAGGTGCGGCTGGTGCTCGCGACCGGCCACGAGCTCCGGGTGCTGATCCTCGGCGCCTCGGGATGGACCGAGGCAGTGGGGAAGCTGGTCCATGATGCGGGGGTGAGCGAGCCCGAGCTTGCGCTCGGTGCGGAGGGCGCGCCCCTGGTCGTCTTCTCCGCCGCGGCCTCGCCAGGCAGCTTCGGAACGCTGCAGGTATTTCGCTGGAGCGTCGATGCCGGCTGGTCGGACCTTGGCCTTCCCTCGCCGTCGGCAGACGGTCTTCTCTTCCACACGCCGCGGATCCGGGAACGAAGCGACGGGGGCGTGGTGGTGGCCGCGTCCGAGTGGCAGTTCGACATGTTCACCAGGAGCCAGGTCGGATTGGGGGTGCCGGTCTTCGCGCTCGGCGAGGGGGGCTGGTCGCTGCTGGACGACGATGGACCGCCCGGCGGGTTCGGGCTGAGCGAGCCGATTCCCGGCTCGCCGGTCGGACTCGAGCTGGCGAACGACATTCCGGTGGTCGTCTCCACGAGCGCCGATGGCGGCGTGTCGCTGCGGGCGCTCGTCTCCCCGGGGGCACCGATCACAGCGCCGGTGCTCGGCGGCCTCGGCGCAGGGACCCTTCTGCTGATGCACGATGGAAGCCCGCTGGTCGGCGCGGTGATGCCGGTCAGCCCGATCATCGGGCCCGAGCAGCCCGACGGAGGCCAGGTGCAGATCCTCCACTTCACCGGCACGCCGGCTGGTCTCACGCCAGGCGCCGCGCCACGGAGCCGCTAGCTCTTCGCCCGGTTGCGGGGAGCGCCGTCAGCGCTCCTGATCGGTGGGGCGGAGCAGAATCTCGTTCACGTTCACATGAGGCGGCTGGCTCACCGCGTACAGGATCGACGCGGCGACGTCCTCGCTCTGCAGCTGGCGCATCGAGCGCGCCCAGCTGTCGATGCGGTCGCGGGTCTCGGCATCGGGCACGTGCTCCCTGAGCTCGGTCGCCACCGCTCCCGGCTCGATGATGGTGACCCGGATGTTGTCCCGGTACACCTCCCGCCGCAGCCCCTCGGAGAAGGCTCCGACCCCGAACTTGGTCGCGGCGTAGACCGACGCGTCGGGGTTCGCGACTCGTCCCGCGGTGGACGAGATGTTCACCACGTGCCCGTCCTTCTGCCGGCGCATGTGCGGGAGCGCCGCGCGGGTGGCCACCATGAGCCCGAGCAGATTGAGGTCGAGCATCCGCCGCCAGTCCTCGGTCCGCGCGCGATCGATGGGCGAGAGCAGCATCAGACCGGCGTTGTTCACCAGGATGTCGAGTCGCCCTCAGGAGCCGACGGTGCGAGCCACGATCGCCTCGGCTTCCTCGGGCTTCGCGACGTCGGCCTCGAGCACCAGGGAGCGCCCGCCGACTTCGCTCATGCGGCGAGCGAGAGTCTCGAGCCGCTGACGCCGGCGTGCGGCGATGGCCACCCGGACGCCGGCGCGGGCGAGTGCCAGGGCGGTGGCCTCGCCGATTCCAGAGGAGGCGCCGGTGACCAGGGCCACCTTGTCTTGAAGGGGAACAGTCATGCGCAGAGGTAACGAACGCGCCGGCTGCGTGTCGCTCATTCATCCCCGCCTGGATTCCAGGCCGTCACCCCAGCGGGGAACGGTGTGTTGCGCGGCCGGGTAGGCGCCACATGGCTAGGACAGGTGGCGTCTGGGAGGACACGAGATGGACATCGGACTTCTACTGTTGCGGTTGGTCGTGGGTTTCACGGTGGCTGCTCACGGCGGCCAGAAGCTGTTCGGCTGGTTCGGCGGATACGGGTTGGCCGGCACGGGCGGCTGGTTGGAGAGCATCGGCTTCCGTCCGGGCAAGGTGCAGGCGGCGGTGGCGGGAACCTCGGAGCTCGTGGGCGGCTTGCTCCTCGCGCTGGGCCTGCTCACCCCGGTGGGCGCTGCCCTGGTCATCACGGTGATGGTCGTGGCGATCATCAGCGTGCACTTGCCGAAGGGCTTCTTCGTGATGTCGGGCGGCTTCGAGTACAACCTGGTGCTCCTGGCCGCGGCGGCCGCGCTGGCCTTCACCGGTCCGGGCGCGTACTCGCTCGACGCGACGCAGGGCCTCGAGCTGGCGGGCTCGGTGGCTGGCGTGATCGCGGTGCTCGCCGGACTGGTGCTCGGCGGTGCGGCGCTCGCAGGTCGGCGGCCGGTCCCGGCTGCGCAGAGCTGACAGGATCGCGCCGGCAACGGCGGTCGTCCGGAGGCCAGGCCCGTGAAGGGGCCTGGCTTTCTTACCTTTCGTCGCTTCCCGCGGCGAAACTCACCTGAGCAGGGCTCGACGAGTTCTCCGAGACCTCGTTGAGCAACTCCGTTGCCCGTTCGAAGGTGCCAGACACCTTCGACGAGCTCTCCGAGAGCTCGGTTCGGTGCCGGCGCTGCAGGGAGGGGCGCGCCAACGTCTGGATCTTCCGTAGCGCTCGGGGCGACAGACCCTCCGAAGCTCACCTCGGGCGCTACATCGAGACGGCCCAAGCGCGCGAATTCGCTGATCCCTGGGCTGGTTCGACCGATGCAGTCCTCCCCGCGCCCTGGACACCCCGGCCGCATGGAGGATCTGCGATGCAGCGTTTCACCGGTTCACTCTCCACACCTTCTCCGCGGCCGGTCTCGGTGCGGTTCTCGCGTCTGCTCCGGCCGTTTCGCGGCCCTCCGGCGGACGAGCGCCCCGCTCTTCGC
>JBKPMY010000269.1:0-5285 GCA_046732375.1 Myxococcota bacterium
TTCCCCGAGGAGATGCTGATGGAGATCCAGCACGAGGCGACGCGGCAGGACCGCTCGCTCTCCTGGATCGTCCAGCAGGCCTGGAAGGTCGCCCGCGGCGACATCCAGAAGATGCCCTCGGTGAACGACGTCCTCTCCGGAAGGTGAACTGGCCCGCCGGGTGCTGCCCGGCGGCCTTCCCTCTCCAGCTCGAACCGCCCGGAGGCGGTGAGGCGACCCGCACGCCCGGGAGCTAGGCGGCCTCCGCTTCGAGCTTGAACCCCCCGCGCTCGAGCATCTGCTTGAGCTCTGTCTTGTGGATGGCCTTGCCGTAGGCCTCCTGGGGCTCGACGAGCTTCTTCTTCACCAGATCGAACAGGGCATCGTTCATGGTCTGCATGCCCACGCCCTTGCCGGTCTGCATGGAGGAGGGGATCTGGAAGGTCTTCCCCTCCCGGATGAGGTTGGCCACGCTCGACGTCCCGATGAGGATCTCCAGCGCCGCCACCCGGCCTCCACCGATCTTCTTGCAGAGAACCTGACTGATCACGCCCTTGAGGCTCTCGCTGAGCATCACCCGGATCTGCTCCTGCCGGTCGGCGGGGAACTGGTCGATGACCCGGTCCACGGTGCTGGGCGCGCTGCTGGTGTGGAGCGTGCCGAAGACCAGGTGACCGGTCTCGGCGGTCTCGATGGCGATGGCGATGGTTTCAAGATCTCGCAGCTCTCCCACCAGGACGATGTCCGGGTCCTCGCGGAGCGCGGCTCGGAGCGCGTGCTTGAAGGACCCGGTGTGCACGCCGACCTCGCGCTGGTTCACCAGACAGCGGCGGTTGGGGTGGACGAACTCGATCGGGTCCTCGATGGTGATGATGTGATCGTCCCGGTTACGGTTGATGTGGTCGATCATCGAGGCCAGTGTGGTGCTCTTCCCTGAGCCGGTCGGGCCCGTCACCAGAACCAGTCCCTTGCTGAGGAAGCACAGGTCCAGCAGCGCCTGGGGCAATCCCATCTCTGCCGCGGTTCGGATGGTGTTGGGGATCTGCCGCATCACGCTGCCGATTCCCTTCCGGTCCTCGAAGAGGTTCACGCGGAAGCGGGCGCGCGGCGTCTCGTGGGCGAAGTCGGTGTCCTTGACGGACAGCCACTGTTCCCGGTTCTTCTCCGGGGTGATGGAGAAGAGCATGTCCTTCAACCGGCCCGGCGACAGCGGCGGGTAGCCCTCGATGGGCGTCATGTCGCCGTCCACCCGGATGATCGGCGTGGTGTCGGAGGAGAGATGAAGGTCCGATGACTTCCGATCCATCATGTAGTTGAGGAGCTGGTCCATCGCCGCGCGGGGGTCCGCGGACGCGGCGGGAGGCGCGACGGCCGCGGGCGCGGAGGCCTTGACCGGCTCGCTCGCCGGAGCTACCGCCGCGGGCTGAGGACCGGCCCGTCCCGCGCCCTTGCCCTGCCCGGGCAGCTCCCGGAACTGGATGTCCTTGGCCACGCCGCGGCGCACCCCGGCTTGCGAGCCCATGGGGATGCCTGGCTGCGAGCGGGCGGGGATGCCGGGCTGGGAGCCGGTGGGAATGCCGGTCGCGGCGGGCGCCGGTGGCTTGCCTGGGTCGAGCGTGCCCGGGCCGTGCATGTACTCGTGCAGCATCTCGGCCGCGGAGGCGAGCTCGATCGCCTCCCCCTCCTCCTCGGCACCCTTCTCGGCGGGGCGCACCATCGCTCGCACCTGCGCGCCGTCGCGCTCGAAGGAAACGGCCACCCGTCCAGCGGGCGCGCCGTACTCGAACCGCGTCACCCCCGGGGTGGGAAAGTTGGTGCGCATCTCGCCGGGAACGAGCTCGGCGAAGACGCCGGCGATCTGCTGCGCGGTGAGCTGCTGGCGAAGGACCGGCACCTCACCGGTGGCGGTGCGCATCAGCGCCGGAGCACCGGTGTCGAACAGCAGCTCGGTTCCTTCGCGAAGGAGTCGCTCGAAGATCGGATCCAGCCTGGCCAAGGTCCCCCGAGTGTACGTCAAACCGCTTCGCTGCTCGCCTGCCCGGCGGGCGGCTCGAAGCGGGCGATCAGCGGCACGTGGTCGGACAATCCATGGAACGGGCCTTTGCCGAAGGGCTCGGTTCCCGCGAGGTCCACCCAGCGGATTCCGTTGCCTCCGAAGAGGTGGTCGAGGTGCATCCGGAGTCGGAAGAAGCCCGCGGTGGGGAACCCGCTGTGGGACCGATCGATCTGCTTCAGGGCCTCCTGCGCCCCGACCCATCCCACCTCTTCCGACAGGTATCGGTACACCGGCGAGGCCGGCGAGGAGTTGAAGTCGCCCCCGACGACGAATGGATCCCCGTTCGAATGGGCCTGGACGAAGCTGGCCAACTTCTTGGCCTCGGCGAGCTGGTTGAAGCCAAAGCCCATCTTCGCCTTCTCGCTCCAGAACTCGCGGGTGAAGGGCGTGGGCAGGCTGAGATGGGTGTTGAAGACGTGGAACGCCCGGCCCGAAGGCGTTGCGAGCCTCACGTGAGCGCAGATCCGGCTCTGCTTCGTGTCCTTGAGCCGGGCCACGTGGTGGTGGGTGATGGCGTGGGGGCTGAGGACGTTGTGGCCGTCCACCCGGAGCCGGTTGCGGTTGATGATGACCGCGAGCCCGGTCGTGTACAGGGTGGTGGAACGGAACTGGTAGGTGTGGGCGCGGAAGTGGAACGCGTCGTAGGGGAACACCAGGCTCGCCTTGGCGAAGGCACGCTCGAAGGCGGCCATGAAGGATTCGAGCTGGGTGTGCGTTCCGCGGAAGGCGACGGTGCTCCGCAGCGAGCGCGTCTCCACTTCCTGGAGGCAGATGACGTCGGGGAGCGGAGTGAGGCTCGTCAGCCGCTGGGCGATGCGCTCGAGCGAGGTGCGGGTGGTAGCCAGGCCGCGGAGGGCGTGGCCGAAGTACCGGACGTTGTAGCTGACGATGCGGAGGGGCCGCTCGGACATGGCGGAACTGGCCGAAAAATAGCTCGGGTTTGCCGTAACGTCCCCCCATGGGCATGAAGGACGCTCTCGAGCGGCTGGCAGCTCTGAAGGCGAAGAAGGCCGAGATGGGTGGTGCCCAGCGGGTCGAGCGGCAGCATGGCCGCGGCAAGCTGGATGCGCGGCAGCGGCTGGAGCTGCTGTTCGACCCGGGGTCGATCCAGGAGCTGGGGATGCTGGCCTCGGCGGAGGGTAGGCTCGCGGAGGAGGAGGACCCGGGGCGTCCCACCGCCGCAGACGGGGTCCTCACCGCCTTCGGGACCATCGAGGGGCGACCGGTGGCGGCGGCGATCTACGACTTCACGGTGCTGGGCGGCAGCATCGGGGAGGTCGGGGAACGCAAGGTGACCCGCCTCCGGGACCTGGCGCTGAAGAACCGGACGCCGATCGTCTGGCTGGTCGACTCCGGTGGCGCGCGGCTGGAAGCCGGCGGCGAGGTGGATCCGCGGCGGCTCGCCGGGTTCGCGGATACCGGCTACCTGTTCCGGGAGCAGAGCGTCCTGAGCGGGGTGGTCCCCCAGGTCTCGGCGATGCTGGGTCCCGGGGCGGCGGGGACGGCGTACATCCCCGGGCTCGCCGATTACGTGCCGATGGTGAAGGACATCGGGAGCATCGCGGTGGGAGGGCCCGCGCTGGTGAAGAGCACCGTGGGCGAGGACGTCACCGAGCAGCAGCTCGGAGGGAGCAAGCTGCACAACGAGGTCTCCGGGGTGGCGGACGGCGAGTTCGCGGACGACGCGGCGTGCATCGCGGCGGTCCGCGAGTATCTGGGCTTCTTCCCCTCGCACTGCGGGGAGAAGCCACCGCGGCGTCCGACGTCGGACCCGGCCGATCGGCGAGACGAGTCGCTGCTGAGGGTGGTCCCGGACAACCCGCGCCAGGCCTTCGACATGCACAAGGTCATCGTGGCGATCGCCGATGAGGGGAGGTTTTTCCCGCTGAAGCCACGGTTCGCGCGGAACCTCATCACCGGGCTGTTCCGGATCGACGGCTGGAGCGTGGGGGTGGTGGCGAGCAACTCGATGTTCCTGGGCGGCGTGCTCGACGTGGCGGCGTCGGACAAGGCGGCGCGCTTCGTGGCGCTCTGTGATGCGTTCCAGATTCCCCTGCTCTTCCTCCAGGACGTGCCGGGGTTCATGGTGGGGACGAAGGCGGAGCAGTCGGGGCTCATCCGGCACGGCGCGCGGATGCTGCAGATGGTGTCCAGCGCGACCGTGCCGAAGCTCACCGTCGTGGTCCGGAAGGGCTTCGGCGCCGGGTACTACGTGATGAACGGCAGGGCCTACGAGCCTGACCTCCTGCTGGCCTGGCCGGGCGCGGAGATCGGGATCATGGGCGCCGAGGGGCTGGTCTCGATCGGGGCGAAGAAGCTCCTGGAGCAGGCCGAGAGCACCGAGGCGGCGAAGACGATGAAGGAGGAGCTCGCCGCGGGGCTCCGCCCTCACGTGCGAATCGACCGCGCCGCGGCGCTCGGGATGGTCGACGACGTCATCGACCCGCGCGACACCCGGAAGGCGCTCGCGATGGCGCTCCAGCGGACCGCGGCCAAGCAGGTCGAGCGGCCATGGAGGCGGCGCGAGGTGCCGCCCGTCTGATCACTCCTCGGAGAGAGCGTCCTGGACCTCGACCAGGAGGTACTCCCCGAAGCTGTCGGCCAGGGTCACCGGGTCCTCGAACTCCGAGGAGAGCTGGACCACCGGCGCCTCGCCGTTCGCCTGGGGGTGCCCGGTATCGAGGCAGTCGTGCGAGCCGTCGCCGAGCGTGCCGATCAGCACGTAGCGCGGGTCGAGGCCGTTGCGGCGCGCCTCGAGCGTGAGGGCGATGGCGTCCGGCACCCGCGCATCCTCGAAGTCGTCGTTGATCAGCCCGTACACCTCGAAGCCGCCGATGTCTCCGGCGCCGAGGTCGAGCAGGAACTGCCGGTAGCTCGGAGGGAAGCGGACGCCGAGCGCGGCCTCGGCGCGGGCAACGAGTGACTCGGGCTTCGGGCCCACGAAGTCCCCCCCGCCGGCCTTCGCGATCAGCTCCAGAGCACGCCGGTACTTCTCCATTCCCATCTCCATCGAGCCTAGCGCGTGCTGTCCGCTTCCGGGACGGGTCTTCCCACGGCGCGACGCATTCGTTGCTTCCCGCGTGCCGGGAAAACGCGGTTGCGGCTGGCACGCCTGTTGAAGTGTCGGCCCCCGTGCTCCTCTCGCGCCTCCGCTCCGCCGTCCAGCCGCTGCTCGCGCGACCGGGCTTCTCCGCGCTCGTCGTCCTCACCCTCGCGCTCGGCATCGGGCTCAACACCGCCATCTACACGA
>JBKPMY010000270.1:0-5870 GCA_046732375.1 Myxococcota bacterium
GTGCCCAGGTCCACCAGCACGCGCTGGAGAAGCGGATTCATCCCCGGCAGGAGCAGCAGCCCGGCCGCCGCCAGCAGCCCGCTGCGGCCCGCGAGCCCGAGCCACGGGACCAGCGCCCCCACCATCCACAACGTCCGGACGACGTGCAGTCCGTGGGGCGTCCACGCTCGATCGACCAGCGCCCCCACCGCGCGGGCCAGCAGGAAGGGCCAGCTCCCGAAACGGTCCTGCCCCCAGAACAGCCAGTCCACCGGCGCGCCCGCGGCCAGGTTGCACATCAGGACCGGCACGGCGCTGTCCGAGCTGTAGAGGCCCGAGGGGGGCACCGGCCCGAGCTCGGGCAGCGCTCGCCAGAGCACGAGGGCCACCATCGCCCCGAGCAACACGGCCACTGTCGCCCGCTCCGGAGTCAGCGAAACGCGCACGGGGTCTGGCCCGCGCTTCTACACCGGGCCGCCGGCGGTGGGGCCGAGCCCTCCGAAGAACGCACCCCCTGGGCTTGTAAATTTTCGACGCAAGGCGGCGTAACCCTGCGGTGTACCTGCACAATGGTTTGTAAATCTGGCGGGCCGCTGCTACAGCCGATGGCGGGTCGTCCCCGTTTCCCGGGGGGGGCTCCAGGGATGAACGAGAGCAGCCTCAACGCCAGCGTCGGCCTCAAGCTCCGGACCCTCCGCCTCCAGCGACACGTGAAGCAGGCGGACGCGGCCAGGGACCTGGGCGTGTCCCCGGCGTACCTGAACCTCATCGAGAAGGGGAAGCGGGTGATGCCCTTCCCCCTCCTCTGGAAGGCGCTCCGCTACTTCGACCAGGACCCCGAGCAGTTCATGGGCTCGCTCGGGCAGGGGCCGGTCGACGAGACCCTGGCCAAGCTCCTCGACGAGCCGCTCCTCAAGTCGCTGGAGATCGACCCCGAGGACCTCCAGCACCTCTCCGCCGAGCCGAAGCTCGCCGGGACCGTGGCCGCGCTGTTCAACCTCTACAAGAACACCCGGACCCAGCTGGAGAAGGTCGCCGCGCAGCAGAGCACCGGGACGGGGGCCGGAGCGATGCAGGCGCCGGACGTACCCCTCGACTACTCGCCGTTCGACGAGGTGTCGGACTTCCTCCAGGCCAAGCGGAACTGGTTCCCGGAGCTGGAGGAGCAGGCCGAGCAGCTCCGCCGGGACTTCGCGCTGGACCGGCAGGTGACCTCGAACCAGCTGGTGAAGCTCCTCGGCGATCGCTTCGGCTACCGGGTGGAGTTCGCCACCGGGCCCGGGGGCAGCTCGGTGGTCCGCCGGCTCGATCCCGAGACCAAGACGCTCACGCTCTCCCCGACCCTCACCGAGCAGCCCCTGAAGTTCCAGCTCGCGGCCTCCATCGGTCTCCTGGTGATGGACCGGGACCGGCTGCTCGAGTCCATTCTCGGCGGGACCCGCACCCGGCACGCCGAGACGCCCAAGCTGATCAAGGTCAACCTCGCGAACTACTTCGCCGGGGCGCTGCTCCTGAGCTACGGGGACTTCTTCCGCGAGGTGCAGCGGACCCGCTACGACGTGGAGCTGCTGAGCCAGATCTTCGGCACCACCTACGAGACGGTGGCCCACCGGCTCTGCAACCTGAGCGACCCGAAGCGGCTGGGCGTGCCCTTCCACTTCCTCCGGGCGGACCTCGCGGGGAACATCAGCAAGCGCTACAGCGGTGACGGGCTCAAGTTCGCCTCCGGCGGCTCGTGCGGGAAGTGGGCGGTCCACCTGGCCTTCCTCAACCCCTCGCAGCTCACGCGCCAGTACTCGATGATGCCGGACGGCACGACGTACTTCTGCTTCGCCAAGGTGCAGCTCCAGCCCATCGGCGGCTCCATCGTGCACGGGACGGCGTACAGCATCGGGCTGGGGACGAACGCCGAGAACGCCCAGTTCCTCGCCTACGGCCTGCCCACCACGGACCTGCGACGTGACGCGGTGCCCACCGGAATCGGCTGCCGCTTCTGCGAGCGCACCGACTGCAACCAGCGCGCGGCTCCGAGCTACCGGTTCGCCTTCTCCTTCGACGAGTACACGAAGAAGGACTGCTTCTTCTCCCCGCTCCTGGTGCACGAGGCCGGCAAGGACGCCGGCTCACGCCGACGCCGCGACGGCGACTGACCCCACCCATGCCCGACACCTCCCCTCCGCGATTCGCCCTGGCCTCCGGGGCGCCTGCCGGTACCCGCGCCGACGTCCTGGTGCTCTTCGCCGACGAGGCCACCCGTCCCAACGGGGCGGTGGCGGAGGTCAACCAGGCCCT
The DNA here is from genome assembly GCA_046732375.1 of Myxococcota bacterium. GTDB lineage: Bacteria > Myxococcota > Myxococcia > Myxococcales > Myxococcaceae > RPRB01. The sequence continues at coordinate 2,272 of JBKPMY010000270.1, forward strand.
GGCGGGACAGCTGGTCCGCGCCGCGACCGAGGAAGGCTTCCGCGGCAAGCCGGACCAGACCTTCGTCCTGCACACGCACGGACGGCTGCCCGCGTCCCGGGTGGTGCTGGTGGGCACCGGTCCGCGGGAGAAGCCCGACGCCGAGGCGCTCCGGCAGGCGGCGGGGCGCGGGGTGAAGGCGGCCCAGCGGCTCCGGGCCCGCTCGGTGGCGATGGCGGTGCCGGGAAACCCCGGCGACACGCTCGGGCCCGTCGCCGAGGGCGCCGCGCTCGGGGCCTACCGCTTCGACCAGTACCGCACGGAGGGCCGGGAGGACCGGGTCCCGCTCGAGGCGGTGCGCCTGCTCCTTCCCGACGGGGCGACCCGCTCGCGGGCGCTGGACGACGTTCTGGAGCGCGTTCTGCACGTCTCCGGGGCGGCGAACTTCGCCCGGACGCTGGTGAACGAGCCCGCCGGGCGCCTCACGCCCGAGGCGCTCGCGGAGGAGGCCTCGCGCGCGGCGAAGGGCCACGGCCTCGAGGTCCAGGTGAGTGGGCCGCGGGAGCTGCAGAAGCTTCGGATGGGAATGTTCTCGGCGGTGGGCCAGGGCAGCCAGAACACGCCGCGGCTCATCGAGATCAGCTACCGGCCGAAGAAGGCCGCGCAGGCGAAGTCACGGCCGGTGTCGCTCGTCGGGAAGGCCATCACCTTCGACTCCGGCGGCCTCTCCCTGAAGTCCGCCGAGAACATGGCGGACATGAAGTCCGACATGGCGGGGAGCGCGGCGGTGCTGGGAGCGCTCCAGGTGGCGGCCGAGCTGGCCCCCCCGTTCCCGGTGCTCGGCTATCTCGGCGCCGCGGAGAACATGCCCAGCGGAACGGCGTACCGGCCGGGGGACATCCTGGTCTCCCGGCTGGGGAAGACGGTCGAGGTCACCAACACCGACGCCGAGGGACGGCTGGTGCTCGGGGACGTGCTGGCCTACGCGGTGGAGCAGAAGCCTGCGGCGCTGATCGACCTGGCGACTCTCACCGGCGCCTGCGTGGTGGCGCTTGGGCACTGGGTGGCCGGGCTGTTCTCCAACGACGATGCGCTGGCCAACGAGCTCCTCTCCGCCTCCGCGCGGGCCGGCGAGGCGTTCTGGCGGCTGCCGCTGGTGGATCTCCAGAAGGAGATGCTCCGCTCGGACGTCGCCGACATGAAGAACCACGGCGAGCGCTGGGGCGGAGCGATCACCGCCGCCGTCTTCCTGCGTGAGTTCGTCGGCGATGTGCCCTGGGCACACCTGGACATTGCCGGTCCGGCGCTCGCTCCGAAGGAGCGGGGGTACCTGGGCAAGGGCGCGACGGGGATCGGCGTCCGGACCATCGCCGAGTTCCTGGAGAAGCGCGCCCGAAGCGGCCGGTAGGAAACGGGGGGCCGGAAGCGACGGTCAGACCGTCGACCCGCTCGAATCAGAGATGAGGGTGGGCTCCGCGAACTCGTCGTGGCGCTCGCGGAGCCACGCCCAGCGCCGCCTCGGGGTTTCGATGAGCCGCTCCCGCGAGGTCTGGCGCCCGAAGCGCACCCGGTCCACCCGCGCGAACGGACGGACGAGCGCGTCGAGACGCTCGATGTCGAGGGCGAGCGTCCGTCTCCAGCGGGGATCCTCCGGACGTGGCTCCTCGAGCGCACGGCCGATGCGTTCGACCAGGAGCTCCTTGAGGACCAGCGTCTCGGGGGTCACCTGGCGGAGGCAGATCCCGTACTCGCCGGAGAGGTAGTCCTCCCAGTCCGACTCCCGGGTGTTCGCGCTGTAGCCGAGCATCCGGGCCGCGAGCTCGGTCCGTCGAGCGAAGTGGTGCGGCAGCGCCTCGAGGCTGCCCGCGGAGCGAACGAGGTCCAGGAGGTCGGGCGGAAAGACCGGGGTGCCGTCGGGGAGCAAATAGGCAGGACGCGGGAGGTGTCCGGCGTCGACCCATCCGACGAGCTGCTCGGGGTCGACCTGCTCTCGTCGCGCGACCTCCGCGAGCCGCAGGTAGCCGGCACGCACGTAATCGAGATCACGGTCAATCAGGGTCGGGTGGGGACGATGAGGAACGAGGCGTGACATGGCCCACAAGCCTATGAGCCGGGACGCCTCGGATGCTTCGGAGTGGGCCGAACCATCGCCGGACAGCCATCAGGTCCGGGCGGCAGGGCGCCTCCTCCGGTCAGCCGGCCAGCGCCGCGGAAACCTCGTCGTGGAGGGCCTTCGCCGCGGCCGCCGGATCCGCCGCGCCGTGCAGCGCGCGTCCGACGACCAGGAGGCTCGATCCCGCGGCGATGGCCGCGGCGGGCGTCTCCACCCGCGCCTGGTCCCCGGCGGCTACCCCCGCCGGGCGAATGCCGGGCGTGCAGAGGAACAGCTCAGGATGCCGCGCCCTGAGCGCCCGCGCTTCGTGCGCCGAGCAGACCAGGCCGCCCACGCCGGCCTTCACCGCGACGTCGGCGAGGCGCGATGCCATCTCGGCGGCCGAGGGCCCGAACCCGAGCTCCTTCACCTCGGAATCCGAGAGCGAGGTGAGCGCGGTGACGGCGAGGATGCGCGGAGGCGCCACGCCTGCGCGGTCCGCCCCGCGCGCTGCTCCCCGGACGGCCGCCCGCATCATCTCCTCGCCACCGGAGGCATGCACGGTGAGGAACGCGGCTCCGAGCGCCCCCGCAGCCACGGCAGCGTTCTCCACCGTGTTCGGGATGTCGTGGAGCTTCAGGTCGAGGAACACCGCTGCGCCCTGCGCCCGGAAGGGACGGACCGCGGCCGGGCCGTGCTCGACGAAGAGCGACAGCCCCACCTTCACCACCCCTACCGAGGGAGAGAGCAGCGGCCACAGCCGGAGCGCCTCGTCGAGCGCCAGGTCGGCCGCCCAGGCGATGCGCTCGCGGGCTCCGGTCACTTGCTGGCCAGCTCCCCGTCGATCACCTTCTTGAACTCGTCCAGCGGCTGCGCGCCGCTGAGGAAGATGCCGTTGATGAAGAAGGCCGGCGTGCCACTCACCCCGGCGGCAGTGCCCGCCTGCTGGTCGGCATCCACCATCTTCTTCTTGTCACCGGAGTCGAGGCACTGGCCGAACTTCTGCGGATCCAGCCCGACCTGGGTGGCGTGCGCCTTGAGATCCGGCAGATCGAGCTTCTTCTGATTCTTGAAGAGCACCTCGTGGTACTCCCAGAATTTCCCCTGGTCCGCAGCACAGAGTGACGCCTCGGCCGCCTTCGCCGCGTGGGGGTGGAAGTTCAGCGGGAACTGCCGGTACACCAGCCGCACCTTGCCCGCGTAGGCGTTCATCACCTGCTCCACGGTGTCGTGGGCCGAGCCGCAGTACGGGCACTCGAAGTCCGAGAACTCCACGATGGTCACCGGCGCATCCTTGGGCCCCCGGGAGGGACCCTCCGCCGCCACCGAGACGCGGGGCTGCGGGAGGTCGAGCTTGAGATTCGCGTTCTTCTGGAGCTCGGCGACGACCTTCTGCATCTGCCCCTGCCGCTGCTGGTTCACCAGCGCCTGGCCGATGCGCTCCTTCAGCGAGTCGAAGGTCGCGTCCGGAGGAATCTGCCCGCCGGACTTCAGCCGCTCATAGAACTGACGCTCCTGGGCCTCGGTG
>JBKPMY010000271.1:0-21800 GCA_046732375.1 Myxococcota bacterium
AGGTACACGGTGCCGAGCCAGGGCTTCGCGAACTGGGTGGCGCCCGCGCCCACCCAGCGCTGCTTCTCCTCGGGCGAGCGGAACACCATCACCCGCACCGCGGGCGGCGGGGCGCCGAAGAAATGCGAGAGCTGCTCCAGCCGGAACTCGACGTCGCGTCGGAGCCGCTCCACCTCCTCGGGAGGCTTCTCTCGCGGAAAGAGGATCTCCGCGTGCTGGGTCTCGGTCCGTCCGCCGAGGGCCGAGCGCACCGCGGCGTCGCTGCTGCGAAACCCGAGACGGACCGCGCTCAGCTCCAGCGTGGCGATGCCCAGGGCCAGGACGGTCAAGGTGGCGAGCACCCGCGAACGATGCCGCGGGTGCGTCGGACCGGGCGCGGGAAACACGGCCGCGGCGCAGGCTCCCAGCGCAGCGGCCCAGAGCACCGTCTCCAGCCGGAACCAGAGGAGCGAGGCGGGGACGCGCAGCGCCTCGTCATAGAGAGGACCGGGGAACATCCCGATGAAGAAGTTGAAGGCGAACACCTGCGGGCCGAGCACCAGCGGCCACGCCGTCCACGCGATCGAGGCCAGCAGCAGCAGGACGTACAGCGCGAGGGCCCGTCCCCAGGCGGGGAACGCGGTGCGGCAGAAGGCTCCCGCCGACGCGGCGAGGAGCGCGGCCGGCAACACCAGCAACGGAAAGAAGGCAGCCTGGGCGAACGGGTCGCACCGGGTGGTGAGCGCCGTCCGGAGCACCGCGGCGAGGAAGGGAACCGCCGCGGCCGCCCAGAGGAGGAGCGTCGCCCCGCCGATCGCCCCCGCCGCGGCGGTCCCGGGCCCGGGAGGGGGGAGACGCGGAACGCTGGGCCGCGGCACCTTCCTCAGCTCCTCGACGGCGCCGGCTCCGCTCCATCCACCGAGCAGGGTGCACAGGGTGGCCACCGCGAGCCCCAGCTCCAGCCCCGGCGCCTGGAACAGCGGCAGGACCACCAGGGCGGCTCCGCCGAGCGCCACCACGGCCGCCGGGACCCATCCCGCGGGTCGTCGGAGCAGCTCCCGGGCCGAGCGCACGACGGGCGGCATCGGATGTCCGTATACTCCGGCCTCGCCTCCCGTGACGGAACCAAAGACGGAAGGGCGCACCCACCCGCGGGCGCCGATCGAGCTCAAGGTCGACTACAAGAAGCTCAACAGCTTCTTCGCCGACTACACCCGGAACATCAGCAAGGGCGGCACCTTCATCAAGACCAAGAAGCCGCTGCCGATCGGGACGCGGTTCCTCTTCAAGCTGTCCATTCCCGGTCGGGACGGGCCCTTCGAGCTGCTGGGCGAGGTGGCGTGGAGCAATGCCGAGGGTGACGATGCGGGCATGGGTATCCGCTTCGTCTACGCCGACGACACGCAGCGCTTCGCCTTCGAGGACGTGGTGGAGCGGCTGATGAGCGAGAGCCTTGGACGGGAGCTGACCCTCCGGCTCCTGAACAAGGTGGGCGGGGGGTGAAGGGCTTTCTCGTCGCAGCCCTGCTCGCCTCGGTCCCCGCGGGCGCGGACCGTCCGCCTCCGCGCTCCAGCTACGTCGATCCGACCACCGAAAGCTACGACGGTCCGCTTCCCGACCGTGGGGCACTGGTGGTTCGCGACGCCTTCGGCGGTGCGCACCGCCTGATGGTGGAGATCGCCGACACGTCTCCGCTCCGCACCCGGGGACTGATGTGGCGCACCGATCTGCCCGAGGGCACGGGGATGCTGTTCATCTTCCCCACCGAGGTGGTGCAGAGCTTCTGGATGCGGAACACCCTCATCCCGCTCGACCTGGTATTCATCGACCGGAAGTTCCGGGTCGTCGGCGTCGTGCAGTGGGCCGAGCCGCGCACCGTCACCTCGCGCACGGTGGGAAGGCCGTCGCTCTACGTCCTCCAGGTCCCGGGCGGCTGGACGTCACGCAACGGCGTTCGGACCGGCTCGACCATCGAGCTCGAGGGCCCGCTCAGGAGCCGTCCCGGACAGCCCTGAGAGCCCTATGGGTCGGCGCCAACGCCGAGTTCGGCGTTAGGTCCCGCCGTCGCCGCCGCGGGCGCAGAAAAATGCCGACCGGCTGTTGTTGAAGTACTCCTGGCACTTCACCGGGTCCTTGCAGATCTCGGCGATGGTGTCGTCGTCCAGCACCAGCGGGCGGCAGCTCATCACCAGTGGCGGATCGTTCTGCAGGTCCTCGAACTGGGGCGTGCAACCGGTGGTGTTGCCCTGTGCGCAGGCGTGACTGCAGTAGCCGGTGGCGGGATCGGCGAGAACCGCGGGGTTGGCGGTCGCCTGTGCCAGCACGTCGGCCACCGCGTCCTGATCGAGCACGCAGATCAGATCTTCGCATTCGACGGAGCCGAAGCTGAGGAAGTCCTTCCCCGCGCTGAGCTCGGCGACGATTACGTTTGTCGCACCGCCATCGGGAAGTGCCTTCAGGAGGTGACATCCGGGCTTGCCGAGGTCGGTGTCGGCCTGACACGCCATCATCGAGAGAGCAGCGGCGGCGACGACGAGCAACGAGCGCAGGCGGAGGGATGCAACCATTCGCTCCGGCACGGTAGCACAACAGTTCACGAGGTCGTCTTCATACGTCGCGCGATGTGGCGCCTGTGTCTACGAACGTCCCACCTTTGGCGCGGCATCACGCACTTCCGCGAGAGCGGAACGATGGTAGAGTTCGCGTTCAACGTTGCCATCGACGGATGCGAGCACGACCGCACCGTAGTCCCGGACGGAGATTTTTCACTTTGACGCGACCACTGGCAGCGGTCACGTGCCTGCTCCTCGTGCTGTCTGCGCCCGCCGCACGCGCGCAGGCCACGCCACCCCCGGCTCAGCCGGTTCCTGCGCCCGCTCCTGGCGCTCAGGAGAAACCACCCGAGCCCACCACCGAGGGACTCGGGCTCGATCTCACCGAGGAGGCGAAGAAGCCGGCTCCCTCGGCGGTCGCGGTCCCCAGCGACAAGGTGAAGGACGCGCCGGTGCTCGACGAGCAGTCACTCGTCGAGGACGACCGGGTGAAGAGCATCCAGCGCAAGGTCTTCCTCAAGACCCACCGCTTCGAGCTGCTGCCCACCATCTTCGTGTCGGTCAACGACCCGTACTACTCGAAGTGGGGAGGCGCCCTCCGCGGCTCCTTCTTCCTCTCCGACACCCTGGCGGTGGCGGTGCACGCGTCGATCTACGATCTGCTCCCCACCGACGACGTGCGGACGGCGAAGGCGAACTTCCAGAGCCGCATCTTCTACTCGGTGCCCAAGTGGTCGGTGCTCGGCGCGGTGGAGTGGAGCCCCATCTACGGCAAGGCCACCATCTTCAACAGCATCATCCACTTCGACGGCTTCATCCTCGCCGGTCTGGGCGCGCTCTGGAGCGACACCTCGTCCACGCCGCTCGATTCGAAGAATCCCGGCGGGCCCACGCGCGGGCCGCACATCGCCGGGGAATTCGGGATCGGCCTGCGCTTCATGACCACCGACTGGCTCGCCGTGAACATCGCCCTGATCGACACCGCCTACGTGGACCAGCCGGCGGGCACCAACAAGGGAGCCGTCCAGAACATCCTCGCGCTGAACGCGGGCATCTCGCTGTTCTTCCCGTTCCGCAGCAGCGGGAGGGAGTCCGAGTGAACGCCCGCCTCGTGATTCTCGTGGCGCTCGTGCTCGGTCAGGTTGCCGTGGCACAGCAGGACCTCGCCCCCACCGCCGAGGCCGGGGACACCGCAGCGGTGGAACGGGACATCGGCCCCCTGAAGGATCGGATCCCACCGGTCACCGGCTACACCTTCTTGATGGCGCGACGCTTCGAGATCGCGCCCACCTTCAGCCTCAGCTTCCGCGACGCGTTCTGGACCAAGTACGTGGTGGGAGCCACGCTCACCTACCACTTCACCGAGACCCTCGGGGTCGCACTCCGTGGGGGCTACGCCTTCACCTCGGTGAGTGGCGCGGCGCAGATCTGCCCGGCGGGGGAGGCCTGCCGCAGCCCCACCAAGGAGGAGCTCGACGGCAAGGGCCCGGGGCAGATCAACCTGGTCACCGGGCTCGACTTCGAGTGGGCGCCGCTCTACGGCAAGATCTCGTTGCTCGCCGAGGGGTTCGCCCACTTCAATTTGTACCTGATCGCCGGCCCTGCCGCGATCCAGTACAAGGCCCCGAAGGACGGCAACGTCCCCGGCAGCGACTCGGCGTGGGCGGTGGGCGGCGAGGCGGGGCTGGGGATGCGGTTCATCTTCAACCGCTGGATGGCGCTGCGGTTCGAGCTGCGCGACGTCATCTACCGCGAGAAGACCGCGGGCGCGACCGAGACCACCGGCGCCGCGCATCAGGTGCGGAACCAGCTCTTCTTCGACATCGGGTTGTCGTTCTTCTTCCCGAACAACTTCAACGAGGGCTAGGGAGGGCTCGCCGAAATGTTCCGCTCGCTCCGCTCCCTCGTCGTGCTCCTCCCGCTGGTGATCGCCAGCGGCGCATGGGCACAGACGTTCCAGGGTCTGGACTCGCCCCAGCAGCCGAAGAAGAAGAAGGCGGCCAAGAAGAGCAGTGGCTCCAAGTCCAGCAGCACCACGAAGTCCGCTGCTTCGAAGAGCAGCACGACGACGCCCGCCAGCACGACGGCGCCCGCCACCTCGGCTGCGCCCGCGACCTCGGTTGCGCCGGCGAGCGCCACGATGCCGGCAGCTTCGACTCCCGCGGCCACGCCGGCGAAGGCGACCGGCACACAGGACATGGGGATGGACCTGTCCGCGCCTCCTCCGGCCAAGGCGCAGCAGGAGACGCCGCCGCCCCCGCCGTCGAAGAAGGGGACGGCGCCCACCACCACCTTCGAGGCGCTGGACGTCACCGGCCGGACCGCAGACCGGCAGCGGCTCGAGGCGGCCAACGCGTCCTTCAATCGCGGCGAGTACGACAAGGCGGCCCTCGCCGCCTGGGAGCTGATGAACGACCCGAAGATGGCGCCGCTCCAGCTCGAGTCGCAGTACCTGCTGGGAAAGACGCTGTACCGCATGGGCCAGTACCACGCGGCGCTCGGAGAGTTCAGCCAGATCCTCGCCCGGGGCAAGGACACTAAGTTCTTCAGCAAGTCACTGGAGTGGCTGTTCTTCATCAGCCACAAGACGGTGAACGAGTCGGTCATCCTCGACGAGGTGGCGCGCTACGCCAACGCCGACTGGCCGGAGCGTTACCGGGACGAGTTCCACTACCTTCTGGCCCGCTACCACTTCGTCCGCGGACGGGCGCTGGACACGGTGGAGCAGAAGGCCGAGGCGGCGAAGAGCTTCGAGGAAGCCAGGAAGCTCGCCCTCACCATCCCCCCGAGCTCTCGCTTCTACGCCCAGGCCAGGTACCTGGAGGGGCTCACCTGGTTCCGTGACGGGAAGATGCCCATGGCGCTGGAGGCGATGAAGGAAGTGGTCCGGGTCACCCGCCCCTCCGGCAACCGGACGCCCGCCGACGCCAAGGTGGCGGATGCCACGCGCGATCTGGCCTTCATGCAGCTGGCCCGCATCCACTACGGCGCGCGCCAGAACCGGTACGCCCTCTACTATTACGGGAAGATCGAGCGCGGGAAGCCGCAGTGGCTCGAGGCGCTCTTCGAGTCCGCCTGGGCGAACTACCGCATCGGACAGTACGAGCAGGCGCTCGGAAACCTCATCACCCTGTCCAGCCCGTTCTTCCGGGACGAGTACTTCCCCGAGGCGCTGATCCTCAAGGCGGTCATCTATTACGAGAATTGCCGCTACGCCGAGTCGACGGCGATCATCCGGGAGTTCGAGCGGCGCTACAAGCCGGTCTACGACGCGCTGGACGACCTGACCCGGAAGAACATGGAGGCGGCGGACTACTACGCGGTCCTGGCCGACATCCAGAAGAAGAACCGGACGGCGAAGAAGGCCGGCCAGAGCCCGGACCTGATCCTCGAGCGGGTGCTGAAGCTGGCGCTGAGCGACAAGGACCTCAAGAACACCAACGAGTCGATCATCGAGCTGGAGAACGAGCTGGAGTCGGAGAAGAGCCACCCCAGCCTGAACAACACCGACCTGGGCAAGCACCTCCAGGACCTGCTCAAGAAGCAGCGGACGGCGCTCATCCAGAAGGCCGGCCTGATGGCCAAGGCGAAGCTGGAGCAGGAGCGCGAGGAGCTCCGGACGCTGCTGGGCAACGGCGAGCGCATCAAGTTCGAGACCACCACCAAGGAGAAGGAGTTCCTGGAGGAACAGCTCCAGGCCGGTGGGCGCCGGGCGATCATCAAGAAGTACCGGTACTCGGTGGCGGTCAACGACGACCAGCTCTACTGGCCCTTCCAGGGCGAGTTCTGGCGTGACGAGCTGGGCACGTACCAGTACACGCTCACCAAGGGCTGCATCGAGCGGAAGACGGCGAACCAGCCGAGCCAGAACGTCTCCGACGCTCGCGCTCCGGCGGCGAAGTAGACGCGCGGAGAACCGCGCCACGACTGCTGGGGCCGGAATGGGTGAATCGGCTCGGTTCGCGGCCCGGGACTCCACTAGGATGCCCGGTCCCCCGGTCCGATGCCTGCCCGCGCCACCACCATTGCCTTCGACGTCATGGGAAGCGACCACGGCCCGGCCGAGGTGGTCCGGGGCGCCGCCGCGCTCTCGCTCGAGGCGCCACACGTCCACGCGCTCCTGGTCGGCGACGGCCAGCAGATCGACCAGGTCCTCGCGGAGACCCGCCACAACGGCGAGCGCATCAGCGTGCACCACGCCCCGGACTTCGTCGGGATGCACGAGAAGCCGTCCGAGGCGCTCGGGCGCACCCCGAACGCCTCCGTCCTCGTCGCCACCCGGCTGGTGGCCGAGGGCGAGGCGGACGCGGTGGTGAGCGCCGGAAACACCGGGGCCGGAGTGCTGGCCTGCGCCCGCACCTTCAAGCTCATCCCGGGCGTCCGGCGTGCTGCCCTGGCCAGCGTCTACCCCACACGGACCTGGCACGGCAGCAAGCAGGACCCCTTCAGCCTCATCCTCGACGTGGGCGCCACGGTGGACGCCACCGCGGAAGACCTCGTGGTCTTCGCGGTGATGGGCTCGGCCTACGCGCGCATCATCAGCAAGAACCCCAATCCCTCGGTGGCGCTGCTCTCCAACGGCACCGAGGCCACCAAGGGGCCGCCCCGCGTGGTGGAGGCGCACGCCAGGCTGGCCCAGCACCCGGGCATCCGCTTCGTGGGAAACGTGGAGGGCGTGGACATCCCCAAGGGAACCGCGGACGTCATCTGCTGTGACGGCTACGTGGGAAACGTCTGCCTCAAGATGCTGGAGGGTGTTGCCGAGACCGTGGTCGAGCTGGCGAACTACGCCTACCACTCGGCCCTCCGGTGGAAGGTCGGGCTGGCCATGCTCAGCAACGGGCTCAAGCAGCTGAAGGACGTGACCGACTGGCAGCAGTACGGAGGCGCGCCGGTGCTCGGCTTCGATCGGCTGTTCATCAAGGCCCACGGTCGTTCCAAGGCCTTTGCCATCGCCAACGCCGGCAAGGTGGCGGCGAAGGCGGTCAGCTCCGACCTCGCGCAGGTGATTCGAGAAGGGCTCGCGCCCGTTAACACCTGACCGATGGCACTTCCGGACCGCATCGACCCGCGGCCGCCCAGTCGCATCTACCGCTGGGACCTGGACAAGACCTACCTCCAGACGGAGTTCGACACCTTCACCCAGCTGGTCCGGACCGCGCTGCAGAAGGCGAGCGAGAAGCAGGCCGTTCCGGGTGCTGCCGCCCTCATCCGCGAGCTCCGGGAGAAGGGCGACTCGCGCCTGTGCATCATCTCCGGAAGCCCCACCCAGATGCGCACCGTGCTCGAGGCCAAGCTCAAGCTCGACGGCGTGGAGTGGGACGAGCTGGTGCTCAAGGACAACGTGCGGAACCTCCTGCGAGGCCGCTTCCGCGCGCTCCGCGGTCAGGTCGGCTACAAGCTCCCGGTCCTGCTGGAGAGCCGGATCCACGCGCCGGTCGAGGCCGAGGAGGTGCTGTTCGGCGACGACGCCGAGGCCGACGCCTTCATCTACTCGCTCTACGCTGACCTCATCTCCGGGCGGGTGGACGAGCCGGTGCTCGGACAGGTCCTCGAGGCGGCGCAGGTCTATCCCGACGACCGCGCCCGCATCTTCACCGCCTGGCGTGCGATTCCGCGCGCCGACCCGGTGCGGCGCATCTTCATCCACCTCGACCGCCTCACCCCGCCGGCCTACTTCGCGCGCTACGGACCGCGGGTGGTGCCGATCTTCAATTACTTCCAGGCCGCGCTGGTCCTGCTCGCCGATGGTGAGCTCACGGCGGCGCAGGTGTCGCGGGTCGCGGTGGAGATGGTGCAGACCGCGGGGCACAACCTCCTCACCCTGAGCAACTCGTTCCAGGACCTCGTCCGCCGCGGGCTGCCGATCCAGGCGGTGGCGGCTCCGCTGCTCCAGGCGCTCGAGGGGGCGCTCCAGGGGCCAGACGCCGTCCTGCAAGCGTTCCGGCCGCTGCCGGACATCGTCAAGGCCTTCACCCGCCGGGTGGCGGCCCTCGGGGCGCCGCCTCCGCCACCCGAGCCGCGGACCATCGACTACCTCAGCGTGCTCGACGATGCTCGCCCCCGGACCCACCGGGCGCGAAAGCGCCCCTGACCCACCAGCGCCGCAACTCCATGGCCGTTCATCCCTCGTCCCGTCGTCGTCGCTGGCCCTGGCTCGTCGTCCTCGCCGTGGTGGCCGTCGCGGTGCTCCTCTTCCTCCTGCGACGCGACACCCCCACGTCGGTCCTCGCGGAGGCCCAGGCCCCCTCCGGCCGCCCGCCGGCCTCCTCCTCCGCCCCGGCGCCGCGAACGGCGGCGCCGTCTCCTGCGGCTTCCGACCTCGCGCCCCGCGCCGAGCCCGTCCCGGCGCTCCCGCCGTTCACCGGTCGGCTCCTGTCCGCCGAGGACGGTCGTCCGGTCGTCGGAGGCGAGGTGACCTTCCTCGCGCCCGAGGGCGCCACCTCCGTGCGCTCGGGCCCGGACGGGCGCTTTCGCCTGGTGCCGTCGCGGCCCGGCCCGCATCAGCTCGCGGCGGTGCTCGCCGAGGGGTACGTCCCGTTCGGTCCCGCCTGGGGGCAGAGCCCCATCCGTCTCCTCGCCCCCGCGCCCGCGGGCACGCCGGAGCTGGTCCTCACGCTCGACCCCGAGGTGCGGCTGAGCGGGCGGGTCGAGGCGGCCGACGGCGGAGCCGCGATCTCCGGAGCCACCGTCGTGCTCAGGGTCCCCGGAGCCCAGCCGGGGCTCCTCAACCCGGAGCGGACGTGGACCACCGACGCGCAGGGTACGTTCTCGGGGACCGCGCCGCCGGAGGCGGTGGTGGTGGCGCGCGCGCCGGGGTTCACTCCCGCAGCCGAGCCGCTCCGCGGAAGCGGTCGGACCCGCTCCGTCACCCTCCGACTCGCGGCGCTGCCCGCGGAAGGGCTTTCCGAAAGGACGCTGACCGGGCGCGTGGTGGAGCCGGGCGACATCCCGGTTCCCGACGCGGTGGTCACCCTCGGTGCCGGCCGCGGGCGAGGACGGGGCCAGGGCGCGATCCTCCCCGCCCCGGTGACCACCGATGCCCAGGGGCGCTTCCGCTTCGAGGAGGTGCCGTCGCAGGTGAGCTGGGCGCAGGCCGCCGCCGGCGATCTCCTCTCCGAGCGGGTGTCGATCGAGTCGGGGGACGCCGAGGTGACCCTCACCGTCCGGCCCGGGGGCGTGCTCGCCGGGCGCGTCCTGCACACCGACGGCCGTCACGCCACCGCATTCGCGTTGCAGCTGGTGCGCCTGCGCCGGGCCGAAGGGACGCGCACCCTCTCCATCGTCGATCCCGAGGGGCGGTTCGAGGTGCGGGGCCTCGGCGCGGGTCCCTGGGAGCTGCAGGCGCTCGCCGCGGACAGCGGCCCGTCGGAACGGGTGCGGGTGGAGCTGCCGAACACGCCCGGTGGCCGGGTGGAGAGGGATCTCCGGCTGCGCTCCGGTCGCCGGCTGGTGGGCGTGGTGCGCGACGCGAACAGCCGGCAGCCCGTCGCCGGAGCGCGGGTCGCGATCGAGGCCTCGCCGGGCGAGGACTCGGTGCTGGTCCGCACCGGGACCTTCACCGGACCTGACGGCCGCTTCGAGCTGGAGGGCCTCTCCGAATCGCCGGTGAGCGTCGCGGTCGAGGCCGAGCGCTACCACCGCCGCATCGTCACCCTCCCGCGGACGAGAACCGAGGTGGAGGTCGCGCTCCGGCCCGTTGCCGCGGACCAGGCGCCGGCGACCGACCTGGTCGGCATCGGCGCGGTGGTGAACCGGAACGAGGACGGGCTGGTGCTCGGGAACCTGGTGGCCTCCGGCGGCGCCGCGGCGGCCGGGCTCCATCCGGGAGACGTGGTGCTCCGGATCGACGGGCAGCCCGTCGCCGAGATCGGCTTCACCGAGGCCATCTCCCGCCTGCGCGGGGAGGAAGGGACGGTGGTGCGGCTCGAGGTGCGCCGGACTGACGGAACCACCGGCACGGTGGACGTCGTGCGCCGGCCGATCAGCTTCTGACCAGCACGCCGCGCGGGGTGAGCGGGCGGTCCCGCGGCAACAGCCCGTGCTCCTGGTACCAGCGGAGCGCGTCGCGGATGCCGTGGCGCACCGTTCGCGGGCGATAGCCCAGGGTGCGCTGAGCGAGGCCCGAGCTCACGTAGGTGGGCTCGAACAGCTGACGGAGGAACGGGGTGTTCACCCAGCCCAGCCGCGCCGAGGAGAGCGCACCGAGCACGTCTCCCGTTCGCCCCAGCGCCCGCGCGGCCCAGTCGGGGAGTCGGACCGCCGGCGGTGTCTGCCCGCACTCCTCCGCGACCTGGGTGAGGAACTCGCGGTGGGTGAGGTTCTCTCCTCCGAGGATGTAGCGCGTCCGGGGACGCCCCACGCGCATCGCCAGCTCGAGCCCGTCCGCCACGTCGTCGGCGTTGACGAAGTTGGCGCCTCCCGGCGGATACGCCTTCACCACGCCGGAGGCGACCAGCCGCACCACCTCGGCGCTGCTCGCTCCGGTTCCGTACGCTCCCACCACGAAGGTGGGGTTGCAGACGACGACCTGGAGGTCACCCCAGTCGCCCAGCGCCAGCTCCTCGGCGGCTCGCTTGCTCTCCGCGTAGGGCGTGCTGCGCTCCGGAGGAGGGTCTTCCTCGGTCGCCGGCCGGTCCAGCGTGCCGTGACCGATGGCGACGCTGGAGGAGACGTGCACCAGCCGGCGCACCCCGGCACTGCGGGCGGCCTGCAGGACCTGCCGCGTGCCCTCGACGTTGATGGTCATCAATAGCAATCTGCCCGCTTGGTCGAACCGTACGTGTCCGGCGGCATGGAACACCCGGTCGATGCCGGCCATCGCCTTGGCCAGCGAGTGCGCATCGCGCACGTCCCCCGACACCCGCTCCACGTCCAGCCCACCGAGGGAACGAGCATCCGACCCGGGCGTGAGCAGCACGCGCGGACGCTCCCCACCCCGGAGGAGGGTACGGACCAGGTTTGCTCCGATGAGTCCAGTGGCGCCCGTCAGGAGCGTTCGCATGGTATAGACGCGTGCCCTTCAAAGCCGTTCCGACCCGGGGCGTCAATCGCTGATGACGGACGATCCCACCGCGCCCCAGCCTCCCACCTCCGCCGCACGCACCGACGACACGCAGGCCGACGACTCCGGAGACCCGGAGCTGGAGCCCGCGATCGAGGGCGAGTCGCTGGAGCTGGGGGCGGAGGACGAAGAGGAGCTCGAGGACGACGAGGAAGGGCCGGATCCGCTCTCCGGCCCGGTGCCCGAGCCACCGCCACCGCATGACGAGAAGGAGCCAGAGCCGGTCCCGCCCGTGCTCTGGGAGAGCGATGCCGACCACCTCGATCCCACCGCCCCGGTCCCGAGAGACCACGCGCCGGAGATCGACCCGGACAAGCTCGACCCGGACGCACTCAAGGTGGTGAACCGGCTCCTTCAGTACGGGCACCAGGCGTACCTTGTGGGCGGCTGCGTGCGGGATCTGCTCGCGGGCCGGACGCCCAAGGACTTCGACGTCGCGACCAGCGCCATGCCGAGCGAGGTGCGCGGCATCTTCCGGAACTGCCGGCTCATCGGGCGCCGCTTCCGGCTGGCGCACGTGTACTTCAAGGGCGGGAAGATCGTGGAGGTTTCCACCTTCCGGGCCAACCCCACCGAGCTCGAGCTCCCCGCCGAGGCCGTCGAGGGCGAGGAGAAGGACGACCTCCTCATCAGCGACGACAACGTCTTCGGCACCGCCGAGCAGGATGCTCGCCGGCGGGACTTCACCATCAATGGCCTCTTCTACGACGTGGCAGGGGGCCGGGTGATCGACTTCGTGGGCGGGCTCCGGGACATGCGGCTCCGCGAGGTCCGTACCATCGGCGACCCGGAGATCCGCATGCGCGAGGATCCGGTCCGCATCCTCCGCGCGGTCCGGTTCGCCTGCCGCCTGGATTTCGACATCGAGTCGCGGACCTACGCAGCAATGGAAGGCGCGGTGGAGGACATCCCCCGCTGCGCGCCGCCACGGCTGCTCGAGGACACATTCCGCATCCTCCGCGGTGGGGTGAGCGCGGGCGGCCTGAATCTCTTGTCCGCGCTGGACGCGCTGAAGTTCCTGCTTACGCCGATGGACGCCTGGCTCAAGGAACACGGCCCGGAGGGCGCGGCGCTCCTGCGCGCGCACGCCGAGCGGCTGGATGCCCGGGTGCGGTCCGGAGCAGTGCTCGAGGACTCGGTGCTCCTGGCGACGCTGCTCCTGCCGCTCCTGCGCTCCCCACCCGTTCCGCCCCCCGCGGCCGAACAGGCGCCTGCCGACGAGGGCGGAGCGCCGCCCCGCGGCGACGGCGAGGAGGCCGGAGCCTCGGTCCCTCCAGCCGTCGAGGACCTCCTTCAGGAGCTGGTGCGCACCGCGCGACTTCCGCGTCGCATCGCCGAGCGCTGCCGGATGATCCTCCTCGCGCAGGCGACGCTCTCGGGCCAGCGCCGGCGCCGCGGCGGGTTGGCGAGCTTCCGCCGGCATCCGCTGTTCCTGGACGGTCGCACCGTCTTCGAGCTGTCGGTGGAGGCCACCGGTGAGCACCGCGAGGCGCTCCAGGCCTGGAGGTCGGGCGGGGCACCGGCCCCTCCCGGCGGAGGACCGCCCGCCGAAGGCGGCCGGCGTCGGCGCCGCCGTCGGAGGCGGGGGCCGCGCCCGGGGCCGCCCGCCGGAGAAGGCAGCTGAGCGGGGTGACGCCCCGAGTCAACGTCTTGAAGTTGCGCGGAGCCTCGTTCCGCGCCAATTGGAGCGTCTCCCGTGCTGAACCCCTCCTTTCTCGAAGCTCCCTTCGGGCCGTCCCGGTCGACGCCGGCGTCCGTCCCGGGCGCGCTCGGTGAGGCGGAGCTCGGCTCGTTCCTCGAGCTGCTGGCGGTGAAGCGCGAGCGCCCGTCGCTTCCCTTCCTCCGGCGGCTCCAGCGGCGGTGTCTCACCACCGTGGCGTTCGAGAACCTCGATATCCACTGGAAGGTTCCGATCCCGTTCGACGTCCGGTACGCCTGGGAGAAGATCGTCCGCCGCCGGCGTGGCGGCTACTGTTACGAGCTCAACGGGCTCTTCGGCTGGGCGCTCGAGCGTCTCGGCTTCGACGTCGCGCTGCTCTCGGGCAAGGTGTGGCGCAAGCCCACCCGGAGCTGGGGGCCGGAGTACGACCACGTGGCGCTGCACGTCCGGATCGACGGCGGGGACTACCTGGCCGACGTGGGCTACGGCGACTCCTTTCGCACGCCGCTGCCGCTGCCCTCCGCGGAGCGAAGTGACGTGAGCGGCGCGTACCGGCTCTCTCCCGAGGGGGGTGAGCTGCAGCTCGACCACTCCATCATCCGCGGGCACTGGCGTCCCCTGTACCGGGTGTCGCTGCGGCCGCGCGCCTGGTCCGAGTTCGCGGGGATGTTCCACTGGCACCAGACCAGCCCTGACTCGCCGTTCACCAACCACACAGTCTTCACCCTTGCTCGTCCGTGGGGCCGGAGCACGGTCACCGAGCGGTACCGGATGGAGACCCGCGGCGCCCATACCGTGCGGAACCGCTACCGCCACACGGAGGAGTGGTTGGAGGAGCTCCGCACCCGCTTCGGGGTGAAGGGCCCGCTCGGCCCCCACGCCGGCTGAGGTCGCGAGTCCGGGGCGGGCCTCGACCGTCAGGACGGAGAGCGCTTGGGCTCGCCGCTGAGATCGAGCCGCGAGACGCCCGCCTGGGTCCGGAGCTCGTCGAGCGGTTCGCCTTCCTCGAGGGAGAGCACGTCCGCCGGCGCCACCGCGCCGCGCCCGAAGCGTTCGGCGATCGCATCCAGCGCGCGGTTGAGCGCGTCCGAGCGACGGGGCGGCTCGCCGAAGAGGCCGAGCTGTGCCTCCCCGACCTCGTCCAGCTCCTGCGCGGAGACGCCGGTGAGGCGCACCGGGCGCGGCAGCGGCGCACGCTCCAGCAGCGCCAGCGCGTGCCGGTACAGCTCCTGCCCGTCGTCGGTGGGCCGATCGAGCGTGCAGCGACGTGTCTGGAGGGTGAAGTCGTCGAGCTTCAGCTTCAGCTGCACCACCCGCGTGCGCAGTCCCGCCTTCCGCAGCCGCCGTGCCACCCGGAGCGCCTGGGCATGGAGCCGCGGTTTCAACACCTCGAGATCCGCCACGTCCTCCTCGAAGGTGTCCTCGGCGCCGATGCTCTTGCTGCTCCGATCGGGGATCACCGGCCGGTCGTCCTCACCGCGGGCGAGCGCCGCGAGGTGCGCGCCGAGGTCTCCGAGGCGCGCGGCGAGCCATCCTTCATCGCGGCTCGCGAGGTCACCGACCAGGCGCAGTCCGAGCCGGTGCAGACGTTCCTCCAGCTTCGGCCCCACTCCCCAGAGGCGGGACACCGGAAGGGCGGCGAGGAACTCGCGGGTCTCTTCCGGCGGGACCTCCCGCTGCCCATCCGGCTTGGCGAGGTCGGAGGCGATCTTCGCAACGAACTTGCTGGAGGCGATGCCCGCCGACGCCGGCAGGCGCACCTCGGCGGCGATCTCCCGCCGCAACCGCGTCGCGATCTCCGCCGGTGTTCCGAAGAGCGCCTGCGATGCGGTGACGTCGAGAAAGGCCTCGTCGAGGGAGAGCGGCTCGATGAGCGGGGTGTAGCGCTCGAGGATGGCGAAGACCTGCTCGCTGGCCTCGGCGTACGCGGCGAAGCGCGGGGAAACCACCACTGCGGCCGGGGCAAGCTTCAGGGCGCGAGCCATGGGAATCGCGCTCCGGACGCCGAAGGGGCGCACCTCGTAGCTCGCGGCCAGGACCACCCCCCGGCGCAGATGGCCGCCGACGACGACCGGCTGGCCACGGAGCTCGGGCCGGTCGCGCTGCTCGACGGACGCGTAGAACGCGTCCATGTCCACATGGAGGATGGCCCGCATGCGCTGAGGAGGGGGAGCCTAGCGCCTGGGACCGATCTCCCGGGGCTCGTCGCCGGCAGGACGGGTCTTCCGCCGCTCAGGCCCCGAGCAGCGCGACGATGACCCGGCGTGCGGACACCACGTCCTCGAGCGGCCGCTCGGCGAGCAAGTCGCAGATCCGGTCAGCCAGGAAGGATCCAGGAGCCTCGTACCCGCCGAACAGCGAGTGGAGGGAGACCTCCATCCCCGCGGCAAGCTTGGCCACGCTCCTCAGCGAGGGGCTCAGCTGCCCCCGCTCGATCCGCCGAACGCTGTCCACCGCCACCCCCGCTCGAGCCGCCAGCTCACCCTGGGTCAGCCCTCGGTCCTCCCGGAGCTGGCGGATGTAGCGCCCGAACCTTCGCGCTTCGTCCACGTCCCCACCTCCTGGAGGCTCACGGTAGGGGCGGAGATCCGGAGCGTGGAGACTTGCGCCGCGCATGTGCCGTGCCAGGGGATGCTGTCCATCAGTCGACGCCGCGGAGCCCCAGGGCGGCGAGCCCGGCGCGAAGCTCGGTCGGCAACGAGGTGGAAACTTCCAGCCGCGTGCCTGTCGCGGGATGGATGAAGCCGAGCCGCGAGGCGTGCAGGAAGAAGCGGTCCAGCCCGGGATGGGGCCGGCCTCCGTAGGCCAGGTCTCCGAGCACCGGCGCTCCGATGGCCGCGAGGTGGGCGCGGATCTGGTGGAGCACACCGGTGTGAATGCGGACCTCCAGCAGCGCGGCATCCCCCGCTCGGGAGAGGACCCGGAAGTCGGTGAGCGCCTCGCGACCGCCGCCGGAGAGTGCCGGTTCCACGTGGTCCGCGCGGTGGCGGAGGGGAAGGTCGATCTCTCCCTCGTCGGCGACGGGCCCGGTCACCACCGCCAGGTAGCGCTTGTCGACCTGCCGTCCGGAGAAGGCCTCCCGGAGCGAATCCCAGGAGCTGCGGTCGCGGGCGGCGAGCAGCACTCCCGAGGTGAGCGTGTCCAGCCGGTGCACCAGCCCGCCCTCACGCGGGTCCGCCGAGGCCTCGATGCACTCCGGATAGGACGCGACCAGCGCGTTCACCACCGTGCCGCGCTCCCCGGGCTGCAGAGGATGGCTGGGCATCCCCGCCGACTTGTCCACGGCGACGAGCTGGGGATCGACGTGGAGCACGCGCAGGGGCAGCTCGGGCTGGGGGAGGGGACGCGGATCGTCGGCCGGGAGCGTGACCTCCACCCGGGAACCGGCCACCGTCCGGTCACCCTTGCGGGGCGCCCGCCCACCGATGCGCACCGCGCCCTGCTCCAGCAGCTCCTTCACCCTCGCTCGCGGCAGCGCCAGGGCACCGGCGAGCCACACGTCGAGCCGCATGCCGGCGCCGTCGGCCGGCACCTCGAGGCTTCTCCGCTCGGCGCTCACTCCGCCAGCGCCTCGGCGACCTCCTCCGCGGTCTGGAACCGTTCGGAAGGCTCCTTCCGGAGGAGGCGGTGGGCGATGCGCGCCAGGGTCGCGTCGGCGCCGGGGTTGATGGACGTCAGCACTGCGGCCTCGGTCTCGAGGACCTTCTGCCAGAGCTCGTGAGGGGTCCGCGCGTCGAAGGGCGTCCGGCCGGTGAGCATCTCGTAGAGGATGACCCCCAGCGAGTAGAGGTCGGCGCGGGCGTCGAGCCCCTCGCCGAGGATCTGCTCCGGCGCCATGTAGCGGAAGGTGCCCACCAGCCGGCCGTCGGCGGTGACCGCGCCGTCGTCGGCGAGGAACTTGGCCAGCCCGAAGTCCATCAGGCGCACCAGCCGGTCCTCGTCCACCATCACGTTGCTGGGCTTCAGGTCGCGGTGCACCAGCCCGTGGCCGTGGATGTAGCTGAGGGCGCCGGCGAGCTGGGTCATCGCGTCCTTCAGCCGTCCGGTCCGCTCCGGTCGATTCAGGGCCTGGAGGTCCGGTGGCCGTGGCGCGGGCTCCGGAAGTTGCTCCACCGGCGGGGCGTCGGCGGCACCCTCGCTGACGCTGACGTCGCGCGACTCCTGGGTATCGGGCTCGTCGGCGGCGTCAGCCAGCGCGCGCACGCTCTCCGGGCCGGAGGAGTAGGACACCTCGTCGCTCGGCGGCTCCTCGGCGAAGGTGCTGAGGGTGAAGGTCGGCGGCGCGAAGTCGCCGGTATCGGTGTCGTTCCAGGGAACGCTGGGCTCGTCGCGCGTTGGCGACGGGGAACGGATGACCGGCGCGCCACTGAGATCGAGCTCGAGGTAGTTCCGGAGGGTGAGCCCCTCCACCAGCTCCATCGCGAGGTACGGGTAGCCGTGGTGCACCCCGGTGTCGAACACCTTCACCACGTTGGGATGCGAGAGCTCGGCCAGCGTCTCGAACTCGCGGGCCAGCCGCCGCGCGGCGCGCGGATCGAGGGCGGGCCCGGTGGAGAGCAGCTTCAGCGCCACAGGATCACCCGTGCGGCGGTCGAGCGCGCGGTACACCGTCCCCGCGCCTCCACTGCCCAGGGTGTCCAGGACGCGGTAGGGGCCAATGACCTTGGGTGGCATCCGGAAACACCGGAAATTCTAGGACGCAATAGATTGTCGATCCATGGCCCCAGCCACACGCGCGCTGCCCAAACCCCACACTCCGCGGACGCTGTGCATCGACATCGGAGGAACTGGCCTCAAGGCGCTGGTCCTCGACTCGGCCGGACAGCCAGTCACCGAGCGAGTCCGGGTGGAGACGCCCCGCCCGGCCAGTCCCAGACGGATCCTGCAGGCGCTGTGGGCCCTGACCGAGCCGCTGGGTTCCTTCGAACGCGTGTCCGTGGGATTCCCCGGCGTCGTGGTCGACGGGGTGACCCGCACCGCCCCGAACCTGCATCCGGACTGGGACGGCTTCCCCCTGGCCCGCACGCTGCAGGACAGGTTCCGGCGTCCGACCAGGGTCCTGAATGACGCCGGGGTCCAGGGGTACGGGGTGGTGGAAGGGCGCGGGGTGGAGATGCTCTTGACGCTCGGCACGGGGATGGGATGCGCGCTGTTCAACGAAGGGGTGTACGTGCCGAACATCGAGCTCGCCCACCATCCATTCCGGAAAAACAAGACCTACGAGGACTACGTCGGCGCTCGCGCTCTCGCGGCGGTGGGGAAGAAGCGGTGGAACCGACGGGTCGGCCGGGTGGTCGCCCAGGTGCTGCCCATCTTCAACCCCCGCCGGCTGTACCTCGGAGGCGGCAACGCCAAGCATCTGGACATCAAGCTGCCGCCGGAGGTGCACCTGGTGGCGAACCTCGCGGGTCTTCTGGGTGGAATCGCGCTGTGGAGAGGGCCCGACGGAGCATGACGCTCTGCGTGGACGCTCCGGCCCCGCTCGCATACGGTGGAACGCCGTGATGGCGCCGGCCGTGGAGCGCGACCCGCTGGAGATGGAGGTCCGGGAGCGACCCCTGCCCGCACACGTCGGCATCATCATGGACGGCAACGGGCGTTGGGCCGAGGAGCGTGGCCTTCCCCGGCTGGAAGGGCACCGCGAGGGGAGCAACAGCGTCCGGGAGGTGACCCGGGCCGCGCGCCGGATCGGGGTCCAGGCACTGACGCTCTACGCGTTCTCGGCGCAGAACTGGTCGCGGCCCGCCGACGAGGTGGCGGGGCTGATGGATCTCCTCCGGGAGTACCTGGAGTCGGAGCGCCAGGAGATCCTCGAGAACGGCATCCGTCTGGATGCTGTCGGAGAGCTGGAACGGCTGCCGCGGTTCGTCCGCGAGCCCCTGGACTCCGTGCGCGAGGCGTCGGCGCGGAACCGGGGCATGGTGCTCACCCTCGCGCTGAGCTACGGCGGGCAGGAGGAGATCGCCGCCGCGGCCGAGGAGCTGGTCCGGCGTGCCCGGACCGGGCGACTGCCGCCCGGGCCCATCGACGTGGAGACCTTCGCCTCGGCGCTCTGGAGCGGTCGGCTCCCGCCGGTGGACCTGGTGATCCGCACCAGCGGCGAGACGCGGGTCAGCAACTTCATGTTGTGGCAGTCGGCGTATGCCGAGTTCATCTTCGTGGACACGCTGTGGCCCGAGTTCCGGGCTCGGCAATTCCTGGAAGCCGTGCTGGAGTACCAGAAGCGCGAGCGCCGGTTCGGGCTCACTTCGGCACAGCTTCCCAAGTGAACGAGAAGAACCGAAACCTCGTCGTCCGCATCGTCACCGCGGTCATCCTCCTCCCGGTGGTGCTGACGCTGCTGGTGCTGGGCGGATGGTGGACCGCGGGCCTGGTCGCCGTCGCGGCCGCGGCGTGCGCGCTGGAGTACGAGCTGATCACCCAGGGACGGCTCGGACCGGCCGAGATCCTGGCGGTGCTCGGCGCGGGGCTGATCTCCCTCGCCGCAGCGGCCCACCCGCTGAGGTTCACCATGCTCGCGGCGTGGATCCTCTGGGCGGTGTTCATCGCCGCCTCGGTCCAGGCGCTGTTCGCGCCTGATCGCGAGCGGGCGCCCACGCGGACCGCGCACGTCGTCACCGGATGTCTGTACGCCGGGCTGGGCCTCGGTCCCATCGCCGCGCTCCGGGTGGGTCCCGAGGGGCTGCAGTGGGTGATCTCCGCGCTGGTCATCACCTGGGCCAACGACACCTGCGCCTACTTCGCCGGACGGCTGTTCGGGCGGCACAAGCTCCATCCTGCGGTGAGCCCGAACAAGACCTGGGAGGGGTTCGTCGGCGGAGCGGTGGGGTCGGTTGTGGGGATGTTCATCGCGCGGTGGGTGGCCTTTCCCGCCCTCACCGCCACCGATTGCCTGATCCTGGGCCTGGTCGGCGCGGTGCTGGGCCCGCTGGGAGACCTCTGCGAGTCGCTGCTCAAGCGTGCCCATGGGGTCAAGGACTCGGGGGCGCTCATTCCCGGGCATGGAGGGCTGCTCGATCGTGTGGACGCCCTCCTGTTCAATGCGCCTGCGGTGTACCTCTACGTGGTGGCGGTCCGCGCACTCCTGAGCGGTTCGGCTCCGGGCGCGTTGTGACGGGGGGCTCCGGCGGTTAACTTCCCTCCCCAGGGATGGACCTCCAGAACCTGGCCGCCTTCGTGCTCCTGCTCGGGGCGCTCGTCTTCGTCCACGAGCTGGGACACTTCCTCTTCGCCAAGGCGGTGGGGGTGAAGGTCCTTCGCTTCTCGATCGGATTCGGCCCGCCACTGCTCAGCTTCACCCGGGGCGAGACCGAGTACCGCATCGCCGCCTTGCCGCTGGGCGGCTACGTGAAGATGGCCGGCGAGGTGCCGGGGGAGGACGCCTCGCCGGAGGACGAGGCCCGGAGCTACCTGGCGCAGTCGCCGTGGAAGCGGATGCTGATCGTCGCCGCCGGGCCGGCGTTCAACCTCATCTTCCCGCTGCTGATCTTCTTCGTGGTCATCGTCAGCTACCCGCAGCCGTCCACCGCAGTGCTCCGGGTGGTGCCGGGGATGCCGGGCGACGTGGCGGGGATCCGTTCCGGCGACGTGGTGACCGAGGTGGATGGGCGGCCGGTCCGTTCGCTGGAGGAGATGCAGTGGGCGCTGGTGGGGAAGGCCGGCCAGCGCATCCAGGTGGTGGTGCAGCGCGACGGGCGTCCCCTGAAGCTGGTGGTGACCCCCTCCGGAGAGGGCGCATCCAGGAATCGCGGCTTGATCGGCATCGCTCCCAACCGCGCCCCTCCGGTGGTCGGGGTTCGCTCGGGAGGCGCGGCCGAGGGCGCGGGGGTCCAGATGCTGGACCGCGTGCTCTCGGTGAACGGCCGGCCGGTGACGGACCTTCCGGCGCTGGAGCGGGAGATCGCCAGCGCGACGGGCGTGGAGATCACGCTCGAGGTCGCTCGACGCGTTCCCGCCGACGTTCCGGGCCTGGAGGCCAGCGTCCCCGAGGTGAAGACCGTCCGCATTCCCCGCCGGGAAGGCGCCGGGATGGCGGCCTTCGGGCTCGAGCCGGCGGACGTGTACTCGCTCCTCTACGTGGGCCGGGTGTTGCCGGGGAGTGCCGCGGCGGACGCCGGCATCGTCCGCGGAGACCGGCTGGAGGCGATCGACGGCAAGCAGCTCCGCTCGAGGGAGCAGCTGCTCCGGAGGCTCGGCGAGCTCAAGGATCGCCCCTTCCGGCTCACCTGGATCCACGACGGCAGCCCCCGCGAGGCCGAGGTGCGGATGCGGCCGGCGAAGTCGGCCGATCCGGCGGCGGGCGAGAGCGAGGCGTTCGAGCTGGGCCTCCGCTTCGAGTCCGGCACGCCGGGTGACCGAGGTTCCGACGCGAAGGTGCGGGTCGGTCCGGGCCTGGCGCTCCTCACCGCCGGCCATCGACTCGGGGAGGCGGTGGCGGAAACGGCGGCCGGGCTGGCGAAGCTCTTCACCGGACAGGTGTCGTTCAAGAATGTCGGCGGGCCGATCATGATCTACGGCATCGCCGGGAAGGCGGCGCAGGCGGGGC
>JBKPMY010000272.1:0-4424 GCA_046732375.1 Myxococcota bacterium
CCCGAGATCTACACTGCTGGACATTCGTCGGCAGCGTCAGATGTGTATAAGAGACAGGGTGGAAGAGCATCTGCGCGCGTTCAGCACGCCGGTGCTGGCGATCACCGACGTCCACGAGGCCTACCCCGGCCACTTCCTCCAGGCGCTGTGGATGCCGAAGGTGCCGACCAAGGTCCGGAAGCTCCTGATCGCCGCGTCCAACGTCGAGGGCTGGGCCCACTACGCCGAGCAGATGGTGGTCGAGGAGGGCTTCGCCGACACCGACCCGCGGATCAAGCTGGCCCAGCTGGAAGAGGCGCTCCTGCGGGACTGCCGCTTCGTGGTGGGCATCCAGCTGCACACCACCACCCTGACCGTCGAGCAGGGGGCGGAGCGTTTCGTGAAGGAGTGCTTCCAGGCACCGGCCAACGCCTACGAGGAGGCACGACGCGGCACCTACGATCCGACCTACCTCGTGTACACCTACGGGAAGTTGCAGATCTACGAGCTGCGGCGCGAGTACCTCAGCCAGAAGGGAGGCACGCTCCGCGAGTTCCACGATGCCTTCCTCGCCCAGGGCGGGGTGCCCATCCGCCTGGTCCGGAAGCTCCTCTTCGAGCAGAGGTGAGACATGCCTGCCCTGTCCTCCGTCCGGTTCACCCCCTGGCTGCTGCAGGCGCTGCCCACCGCCTTCCTGGCGATCCTCTTTCTCCAGTCGGGCATCGACAAGATCATCGATTTCCGCGGGAACCAGGGCTACCTGACGCAGCACTTCGGAAGTAGCCCGCTGCGCGGCGTGGTCACGCCGATGCTCGTGACCCTGACCATCGTCGAGGTCTCGGCCGGCGTGCTTTGCGGGGTGGGGTTGCTGGAGCTGGTGGTCCTCGGGGTTCCCCGCATCGCCTTCTGGGGCATCACGGTGGCGGCGATCGCCTTCCTGGCGCTGTTCTTCGGGCAGCGCATCGCCAAGGACTACACCGGCGCGGCGGTGTTGCCGGCGTACTTCCTGGTGGCGCTGTTCGGCCTGTGGATGACGGGGAGGGGCTTCCGCTGAGCGTCCCCGGGCCGGTCGCCCGGCTCCGGGTGCTTCCGGGCCGGCTCGCGGTGGCGCGGCTTCCGGGCACGGCCGCGCTTCCGGAGTGGGCCGACGGGCCGGGCCTCGTGTCCATCACCCGGCGCGAGGGCGAGCTGAGCATCGCCTGCGACGAGGCGCGCGTGCCGCCGGAAGTCCGGGCCGAGCGCGGCTGGCGCGCGCTGGAGGTGGACGGCCCGATCGACTTCCAGGTGGTGGGGCTGATCCACGCGCTGACCGGGCCGCTGGCGCGCGCGGGCATCTCGGTGTTCGCCGTGGCGACCTTCGACACCGACCTGGTCCTCGTCCGGGAGGAGACACTCGGCCGGGCGGTGGAGGCACTGCGGGCCGCCGGATATCCGGTGGACGAGTCGCGCGGCGCTTGACGGGCAGCGGCCCCTGCCCCGACCTTCGGGTGCAGGTCCCAGGATGCGCACCCTCTTCCTTCCCCATGCCGAGGTGGTCCAGCGGCTCGACGCGCTGTCCTTGCTCGCGCCGATGCGAGAGGGGTTCATCGCTCACTCCCGGGGCCGGACCGCGCCGGGGCTGGTGCGCGCCACGTCCTTGCCCGGGCAGGGCATCGCCCGGGTGACCGGGGTGGGGCTGGTGGCCGACCTGCCGGCGTACTCGGTGTCGAGCGCGGCCACGTCGGCGGAGGGCGCCGAGCACGCGACGCTGCTCCTCCACGACCTCGGAACGGGGAAGCTCCTGGCGTGCCTGGAGGCTCTGCACCTCCGGGCGGTGGCCCTGGCGCTCGGCATCGCCATCGCCGCCGACGTGCTGGCGCGACCCGAGGCGTCGAGGGTGGCGGTGCTGGGGACCAGCGATGGAACCCTGCGTCTGCTGAAGATGCTCCGGCTGGTGCGGTCGCTGCGGCAGATCCGGATCCTCGAGCCGCGCCCCGAGCGCGCCGAGCAGGTGGCGGGCCGGGCGTACCGGGAGCTGTCCTTGCCGGTCAGGGTGTCGCGGGACGTCGCGGACGCGGCGCAGGACGCGGAGCTGGTGCTGGTGACCGCCGGAGCTCCGGGTGCTGCGCCGCTGGAGACGGTGCCCGAGGGCTGTCACGTGGCGGTGGTGGACCCGGCGCTCCGGAACGCGGTTCCCGCCGCCGAGCTGCTCGCTCCCGGGCTGCGCCGGCGCGCGCGGGTGGTGGTGGACGACCGGAGCATCGCCCGGGAGGCGGGCTGGGCGGAGGGAGAGATCGACGCCGAGCTGGGAGAGGTGCTCTCCGAGCCGGTGGCGAGGACGGCGAGCGAGATCACCGTCCACGCGACGGTCGGGCTCCCGTTCCAGGAGCTGCTTGCCGCGTGGCAGGTGTTCGACAGCGCGCGGGAGGACCCGGAGCTGCCGCGTCTCGAGCTGACCCAGCGGCGACCGAGCTGAGCAGGGGAGGCTCTTCGGGCGTCGGGCGACACGGAGGACCGGGCTCGCGCTCAGGCACGACGGGGCCGGCGATTCTGGTCTGGTCGAAGCCGTGTGCTCTGGTCGTGCGACCGGTCCAGCCTCGCGGTGACGCTCGGCACATGACCTCCGCCTACGTTCGTGCCCTGCGCTGTGCCGTGGCCGTGTCGATCGCCTTCATCGCCTTCCCAGCAACGGCTGCCGAGTCCTGGCCGAGGGATGGACAGCACGACTTCGATTTCGCCCACGGGAAGTGGAAGATCCGGCTGAAGAAGCTCAAGGCTCCGCTCAAAGGCTCGAAGGAATGGGTGGAGCTCACGGGGACCTCGGTGTGCCGGCCGTTCTGGAACGGATCGGGGAACCTCGACGAGTTCACGGTGGACGGGCCCGACGGTCGCATCGAGGCGATCACTCTCCGGATGTACTCGCCCGGCGCACGCCAGTGGTCGCTCAACTGGGCGACGAAGAAGGGCGCGTCGTTCGGGGTTCCGACAGTGGGAGAGTTCCGGAACGGGCGCGGCGAGTTCTACGACCAGGAGGTCTGGGAGGGGCGGACGATCTTCGTTCGCTACGTCTGGTCGGACATCACCCGGACCTCGGCGCACTTCGAGCAGGCGTTCTCCGATGACGGAGGGAAGACCTGGGAAGTGAACTGGATCAGCGACCAGACTCGGATCGAGTGAGACACTGCGGGCGCTGAGCCGCACCGGTTGCGCCGACCCGGGCCCGCAAACTGGCCAGCCCCGATTCGCTTCGGATCGAGGGATGGGCCGCTGAGATAGGTGTCGCGTCGGACTGGCCTCGAGGGAAGGCCGAAACGCGGCGGGCATTCGAGGCGGCCTTTCCGTCCGGCCTGCGCGGCCCCCGGCGCTCTGGGTCGAGCGTCGGAGTCGAGAGCTGCGCCCACTCGCTCGCGTCGGCCGGGTGCCTCGAGGCAGACCCGAACGGGCCGCGGCACGCGCGGTAGCCTTCTCGCGGTGCCAGGTCTCGCCGCCCCGTCGCCGCGACCCCGGGGAAGGGGGTCCCAACGCTCAGAGGTAATAGCAACAACTTCGACTGGTCGTGAAAGCACCGGACGAGGTTCTCGGCACTTGCGAGGCTCTGACTCGCACTCAGGTTCCGCGTTGTTGCTATTGCCTCTGAGCGTTCGAAGCCGCTCGGGGCGCGGACCCCCGGCGTCGCGGGCGAAGTCCCGACACCGAGGGTCATGCGCTGGTGGCGTTGGAGCCGTTCGCCTGGGGCGGTGAGGTGGAGGCGCCCGCCATCGGTGCGGTGCTCGAGTCCGGCACGGTCATCGCAGTGATCGCGGCTCGATGAAAGCAGCGCTCAGAATCCCCGCGGATCTCGGTTTCGCTGAGTCTCCTATTCCGGACCCCTGTCTCTGCAGTGCCGCGCGGATGTTGAGCAGGTACGTGAGTCGACCGCTGGACCGTTTCCTCGCGGGACACGGGATCACCATCGCCCAGTTCCAGCTCATGGTCGCTCTGCAGGAGGAACCCGCGCGCGCGATGCCCCTCGCGCGGAGACTGCGACTGGATCCAGGGCCAACGGGGAGGGCACTGGCGAGGCTCGAGGAACTCGGACTCGTTCGCCGCGCGCTGCCCTGGCGATTCACGGAGTGGATCCTCGACCATCCCGGTGCAATGCACCTCGAGCTCCTGGAGCAGGGCTGGCTCGACGTCAATGAGACGCTGCGCTGGCAGCTCGGCCCAGAGCTTCCGAAAGCCCTGGTGGGCGTCGTCGACCACCTCCGGTACCCGGTCCCTCAGGAACACCAGGGCTGGTCGGACTGAGCCCATCTGGGTGAGCCTCCGCCCGACGCAGGCCGCCCGGAAGAGCCGGAGCGACCATCCTCCGACCGATCTCCATCACCTCCGGGCGAAAGACCTCTCGAGCTGCCTCACCCGCCGACGACGCGGAGCTCGCGCGACTGCGGCAGCACGGGGGCCTCGTTCTCCGACCGCTCCCAGCC
>JBKPMY010000273.1:0-5385 GCA_046732375.1 Myxococcota bacterium
GGAGATCGAGGCGGGCCTGACGCAGTTCGTGGCCCGGGCGCACGAGAAGGGCATCAAGGTCATGGGGGCAACCCTCACCCCCTTCGAGGGCACGACCATCGTCGGCTTCTACTCACCGGAGAAGGAGCTCAAGCGCCAGGCGGTCAACCAGTGGATCCGCACCTCTCACGTCTACGACGCGGTGGTCGACTTCGACGCGGCGGTTCGAGACCCGACCCATCCGGCGCGCATGCTCCCCGCGTACGACGGCGGGGACCATCTGCACCCGAGCGACCTCGGGCACCAGGCGATGGGCAATGCGGTCCCGCTCGGGTTCTTCGAGGACGAGGACGACGACTGACCTACCGAGGGACGATGGCCCACCGAAGAGATGCACCGGGCGGGTCGCCGGACCCGTGCCGGTGCATTGGACGCCGCTCTCAGGCCGTCCCGAGCGCCGCGTCGGGAATGTCGAGCGCCGAGGCGTCCTCGGTCGCCAACGACCGGGCCGAGGCCTCCACCTGCGGCAGCACGTTCCGCGCGAACCACAGGGCCGACTGCACCTTGCCGGTGTAGAACGCCTTCTCCGACTCCGAGAGACCGCCCGCGGCCAGCTTCTTCTGCGCCAGCGCCGCCGCGTCGAGCAGCATCCAGCCGACCGCCTCCTGCGACATCATCGTCAGGAAGCGGTTCGCCGACAGGCCGATGAGGCCCAGGCCGCCGTTCTGGCTCCAGCCGAGCAGGGTCATCGCGCTCGACATCAGAGCCTCCTGCCCCGCGGCGAGCAGCTCCACCGCCTTGCCCAGCGTCGCATCGCCTCGGTTGGCATCGACGAACGCCGCCACGTCCTGGAGGAAGGCCTGGAAGTTCGCCCCGCCCGCCTGGCCCATCTTCCGGCCCACCAGGTCCATCGCCTGGATGTGATTGGTGCCCTCGTAGATGCTGTAGATCTTCGCGTCGCGGGCGTACTGCTCCACCGGGTGGGCCTTCAGGTAGCCGGCGCCGCCGTAGACCTGGATCGCGACCGCCGCGAGACGGAACGCCTCGTCCGAGGCGAAGGACTTCACCAGCGGGGTCAGCAGATCCACCTGGCCCTTGTGGTAGGTGGCCTTCTCGTCGTCCTTGCCCGCCAGCGCCCGCACCTGGTCGCCGTGCCAGGCCAGCTTCACGATGAGCGCGCGGATGCCCTCGGTGTGCGACTTGAGGTCGAGCAGCATCCGGCGCACGTCCGGGTGCTCGAGGATCGCCACCCGTGGCACCGTGGGGTCCTTCCAGTGGGTGTAGTGCGGGCCCTGCTTCCGGTCGCGCGCGTAGTCCACCGCGTTCTGGTACGCCGCCGCCGCCGTCGCCAGCCCCTGGATGCCCACCGCGATGCGGGCTCCGTTCATCATCCGGAACATCTGGGACATGCCCAGGTTCTCCACGGTGCCCACCAGCTCGCCCTCGCAGTCGTCGCTCTCGCCGAAGTTGAGGACGCAGGTCGCCGAGCCATTGATGCCCATCTTGTGCTCGATGGACCCGACGGTGACGTCGTTGCTGCCGCCGACCTTCCCCTCGGCGGAGATCTTCTTCTTCGGAACGATGAACAGCGACAGGCCCTTGGTCCCCGGGGGTGCGCCCTCCACCCGGGCCAGGACGAGGTGCACGATGTTCTCGGCCAGGTCGTGGTCACCACCGGAGATGAAGACCTTGGTGCCCTTGATGGCGTACTTGCCGTTGCCCAGCCGCTTCGCGCTGGTCTTCGCCGCACCGACGTCGGTGCCGGCGTGGGGCTCGGTGAGGCACATCGTCCCGCCCCAGGTGCCGTCGAGCATCTTCTCCGCGTAGCGCTTGCTCTGCTCGGGCGTGCCGCACTCGATGATGGTCTCTGCCGCACCGAAGGCCAGCCCGGGGTACATGTTGAACGCCGGGTTCGCTCCGGAGAGCAGCTCCTCCACCAGCACCACCAGCGCCCGCGGCGCTCCCTGGCCGCCGTGCTCCGCATCCACGCCGAGCGACTTGAAGCCGTTCTCGTAGAGCTGCTTCCAGGCATCCTGGAAGCCCTTCGGCGTCTTCACCTGGCCGCCCTCGATGCGGCACCCCTCGCGGTCGCCCGCGGCGTTCAGGGGCCCGAGCACCTCGCGGGCGAAGCGGTACGCGGCCTCGAGGATGGCCTTCGCTTCCTCTTCACCCCACGCCTCGTAGGGCGCCTTGCCGAGGAGCTCCCCGAGCTTGAACTGCTCGAGCAGCACGAAGGAGAGCTCCCGGGGGTCCGCCTTGTACCAGTTCAGTCCTGCCGGCATCGGTCGACTCCAGAATCAACGAGACCTTCCGGAAGCATGTGTCCGGCTGATTTCCGAGTCAATCCGAAATGACGCCCCGCGTTGGCAGGTCGGTTCAGGACTCCGACAGGCCTACTTCTTGGGGGACTTCTTCGCCTCCGGGGCCTTCCTGAGGGCGTGGGATTCCCGCGGGGTGGCCTTCTTGACCCCGGAGACGGGCCCCGCGACGGCGGGCTCCTTCCGGGGGGCAGGCGCGGGGGGCGGAGGGGGGAGGATGCTCTCCCTGGGAGCGGGCACCACCAGCGGAGGCTGACCGGAGCGCTGGCGGTTCTCGTCCTCGAGGGAGTGGAAGAGCTGGATCTGCGCGCCGCCCCGGAGCACCAGCTCGCCCTTCTGGTTCTCGGCCCAGAGGTCCAGCTCAGCGAAGTACCGGCCCTCGTCGCCCCAGCGCTCGGTCACCCGGCCCTTGCAGACCACGGTGTCCCCCGGCCAGACGATCTTCGAGAACTTCACCGAGTAGCGCCGCAGCTGCGCGCCCCGCGCCCAGTCGGACACCAGCTGCCCCAGGAAGCCCATGATCAGCATCCCGGGCGCGTACACGCTCGGCATGCCCAGGCTCTTGGCGTAGGTCTCGTCGACGTGGACCGGGTTGAAGTCGCCGGAGGCTCCCGCGTACCGAGCCAGCTGCACCCGGTCCACCGGTGTCTTCGTCAGCGCCGGGAGCTCCTCTCCCACGCGGACCACCTCGAAGTAGAGCTTGCGTGATGCCATCGCCGATCAGCTCTCCTTGCTCGCGCGCACCACCAGCGTGCGCCGGGCCTTGAAGACCAGGTTGCCTTCCTCGTCGCGCCCCTCGTCCTCGATGACCGCGACGTCCATCTTCCCTGCCGGGCCGGTCCGCTCCAGGACCTCCGCTACCCGGGTAGACACGTAGATCCGGTCGCCGGCGAAGATCGGCCGGTCGTACTCGAAGGCCTGCTCCGCGTGCAGCAGGCTCTTGATCCCCACCCCGAGGAGCTCCCGGAGGTCCGCGGCCGAGTGGAAGCTCGCCGGGAACGTGGGCGGGGCGACGATGGTGGGGTAGCCCGCGGCACGGGCGTACTCCTCGTCGTAGTACATGGGGTTGAAGTCGCCGAGCGCCTCGGCAAATCGGCGGATCGCCCCCTTCTCGACCTCGTTCAGGGTCGGCGGTGACGAGCGGCCGATGGCGTTCTTGTCCAGCATGTCAGGTCCTTTGGCGGATCAGCGTCCCGCCGGAAGATCGAGCACGGTGAGGAGCCCCGACTCCGCGGCTGCGACGCGTGGAGCCGCGTGTACCACGAGCTGTGCAGTGGCGGGGTCCCCCGGGATTCCGCCGGGGATCTCAACGCGAAGAGGGCTGTCCGATTCAATGACGATCTGATCCCCGGCAGGCTCTGCTCCCAGGGCAAGCATCAGCTCGAGACGCACCCTCTCCTGGCCGTCCACCAGCCCGACGACGGTCTGGTTCACACCCGCGACCCGGCCCCGGGGCACGAGGAAGGCGCCGCCCGGGATGTCCTCATGGGCGAGGACGGGAGCGACCTCCTCCTCGTACTCGTCGAGGTCCATTCCCAGCCCGAGGGCGCATAGCGCCGCGGACTCCAGCAGGCCCACGTGGCCCACCCTGTTCTCGGCGGCAAGCGAATCGAACTCGTCCTCGGTGAGGCCGGCGCCGATCTTCCGCTGCAGCGCCTCGCGCCGGGTCCGCGCGTCCACCACCCTCCGGGCGAGGACGTGCCGCACCGCCCCCAGGGTCTGCCCCAGCGTCGCCGCCAGCCGGTCGAGGACGAAGCCCGGATTGACCCCGGTTCCGAGCACGGAGACGCCGGAGCGCTGGGCGGCCCGCTCCAGCCGCTCCGAGAGCTCCGGATGGCGCACCCAGGGAAAGGAGAGCTCCTCGCAGGTGGAGACCACCGGGTGCCCCTCCTTCACCGCGGCGAGCAGCTGCTCCACCACCGCCGGGAGGGAGGACCCGGTCGCGTGGAGCACCACCGGTCGCCGGCCCCGGGTCGGCCCGCGCCGCAGCGCCGGCTCGACCTGGAGGGGCGAAGGCACTCCCAGCTCGTCCAGTCGCTTGCCCACGATGCTGGTATGCGTGTCCACGGCCCCGACGAGCGTCACCTCCTCCGACTGCAAGGACGCGCGCGCGATCTCCCGTCCGATGGCCCCGAGCCCCATCACCACCACGGGCACCGGGCCCGAGTTCGCCACCCTGGCCATCCGACCGAATCTCCCGACGTTTCGAGGGTTTGTGCTTTTACGCCCGCCCGGTCCAGCGCGGCAACCAAAACGGCGCCAACGTCTCAGAGAACTCGTTTTTCACTCAGGGGGTGAGCACAACCCAATCTGACAGTGGATCTCCCTCCACCATCCCGTCCAGCGCTTCCATCCCGGACAGCACCGTTCCGATGATGGTGTAACGCCCGTCCAGATGCGGCTGGGGCGAGAGGGTGACGAAGAGCTGGCTGCCCCCGGTGTCCTTCCCGGCGAGGGCCATTCCCACCGTCCCCCGAAGGTAGGTGTGGGGGGAGACCTCGCAGGGCAAAGTGAAGCCCGGGCCCCCCTCCCCGTCCCCGCGCGGGTCTCCGCCCTGGACCACGAAGTCGGGCACCACGCGGTGGAAGGTGAGACCGCGGAAGAAGCCCTCCCGCGCGAGGCGGCTGAGCTGGGCGACCGTCGCCGGCGCGTCGTCGAGGTCCGGGGCGATGACCACCGGCCCGTGCGCGGTTTCGATGCGCCACTGAGTGCCCGGAGCCAGGGGCGGAGCGGGGGGCGCCTCGGCCTTCGCCGGGAGTGCGGGAGCCCGGACCGGAGCTCCCTCGAGCGCGGTGAGGACCCGTGCCCCCTCGTGCCGGACGTGGGCCTGCGGTGAGTTGAGCCACTGGCGACCGATGCTGGCGGCTCCCTCGGGCTTCAGCTTGATGAGAGCCTCGGCGTAGGTGGTGACCACGTCGACCGTCGCGGTGCGCGCCCCCGCCAGGATGCCCGGCGCGGACGCCCGGTCGCCCACCGTCACCAGCGCGTCGACGGCCGAAGCCCGCACGATGGGGTCCGTGTCCTGGAGCAGCGACCGGAGCATCGGCGTCAGCTCGGGCGCCTTGGTGCCGGGGACGACCGCCAGGGC
>JBKPMY010000274.1:0-16629 GCA_046732375.1 Myxococcota bacterium
GACCCAGGTGTTCGGCGGAGCCGCGGCGCCTCACCCGGAGGCGCCGGCAGCCCGCCGGGCACCGCCCCCGCCCGAGCCGCCCCCCGCGATACGGACGCAGGTCTTCGGCGGTGCCGCGCCCCCGGGCCCGGCCAGCGCTCCGGCGCCGGCCATGCGCACCGCGGTCTTCGGCGGTGCTGCCGCCCAGCCGCCGCCCGACGGGCTGGACCTCCCGCCGATTCCCGGTGAGGACCCGGCGGCGAGCACGGTGCCGTCGCTGGAGCTTCCCGGGACCGTGCCCGATGCGCTCCCGGTTCCGGGGGCACCTCCCTCTCGGGTCCAGCGGCAGGACCCCGCGGAGCGGGCCCTGGCCGCGGAGCTCCGACGGCGGAAGAGCCGGGCGCTGGGGGCGCTCGTGGGCGTCGTCATGCTCGGGGTGCTGAGCTACGCCGGCTGGTCCTGGTGGTCGGGCCGCTCCGCGGTGCCCGCGTCGGTCCGCGCCGAGCGGGACGAGGCCTTCTCCCGGCTCCGGCGCGACGATCCGCAAACCCGGGCAGCCGCCCTCAAGGTGCTGGACGCCCTGGTGGAGCGCTACCCGCAGTGGGTCGGGGCGCGGGCCACACAGGCCCTGGCGCAGACGCTCGAGCTGGACGACCAGCGCGCCGTCCTGCGCCGCCGACTCGTGGACGCCGAGGCGTTGAAGACGACCCTGGCCCGGCTGGAGGCGGAGCGAACGCCCGCGGACTGGAGGGCGCAGGCGGATGCGACCCGGGCGCGGCTCGAGCAGCTGAGAAAGCAGACCGATCCCATGGTGGACGCGGTGAACGTCCTCGAGGTGAAGCTGAACGCCACCCGGGATGCACTGAACCGGCTCCCTCCGGGGAACGAGGAAGACGAGCGCGCCCGGCTGCGGGCGGACGCGGTGTTCGCCGGGGTCGCCGGGCGAGCCGATCGTGCGATCTCGGACGCAGAGCGCTACCGGCAGCTCGGGGGCAGGGACGGCTGGGGCGAGGTGGCCTACGCCGAGTACGTGCTCAGCGCCAAGAACGCCCCTCCGGACAGCGTGGAATCGGCAATCCGCCAGATGAACGAGCTCATGGCGCGCGATTCGACGTTCATCCGGCCCTACGTCCTGGCCGGCCGGCTGCTCCTCACCTTGCGCCAGAAGGAGGCCGCCCTGTCGAAGCTGGACGCGGCGGTGGCGCTGAACCCGAAGCACCTTCTTGCCCAGACGCTCATCGACCAGGAGCGGGGCGGCAAGTAATCGTTACAGCCGCCTGCCACCGGGGAGGGTCCATCCGCCCGGAACTCCTGTCCTTCTGCCGGCATGCCCGTTGCTGACCTGGTGGGCTCCCGGGAGGGCGTGGATGGCGACGGTGGCGTTCTGGGCGGCGGCGGTGCTGCTGGCACAGACCTATTTCCTGTACCCGCTGTGGCTGCTCCTTCTGGCCCGGATGAAGCGCGGGGAAAGAGACCCGGCGCCACCACGCCCCAGGGTCTGGCCGACTGTGTCCCTCGTCGTCGCCGCCCACGACGAGGCGGAGTGCATCGAGGAGAAGCTCCGCAACAGTCTCGCGCTCGACTACCCGCCGGACAGGCTCGAGGTGCTCATCGGCTCGGACGGGAGCACCGACGAGACGGACAGGATCGTCGGGACCTACCCGGATCCGCGTGTCCACCTCTCGACGGCGCCGCGCGCGGGGAAGACCAGCGTGCTCAACCGGTGCATCCCGGCCGCGCGCGGGGACATCGTGGTGCTCTCCGATGCGAACACTCGCATCGAGGCGGGGGCGCTGAAGGCACTCGTCCGCCACTTCGAGGATCCGGCAGTGGGCGCGGTGTGCGGCCGGCTCCAGCTCTACAACCCCACCCGTGCCGAGTACGAGGAGAGCGCGTACTGGAGGTACGAATGCTGGCTGAAGGCGATGGAGGGGAAGCAGGGCGCGGTGGTCGGCGCCAACGGCGGTCTCTACGCCATCCGCCGTGAGCTCTTCACCGGGCTTCCGCCCTCGACCATCGTCGACGACTTCGTGATTGCCCTCCGGCTGCTCGACCAGGGGTACAGCGTGCTCTACGAGCCCGAGGCGCTTGCCTCGGAGGAGACCACCGAGGATTACGGACGCGAGTTCGGTCGGCGGGCACGCATCGCCGCGGGGAACTTCCAGAGCCTGGGCCTGGTTCCGGGGCTGCTCTCGCCGTTCCGCGGGTTCCCGGCGTTCGCCTTCTGGTCGCACAAGGTGCTGCGCTGGTGCGCGCCGGCACTGATGCTCCTGGCGCTGCTGGCGAACGTCGCGCTGCTCGACGAGCCGTTCTATCGCTTCACCATGGCGGCCCAGGTCGGCTTCTACGGCCTCGCGGTGCTGGGAAGCCTGGCCGTGGGACCGGCGCTGGTGCGGCGCCCGGCGGGCATCGCCTACTACTTCGTCGCGATGAACCTGGCGATCGCCGTCGGCTTCTGGCGATTTCTGCGAAACTCGCAGGCCGCCGCGTGGGAGCGAACCGCCCGCGCGTAGGAGGGCGGTCATGCATCGGACGCTGGCGCTCGGGAGCGCGTTCGTGGTGCTGTCGTTCCTCGCCTTCCCCGGTGCGGCTCCGGCCGCCGACGCGGGCACGAAGGGGGCAGGGATGACGGGAGCGGCATACCTCCACGCCGAGGGCAGCTTCCAGGTGAAGGTCACCCCCCAGGCGGACGACGCCGGCACCGGACTGGGGCGGATGTCCTTGCAGAAGGCCTGGCGCGGACAGTTCGAGGGGACGTCGCGGGGCGAGATGCTGACCGCGATGGGGAAGGGCAAGGGCAACGCCGCCTACGTCGCGGTGGAGCGCGTCACCGGCAAGACCCTGGGCCGGAAGGGAAGCTTTTCGCTGGTTCACCGCGGGGTGATGACCAACGGTGAGCAGGAGCTCTCGATCACCGTCGTCCCGGGCTCCGGCACCGAGGACTTCGAGGGTTTTCACGGCGGGGTGACGATCCGGATCGACCCCGACGGGAAGCACTTCTACGTGCTGTCGGGGACGCTGCCGGGCAGCTGATGCGTCGAGCGACCCTCGCCGTGGATCCCGGGGACGGCGGCCGCTGAACTCACCCGTCCGTGCGCGTTGGGGAGGCGGCCGCGGAACCGTGTAGCCGCCGCCTTGCCGTCACCGACCATCACTCAGCTGCGTCTCCTCATCGTGCACCGCAGGGGCAGCGGCCCTGCTCAGATGTCGCCGCCCTCGGGCTGCGGG
The DNA here is from genome assembly GCA_046732375.1 of Myxococcota bacterium. GTDB lineage: Bacteria > Myxococcota > Myxococcia > Myxococcales > Myxococcaceae > RPRB01. Next base: position 3,208 of record JBKPMY010000274.1, read on the forward strand.
GCGAGGACCGGGAGCGGAGAGCGGACGCCCTCTGGCGCCGGAGGAAGCACCGCCCCGTAGACCGCGAACAGCTGACCGGTGAGAACGGCCCTCCCCGAGCCGGAGGAGCCGCGCAGCCAGTCGTTGAGGACGCGACCGGTGCCGGGCTCGTTCCGCAACGTGGGCCGATCGAGGTTCATCCGGTAACGCATCACCCCGCGGCTCACGCGGTGGATGATGGAGACGGTTCCGTCGGAGTCGACGCTCTCCACCAAGGCGATGTGGGTGAGGCCGTCATCGAGCTTGCCATCGTGGTCCCGGTCGTAGGTGTCGTGAAAGAAGACCAGGTCGCCGGGGTCGGGGCGGCCGGTGCGGAAGAGTCGTCCACGTGCCGAGGTCCACCGCCACACGGCGGTCACCCCGTTGTCTCCGGGGCGGGCGGAACCGGTGAGCGGCACTCCGACGCTGGCGTACACGCCGAGCACCAGCCCGCTGCAGTCGTCGGGGAGGCTCTGTCCGGGCCAGCGGACCGAGGTCTGTCCGAGAAGCCGGCGCGCGGTGGCCACCACTCGCCACCGCGTTTCGACGATGGCTGCCGGGTCTCCCTGGACAGTGGGCTCCTGGACGGGCGGGGGTACGGGGACCCCCGGGCGGGTGGTGGCGCACGCGGCGCACACGAGGAGGGCACAGGCGACGAGCAGGCGAGACACGGCGGCGCCCCATGGTGACCGCGGACGGGCGGGCGTCAAGAAACCCCCCGTGGGCCGAGTGTTGGAGGGGGACGGCTCCCCGCGTAAAGTCGAGGGCTCCATCCCATGGCCGAAAAGCCGCGCATCGTCGGGATCGACCTCGGGACCACCAACACCCTGGTGGCCTCGGTGCGGAACCGCATCCCCAAGGTGGTGCCGACCGATCGGGGGAACCTCGTCCTCCCGTCGGTGGTGGCCCTGAGCGAGAAGGGCGACCTCCTCATCGGCAAGATGGCGAAGGACCAGATGGTGGTGAACCCGAAGAACACCATCTATGGGGCCAAGCGGCTGATCGGGCGCCAGTACGCGAGCCGGGTGGTGCAGGAGCTCAAGGAGTACTTCACCTACGAGATCCTCGAGGGTCCCAAGGGCGACGTGGCGGTGAACCTCGGGGGGACCACCTACTCGCTGGAGCAGATCAGCGGAATGGTGCTCGGCCACGCCAAGCGCATCTCGGAGCAGTTCCTGGGCGTCCCTTGTCCGGAGGCGGTCATCTCGGTGCCCGCCTACTACAACGACCTGCAGCGCGCGGCGGTGAAGGAGGCCGGACGGCAGGCGGGCTTCGAGGTGAAGCGCATCGTCAACGAGCCCACCGCGGCGGCGCTGGCCTACGGCTTCAACCGGGGGCTGGACCAGAACGTGCTGGTCTATGACCTGGGCGGTGGCACGTTCGACGTCTCGGTGCTGCAGATCACGGGCAACGTCTTCGAGGTGCTCGCCACCGGAGGCGACACCTTCCTCGGCGGCGTGGACTTCGACAACCGGATCATCGACTACGTGCTGGAGACGTTCCAGCAGCAGACCCGGATGGATCTGAGCCTGAGCCCGATCGCCATGCAGCGGATCAAGAACGCTGCGGAGGCGGCGAAGATCGACCTGACGCTCATCCCGAACGTGGTCATCGAGCTGCCCTACATCGAGGAGCGGAAGGGCAAGCCGCTCGATCTCCGCATCCCGCTGTCGCGCGAGCAGCTGAATGCGCTGACCCGGGATCTGGTGGACCGCACCTTTGACCTCTGCGACCGGGTGCTGGCGGACAAGGGCATCTCCAAGTCGAGCATCGACGAGATCATCCTGGTGGGTGGCCAGTCGCGAATGCCGCTCGTCCAGCAGGAGATCACCCGCCACTTCGGCAAGCCGCCGCGCAAGGGGGTTCACCCCGACGAGTCGGTGGCGCTCGGCGCGGCGCTGCTGGCCGAGTCGCTGGGGAACATCGACGCGGTCACGCTGCTGGACGCGCTGTCGATGCCGATCGGGTTCGCGATGGCGAACGGGAAGTTCCGGAAAATCATCGACAAGAACTCGGTCATCCCGCTGACCACGAGCTTCCGGCTGCCGGGTCCCAAGGAAGACAGCCCGATCATCGAGCTGGATATCTTCCAGGGCGACTCGGAGTTCATCGTGGACAACGAGTACCTGGGGACGGTGAAGGTGCCGGCCTCGGCGGCTGGGCGGCGGATCGACTTCCGGCTGAACGAGGAGTGCTTGCTGGAGGTGGTGGTGGAGCTGCCCACCGGGCCGCGGCACGTGGCGCTGGCCACCCGTGACACGCCGGACACGCTGAAGCGGCTGCTGGCCGAGGAGAAGGCGGCACGCGCGCGCGCACAACCTGTGGGCGCGGCGGTGCAGACCGACAGCGGTCTGTTCCGCAGCATCCGGCGCATCCTCGGCCGGGACTGAGCCTGATCGCTGGCGCGCTCCAGCGCGCTTCGACGAGCGTCCCCCTGGGTGCGGGGGGCTGAGCCCGATCGCTGGCGCGCTCCAGCGCGCTTCGACGAGCGTCCCCCTGGTGCGGGGGGCTGAGCCCGATCGCTGGCGCGCTCCAGCGCGCTTCGACGAGCGTCCCCCTGGTGCGGGGGGCTGAGCCCGATCGCTGGCGCGTTCCAGCGCGCTTCGACGAGCGTCCCCCTGGGTGCGGGGGGCTGAAGCCTGGATGCGCGGCGGTTCGGACTTCAGGTCGTGCGGCGATGAGGTAAGCAGCCTGGATGCCGCTCTTTCCCTCCCGCGACTGGGCCGAGGCAGCGATGGCCCTGGTGAACGCCGATCCCGCGACGATCGCCGCGGGCCGGGGCTGGCGCGGCGACTTCGGGCTGGTGATCGAGGCCGAGGTCGGGAAGCTCGAGGAGCACTTCGTGGCCTGGGTCCGTCCCGAGGCGGGGCGAGTGGCCGAGCTGCGCGTCTTGCCGGACCCGGACGACCTCGACGAGTTCGAGCCGGCGTACCGGATCCGCGCGCCATACTCTGTGTGGAAGGGCCTGCTCCTCGGGAGCGTGGACCCGGTGGAGGCCATCCTGAAGCGACGGCTCCACGTGGACGGGGACGTGCAGCCCATCCTGGAGCGGATGCGCTACAAGGACATCGCGGCCCGGGTGCTGGCGCGGCTGGAGACCCGGTTCATCGACGAGTGAGGATCATGGCCGGGAAACGAAGCAGCCTTCGCGCACAGGCGCTGGGGATGTCCCAGAAGGCGTTCGAGCGCCTCATGGCGGACGAGCAGCGGGCACAGTGGGTGGCCCAGGCACTGGGACGGGTGCAACGAGGAAAGAAGGCGCTCGGTCGCGGTCAGGAGGAGCTGATCCACGTGCTCCAGCTGGCGGCGAGGAGTGACTTCGGGAAGGTGAGCAAGCAGCTCTCGTCGCTGAAGCGGCGGACGCGCGAGCTCGAAGAGCGGGTGGACCGCTTGCTGAAGCGGTGATTGACAGGCGAGGGCGGGGTCCTCTACGAATGCCGGCCTCGTGGTGCCGGGCGTATAGCTCAGCGGTAGAGCACTGCCTTCACACGGCAGGGGTCGTAGGTTCAAACCCTACTGCGCCCAAAAGCCGGCCCATCGCGGAGGGCGCGGCAGGCGAAGGAGGCTGTGAGAGTGACGGTTACTCCATTCCTCACCGTCGACGACGTGATCGAGGCGAACCCCGAGGCCTTCGGGCCGGGGATCGTGGCGAGCCGGTTGCTTCACCGCGGGCTCGGGGGCGTCTTCATCGTCCGCTCGTTTCGCTGGGCGTCCTGGCTTCCCCGGGTGTACCGGGTGAGCGAGGTACTCGGCGACGGGCAGCTCGACGCCGTTGCCCTGTACGTGCGCAGCGAGAGTGCCCACCACCGCGCCCGGCGCTGCGCAGCAAGGCCCGGTGCCGCGGCCGAGTACCAGGAGAAGCTCCTTCGGCGCCTCTGCCCACCAGCGCCGGAGCCCCGGCAGCAGCCTCGTGCTCGAGGCGGCACCGGGGCGGCCAGCTGCTGACGCCCGGTGAGCAACCGACGGGCGTGACCCGCGGCTGAGCTGGTGGAGGTCGAGAACAGGGTAAGCCCTCGCGGTTGATCTCCAGCCGTGACCGGAAGCCCTTGGCCGCGCGGAGCTGACCGCCCCTCAGGGTGTGGGGCGACGCCGGACGCTCAGCGAGCACCAGCCGAGGAGCAGCAGGACGGCGACACCCAGCGTCGGCGCGACGGCGCCGCCGATGGTGCTACAGCCCATGGACTTCGCCTGAGGCGCTGCCACCGAGACCGCAGTCGACTGTCGTGGGAGGTTCCCGGTCACGGTCGCAGAATTGGCAAACGAATCCACCACCTGAAGCACATCGGTGACGCCAGTGACCGGACCGGCCTCAAAGTGGTCGCCGTGTGCGACCATCGCTTCACGAGCATCGATGGGATGGGTGTCCAGGTCCCGCTCGCCGGGTCATACGTCTCGCCAGAATCAGTCGGGCTTGCACCCGCGAACCCCCCGCACCAGCACCTTCTACAGGCGATAGACCCGACGGGCCGTGCCGCAGAACACTGCGTTGCTGCTCCTCGGATTGCGGAGGGACGAACCATGGACTGGACGTGGCGAGGAGAATCGGGGCGAGGACACCGGCAGCTGGCAGCGCGGAGCGGATGGCTGGCTCTGGTCCTCACCACCGCTGCACTCGCGGCGCCGGCCGCCCCCTCGCTCGGCACGGCGAAGGTGGTCGACCTCACCCATCCGTTCGATGACCGGATGATCTACTGGCCGACGTCGCCCTCGACCTTCGAGCTGAAGAAGCTCGCCTTCGGCGACACACCCGGAGGTTGGTTCTACGCCTCGAACTCGCTGTGCACGCCCGAGCACGGGGGGACCCACCTCGACGCGCCGATCCACTTCGCCAGGGACGGGAAGACGGTCGATCAGATCCCACTCCGGCAGCTGATCGGACCCGCCGTGGTGATCGACGTCAGCGCCAAGGCCGCCGCCGATCCCGACTACCGGCTCTCGGTGGACGACGTACGGAGCTGGGAGAAGAAGCACGGCGCCGTTCCCTCGGGCGCGATCATCGTGCTGCGGACGGGCTGGGCGAAGCGCTGGCCCGACAGGAAGCAATACCTGGGCGACGACACGCCGGGAGATGCGTCGAAGCTCCACTTCCCGAGCTACGGAAAGGACGCGGCCGAGTACCTGGTGAATCAACGGCACGTCGCCGCGCTGGGCCTCGACACCGCGTCGATCGACATCGGGGCGTCAAAGGATTTCGTCGTTCACCGGATCGCCGCCGCCGCCGGAGTTTCGGGCCTGGAGAACCTCGCCGGCGTGGATCAGCTGCCGGCGTCGGGCGCGTGGATCATCGCCTTGCCGATGAAGATCGCCGGTGGATCCGGCGGACCGCTGCGAGCGATCGCGCTCGTTCCAGCGACCGGGAAGCAGCCCTGACTGTCTGCAGGGCACCCGCCTCGGTCGGCGTCAGGACCGCGGACAGCTGAGCGCCTCGAGCGCCCGGTCGATGTTCCCGAGGAACTCTTCGGAGCTGGCCAGCTCGCCCTTCCAGGTCACCTTCTCCTCCGGAGTGGCCGTCGGCGAGGCGAGGTGATCGAGCAGCCGGACCTCCCGCTCGGCCAGGACCGCCTCGGCCTCGCGGAGCTCGTCGCACCCATCCACGACCCGGCGCTCGGCCCTCGAGGCAGCTCCGGGAGATGTCCCCATCTCCGACACCTTCCTGTCGGAAAGCGTCGGCGTGGTCGAGCCCGACCCTGCCGGAAGCAGTCCCAGAACGAGGAGTGGCAGGTACTTCAGCTGCATCGCTCCCGGGTAATGCACTGACCGGGCCGAGCCGATGAGCGCCTGTCGGTGAGGTGGAGCCAGCAGCAATGTCCGCCGCTTGGCCGAGATCCGCGTCACCCGAAGCGCTGGCGCCAGACGCGTGTCGGCACAGGGCTGTCGGCACAGGGCTCTGTCACAGGGCCAGTGTCCGAAGCCGGTCAGGCACGTGCGCGGAGGTGGAACGTGCGCGCCCGTGAAGCGGAGCCCTCGCCGGGCCACCTCGGCCGGGCGTGGGGACCGTCAGGCGGCCTGAGCGTCGGCGAGGCGTTCCCGGCCGGGCACCTTGCAGAGCAGCAGCAGCCGGTCACCCTCGGCCTGCTCGATGCCCAGCCTCCGGAAGAGCTCGCCGGCCGGCGAGCCCGTGTCATCGAGTCTCCGGCGCCAGTCCCCGCCGCTCGCGCGAGGGAGAACGAAGGGGCGCTCGACGCTCCCGGTCGCCCCGAGCCACGCGCGGGCCGCGTCCGCCACCGGCAGGACCTCGGCACGGAACGAGGCGTCGGGCGCCGGCTGCACGTCGGCCCAGAAGGTCTGGGCGGTCCGGACGGCCACCGGCGACGAGGCGGCCGTGAAGAGCACCAGGCGCACGCCGCCCGATTCCTCCTCCTCCCGCGCATCCGCGGTGAACCGCTCCAGCACCGACTCGGCTCCTCCATCGCTCCGGGCGACGCTCAAACCGAGGTACCGGGCCTGTCGCCGCTCGGGGCCGACCGGCAGTCGGACGCGTGCGGCCAGCAGGAAGGCGCAGGGACCTTCCGCATCACGAGCCAGGTAGAGGAGGTCACAGCGAAGCAGCTCGTGCTCGAGCACCGTTCGACCCGGTCCACTGCCCGGACCCAACAGACTGGCGAGCGCCTCGAAGACCTCGTCCGTCCATGCTCCCTTCTCGTGCCGCGTCACGGAGATGTCGCTCATGGGACCGCGCCCGAAGAGCACGTTCGATGCCAGCGGCCGTTCGAGTGAGATCGAGGACTTGTCAGATCGTCTGTTGCGCCCGAGGCAACTCGAGGCCCGCAAGTGAAACATGCGAGGTTGCGACGCCACGGCCGACCGCCACTACGAGAGCGCGCCAGCGGCAGGTGCGTGCCAGACGCGAATCGATGGCGCGACCGTTCTTGCAGCGAGGTCCCTCCGCAGCGGCTGCTTACTGGGGGCCGGGAGGCTGGCGCCGGGAGGGTCCGGGCGCGACCTGGGCGCTGGCTGTCTGTGCGCTCTTCGCCGCGGGGACCTCGTCCAGCCGCGCGCCCCGGGAGCTCAGCGCGGCGCTCCAGCTGAGGGTGATTTTCCCGGTCAGGTCGGTGACCGTCGCCCCGTAGTGCCGTTCACCGTTGGAGTAGGTCCGCAGGAACATGAAGTCGTTCCGGCCACGGAGCTGGTCCTCGTCGTAGTCCGAGGACGACCGCGCATAGGAGATCAGGTTCGCCGCGGCGTCCCGCTTGCTCCGCCGCAGGACCAGCGAGGCGAAGGGCTTGCCCGAGGGGTCATCCGGCTCGAGCGAGAAGCGCGCGGTCCTGCGGTCGTAGACCACGAAGCAGAACCTGGCCGGGTACCGCGTCCGGGGCGGGGCGGTCAGCTCCGAGTTTCCCATCAGGTCGTTGTCTCGCACCTCGACCCAGACCCGGTGACAGACGGTGCCCTGTGCCCACGCAGTGCTCCCCTGGAGCAGGGTCACGAGCAACAGCAGCGCCCCGATTTGACCCACCCGATTCCGTCCTGAACCCATCGAAATCCCTCGCGACACGCCTGGTGGCGTTCGGGGGATCTGCAGGAAGCGTGCAGCCGCAGAAAGGCAGCCTGGCTGGACAGGGGGCGTGGGTCGCTGGCATCCGATAGGCGACAGCGTTACGGTCCGCGACCGTGCCGTCTCCGTCGGCCAGCGCCTGCAGCATCCCGGTGACCGACCGGTTCCGGGCGCTCTGTTGTTGTTGTCGCTGAGGGGCTGACGAGCCCGGGGCGGTTCCCCGGCGCTCCTCTCGCCCCCGTGCAGTCGTCCTTGCACCCTCGCCGTTAGAGGAGCCGCCCGATGGATCACTCCGCACGCGTTTACGACGACATCCTCCAGATGCTTCCCGACGAGGAGAATCCTTCTCCGATCGTCCGGCTCCGCCGGCTGGTCCCGGAGGGTTCGCAGCTCTGGGCCAAGCTCGAGTGGATGAATCCCTTCGGCTCGGTGAAGGACCGGGCTGCCTGGTCGATGCTCCAGGAGCTGGAGCGTCGCGGTGAGCTCGGCCCCGGCAGGCCGGGCCGAGGCATCGTCGAGCCCACCAGCGGCAACACCGGCCTGAGCCTCGCCGGCATCGCCGGGGTGCGGGGCTACCCCATGCTGGCGGTGGTTCCGTCGAAGGTCCCGGAGGAGAAGAAGCTCCTCCTCCAGGCCTTCGGGGCCAAGGTGCAGGTGGTTCCCGACGCGCTCTGCCCGCTGCCGGGGAGCGAGGACGGAACCATCGGCCTCGCCAAGACGCACGCCAAGGCCTCGGCCGATCGCTGGGTGATGCCGAACCAGTATGCCAACCAGCAGAACGTCGAGGCGCACGTCCGCACCACCGGCCCGGAGATCTGGCGCCAGACGCAAGGGAAGGTGACCCACGTCTTCACCTCGCTCGGCACCTGCGGCACAGTGACCGGGCTGAGCAAGTTCCTGAAGGGGAAGAACCCCGCGGTGAAGGTCATCGCCGTGCAGCCATCCCCGGGGCACGACGTGCCGGGGATCCGCAACGTCTCCGAGCTCGACGTCTCGCAGCTCTACGACCCGAAGCTGGTGGACGAGATCCTCGAGATCGACTTCGAGCTCGCCTACACGGTCGCGGCCGAGCTGGTCCGGCACGAGGGACTGCGCGCCGGCCCCAGCTCCGGGCTCATCTTCGAGGGAGCTCGCCGCACCGCCCGCAAGGGGTCGGTGGAGTGCGGGGTCATGATCTTCTGCGACGACGTCTTCAAGTACGCCTCCAACATGCTCAAGCACGTGCCCGGCCTGGTGGCCGCGCCGTGAGGAGTCTTTCCGCCATGACCGCACGACCAACGACCCGACCTGCCCCCGCGTCCGGGACCGCGTGCTGCTGTCGCGGTCACTGCCGGGGCTGATACGCACGAGGCATCGAACAAGAGAAAGGAGCAGCATCTATGGCCGATTACGCACACCCCGAGGTTCTGGTCTCCCTCGACTGGCTGAAGCAGAACCTCAAGACCCCCAACGTCCGCGTCGTGGAGATCGATGTCGATCCCAAGCTCTACGCAGCGGGCCACATCCCCGGCGCCGTCGGATGGGACTGGACCACCCAGCTTAACGATCAGGTGAAGCGGGACATCATCTCCAAGGAGAACTTCGAGAAGCTCAACTCGGAGGCAGGGATCAAGAACACGGACACCGTCATCATCTACGGCGATTCGAGCAACTGGTTCGCCGCCTACGGGTTCTGGCTCTACAAGATCTACGGACACAAGGACGTCCGCCTGCTCAACGGTGGCCGCGCGAAGTGGCTCAACGAGGAGGGCGCGCCGCTCACCACGGATGTGCCGAAGTTCGAGCGCAGTCAGTACAAGGTGGGTTCGGTCGACGACTCCCTGCGTTCGAACGTGAAAGAGGTGCTGGCCGCGAGCGAGAAGAAGGCGCCGCTGGTCGACGTGCGCAGCCCGGACGAGTTCACCGGGAAGATCATCGCCCCTCCGGGCATGAGCGAGACCGCGCAGCGGGGCGGGCACGTGCCAGGGGCCACCAGCATCCCCTGGGCCACGGCGGTGACCGCCGAGAACACGTTCAAGAGCGCGGACGAGCTCCGGTCCATCTACCTGGACCAGAAGCGACTCGATCCAAGCAAGGCGACCATCGCCTACTGCCGCATCGGAGAGCGGAGCAGCCACACCTGGTTCGTCCTCAAGTACCTGCTCGGCTTCAAGGACGTGAAGAACTACGACGGCAGCTGGACCGAGTACGGGAACCTCATCGGCGTGCCGATCGTGAAGGGCGACTGAGGAAAGCCCGCGAACGCGTCCCGGTGTGACGGTGCACCGGGACGCGCGCGTGAGGACCGGTTTCAGCTGCGCGCGAGCTGACGGCGCGCCTGCGGCCGGATGAAGCCGTAGACACCGCTGAGCTGGTTGAAGTCGGCGGATTGCCGGAAGAGCTCCGCGGCTTTGGTCGCGTCGCCCTTGCCCTGCCAGGCCAGACCGGTGAAGTAGATCACCCGGGGGTTCTGACCGCCGGCCTGGCTCAGCTCGGTCAGCGCGGTGTCCCATTCCTTGGCCTGGACGGCGATCATCCCCGCCAGCTCGCGAGACTGGCGAACCTCGAAGGGCACCTTCTTCGCCTGGACCGCGGTGGCGTACTTCGCCGCCGACGCACGGGCTGCGGCGAGATCGCCCTTCGCCAGCGCCACCCGTCCCATGTCGAAGAGGTGGTTCCGGTGTGCCGCTTCCTTCACTGCGTCCGAGGCCTTGGAGCGGTCCACGAGCTTCACGCTCTCCTCGAACTTCTTCGCCGCATCCGCGGGCTTGCCGGCTCCGATCAGGATGTTCCCCATGAAGTTCAAGTCGGCGGCGGCGTTGAGGAGGTCACCGGACGCATCGGCGATCTTCTTCTCCTCCTCGATGCTCTTGAGGGCGTCCGCCCACTTCTCCTCGTGCAGATAGGTCTCGGCAGTCCAGAACCAGGCCTGGCGCTTCTCCCCGTCGGTCCGGGACTTGGTCAGCATCTGCTTGAGGGTCGCGCGCGCCTCGTCGCCCTTGCCGGCGAGCATCTGGTCATTGGCGATGCCCACGTAGGCGCTGATGAAGTAGGGATCGATCGCCAGGGCCTTCTTGTACTCGGCGATCGACTCGTCGAACCGTCCCATCCGCATCAACAGCTCGGCGTAGGAGTCGTGCGGGTTGGGGTCGTCGGGGAGCAGCTCGGCATACTTGCGGAAGGTCTTCTCCGCCTCGGGGAGCTTCCCCTGGAAGCGGTAGGCGTAGCCGAGCTGGTTGTAGGGGAGGGTGAACTTCGGGTCGAGCTCCACGGCGCGGGACAGCGCTCGCACTGCGCCGTCGTAGTCCTGGCGGCCGAAGGCGACGATGCCGATCTGGGCGTGGATGCGCGGATCGTTCGGGAACTGCTTGGCCAGCTCGGAGAGGAGCCGCTCCTGCTCTGCGGGACGGGACTTGGCGCCCGCCTCCGTGGCGCGAATGAACTTCTGCTCTGCCTCCGTGGCGTGGCTCGCGCTGGCCAGTGCCTTGTCCAGGCCGGCGAAGAAGTCCTTCGCCGTCCCCGAGGTGTTTGCCCATTGCAGCCAGCCAAGGGCGAACTGAGGATCCTTCTTCACCGCCTGATCGGTGCGGAGATGCGCCTCGGTGCCCTTGAGGCGCTCCACGAGGTCGCGTCCCTCGAGGTACAGCGCCCGGGCCTCGGGCGAGCTGGTGGTGATGGGAAGCGTCGCCGGGTCGGCCGCGACGGCCAGTGCCGGCAACAGGAGCAGCGGAGGAAGGAGACTTCGCATCGGAGTTCTCCCGCGGCCTCGGATGGCCGCGATGGTCGGGATGCGTCGTTCTACGCCGTGCGCCTCGAGGCGCGGCGAGACGCCGCTGCACCGTCCGGCCCGTTCGCTGGAGTCGTTCGCCGCACCCTGCCGCTCGCTGCAGAGTCCGCGCTGCTCGCCGCGATCAGATCGGGAGGCGGACCTCGAACGTCGAGCCAGCGCCGCGCTCGCTTTCGGCGGAGACGGTTCCACCCATCGCCTCCACCACCGTGCGCGAGATGTACAGCCCCAGGCCGAGTCCGCCGTAGTGCCGCTCCGACACCGCGCGTTCGTACCGGCCGAAGATGACGTCGAGCTTCTCCGGGTCAATCCCGATGCCCTCGTCGATCACCGTCAGCACCGCCCAGCCAGGCTCCGAGCTCAGACGGACCTCGATGGGCTTCCCGTCCCCGTACTTGATGGCGTTGTCCACCAGGTTGGTCACCACCTGGTCGAAGCGGAGCCGGTCCGACTCGGTCTCGAGGGTCTCCGGCGCATCGAGGCTCAGCCGCGATCCGGCGCGATGGGCCTGCGGCTCGGCCCGCGCCACCACCTCGCGAACCACCGCCGCAAGGTCGACCGGCTCGCGCACCACCGTGAAGCGCCCGGCCGCGATCCGCGACACGTCCAGGAGGTCCGAGACCAGGCTGGACAGCCGTGAGACCTGCCGGCGCGTCGCGTCGGTGTAGCCGAGCACCCGCTGGGCGAACGGCGAGGGAAGCGCGCCGCGCGCCTCGCGGGCCAGCATCTCCAGCTTGAGCGACAGCGGGGTGAGCGGGGTCCGCAGCTCGTGGCTTGCCACCGAGAGGAACGTGTCGCGCGCGGAAAGGGCATCACGGAGCGCGGAAGCCTGGCGCTGCTGCTCGTCGACGTTGGTTGCCACCCCGAACCACCGGACGATGCGGCCCTCCGAGTCGCGCAGCGGCTGCACCCTGCCCAGGAACCAGCGGAACACGCCGTCCGCACCCCGGAGCGGAAACTCCATCTCGAAGGAGTCGCCGGTGGCCAGGCTGTGAGTCCACCGCTCGAGGACCCGGGGGAGGACCTCGGGATCGTGCACCGCCTGCCAGCCCCAGCCCTCCATCGTCTCCGGGGCGCACCCGGTGTACTCCGCCCACCGGCGGTTGAAGTAGTCGAAATGGCCGTCCGGGAGCGCGCTCCATGCGAGCCCCGGCAGGTTCTCCACCACCGCCCGGAACTGGCGTTCGCTCTCGCGCAGCGCCTGCTCGGCGCGCCGGCGGTCCTCGATGTCGATGACGCTTCCGATGTACCCCACGAACTCGCCGGCGCCGTCGAAGCGCGGCATGGCCGAGTCGATGAACCAGCGGTACTCACCGTCCCACTGGCGCAGCCGGTATTCGGTGCGGAAGGGGACCTGCATCTCGTTGGCTGCGCGGAAGTTGGCCCGGACCCGCTCCACGTCGTCCGGGTGCAGCGCTCCCATCCATCCCTCGCCGAGCACGGCATTCCGGGGCTGGCCGGTGTACTCGAACCACTGCCGGTTCAGGTAGACGCACGCCCCGCTGGGATCGGTCACCCAGAGCATCACCGGCGCGTGGTCGGCCATGTTCCGGAAACGGGCCTCGCTCTCCTCCACCTTCTTCCGGGCGACCACCTGCTCGGTGACGTCGCGCCAGGCGATGGCCACGCCCTCGTCCACCCGGGTGATCTGCAGCGCCAGCCACACGCCCGCGCCGTAGAGCTCGCCGGGGCCCTGGTAGGGATACTCGTCCTCGACGATGGGCTCGCCCGTCTCCCAGACCTGCCGGTACATGGCCAGGAAGCCGGACTCCTCGGCGTTGGGGAAGATCTCGGTGATGAGGTGCCCCTCGTAGCGCTCCCGCGGCAGCCCCGCGTACCGCTGGCCAACGGCGTTGACGTACTCCACCCGGAAGTCGACCACCTTGCCGTCGGACCCGCGCACCGGGATCAGGAACCCGAACGCATCCAGCATTCCCTCCACGGCGTGCCGGAACCGCCGCTCGCTCCGCCGCAGCGTCTGCTCGAGGTTCCGCTCCGCGGTGATTTCTTGAAGGAGGGCGACGAACCCGCGCACTCGCCCCTCGGGCCCGAAGTCGGGAGTGTAGGTGGCCCGGACGTGGAGGGGCAGGCCGCCCTGACGCTCGATCTCGACGTCGAAGGAGACGGTTCGACCCTCGAGAGC
>JBKPMY010000275.1:0-22100 GCA_046732375.1 Myxococcota bacterium
GCGCAGGGGCCGCGCGACCAGGCTCAGCCCCCCGCACCAGGGGGACGCCCGCGGAGCGGCGCGCAGGGGCGCCGCGCGTGCAGGCTCAGTGAGCGCGCGCCGCGGCGTCGGCGGCGTGCTCGCCCCGAGGCTCGAGCTCGAGATACTTCACCGCGGTGATCCGCGCCTTCTCCCGGCTACGGCGGTCCGACCCGAGGAAGCGGGCGTAGAAGAAGTACGCGTCCGCTGCCTGGGGATCGGTGTCCAGCGCCCGCCGGAAGGCCTCGTCGGCCCGGGTGCGGTCGCCCTGCGCCTCGTAGGTGCGGCCCAGCTCGGTGAGCGCGTCGGCGATGCGCGAGCCCTGGCCGATGAACTCCTGGCTGGCCCGGGTGAGCTGGTCGACGCTCTTCGGGTAGTCCTTCTTCTCGCGGTAGACGATCCCGAGCTCCAGGCGCGCGTCCGGATTCTTGGACTTCGGGTCGGCCAGCGCCTTGCCATACTGGGCGGCGGCGTCATCGAGCCGGCCCTGGCGGTAGTAGACCTGGCCCAGCATCACCATCAGCCGGGGACTATCCCCCATCGTGCGGATGGCGGTGACCAACGCCTCCTGCGCCGCGGTGGCGCCTTCCGGCTTCTGCATCAGCGCCCGTGCGAGATCGACGTAAGCCTGCGCCCGGCTGGGGTCGGCCTTCACCGCCTCGCGCATCTCGCGGACCGCAGCTTCCGTCTGGCCCTCGACCAGCAGCCGCTTTCCCCGGAGCAGGTGGAGCTCGGGGTTGTTCCGGTCCAGCGCGAAGCCCTCCTCGTCCTCCTTCGCGGCCTGCGCGGTCGCGGCAGCACGGTCGAGGGGCACCCCCGTCGCTTCGGTGAGCCTTCGCGCCACGTCCTGGGGCACGCCCGCCACCGCGGCCTGGACCCGGCTCACCAGCAACGCCCGGGCGAGGTGAGCCACCGCGAGCTGCCGGGGCGAGGGAGGCGGGTCGGCGTCGAGCAGCTTCTTGAGGCTCACCGCGGCCGCGGGGAAGCTCGCGGCGTTCTCCGAGTCGAGCACCAGGAGCGCTCGCCCGAGCAGCGACTCGGGGTGGTCTCTCTCGTAGCGGAGCGCGAAGCCGTAGTTCTGGTCCGCGGCGCGCGCATCGCCCCTTCGCCGGTGCAAGGTGCCCAGGGCCGAGTAGACGCGTGGATCGCTCGGCGCGGCCTGCTGCGCCTTCTCCAGGCTCTCACGGGCCCGCTCCAGATCGCCGAGCTGCATCTGGATGATGCCCTGGGTGAGGTAGAGGAAGGCGCTGATCTGGCCCTTCTCCTCGAGGGCCTTCACCTTCGACTCGAGGCTGGCGAGGGCCGCGGTGCCCTTGCCGGAGTAGCTGGCGAGCAGTGCTTCCGCCGCGTCAGCGAAGCGGCTGTCCTGATCCGCGCTTCGGCGGACCGCAGCCAGGTTCTCCTCGGCGAAGCGCCGGGCGTCGTCTCCGTCACCGTGCTCGCCCCAGCGGATGGCGTAGGCGTAGGCGAGATAGCCATGCGCCAGCGTGCTGTTCGGGTCGATGTCCAGCGCCGCCGTCGCCGCGTCGGTGGCCTTCTTGTACGAGGCGAAGCTGTCGTGCCGCAGCTGCTCGCTGGCCTCCTTGAGGCTCTTCTTCAGCTTGATGTCGCGGGCGGCCTTCCACTGCCCCCAGCCGTACCAGCCGCCGATGATCGCCGCCCCGGCCACGGCCATGATGATGAAGCGGGTCGCGTGGCCCTTCTTCGCCGCGGGCATCGGGACGTGGTCGTCGTCCTCGATCTCGGCCATGCGGGGAGCGGCCGCGCGCTGCTGCACGGGCATCCCGTTCACCGAGCGGGTGCGGGCGGCGGCGGGAGGCACTGCGCCCGGAGGCATCTCGGAGAGCCGGGGCGGAGCGCCCCGGCTGGCGGTGGAGACCGCTGCCGGCGGTGGCTCGGGCGGCGGCGGAGGCCTCGGCGGCTCGACCTTCCAGCGGGCGAAGGTCGCGGCAGTCTCGGGGTCCTTGGGGTCGAGGTCCCAGACCTTCTGCAGCGTGGCCTTCCCTGCCACGGCGTCGCCGGAGCGCATCTGCACGTCGGCGAGCGCTCGGAGCACGCCGCGATCCGTGGGGGCGACGCCCAGAGCGCCTTGCAGCTCGTCCAGGGCCTTCTTGTCCTTGCCCTGCTCCGCATAGACACGCGCGAGGAGCAGGCGGGGATCGGGACGGTTGGGATGAGCCTTCACGCCCTTCTTGCAAACGACCATCGCTTCCATGAAGCGCCCGGCGGCGAGATACGCCTCGGCGAGCGGTCGGTACGCGTCCGATCCAGGGTCAGAGTTGAACGCACTTTCCAGCTTCGCGAGCTCCTGGGGGCTCAGCGTCTTCGCAGGCGTCGTGCTCATCGAATGTAGCGGAATCTAAAGGAAACCACCGATCCTCGAAAGCCGGCCGTCCGTTGACACACCCCCGGTGGGGCGTATAGAGCCCCACGTCCCTGCCTCCGGGGGTGTAGCTCAGTTGGGAGAGCGTCGCGTTCGCAATGCGAAGGTCGTCGGTTCGATCCCGTCCACCTCCACTCACCTCGTCGTGATGCCGTGACGGGGCCCGGGAGTCCCCCGGGCCCCGCGACCGGCTCCTCCCCCACCCTGCTGCCAGTCCAGATCGTCCAGTGGGACGGAGCGCGCGGGGTCATCGATGGCGGGGGTCGGACCTTTCCCTTCACCCGTTCCGAAGCGGTGGGCTTCCATCCCGCGGCCGGGCTCTCGGCGGTGGCGGAGCTCGGCTCGGATGGGAACCTGGTGCGCCTGACGCTTCCCGGGCATCCGGTCCGTGCGGAGGCTTCGGCGTGGCGACCCTTCGGATGGGCGAGCGTGCTGGTCGAGGCGGAGCTCGGGCCGAGCGGGCCTCGCTGGCAGGCGACGCTGGAGCGAGGGCTCCCCCAGGGCGCGCGGCTCACCGCCAGGGCACTGCCCGAGGGCGGCACGCTCGTGGAGGCACGCTGGCCCGGAGCGCACCTGCTGATCCGCGAGCGGCGCGCCGAGGATCTCACCGGGCTGGAGCGCCGGCTCGTGCCCGTCGCCGGGCCGCTGCCTGCCGTCGTGTGGGAGGTGCTTCCCGCCGGCGTGCTCCCCGTCGAGGAGCGCCGGCTGCTGGGCCCCGAGGCGGGCGACCCCTGGGCCCCGGCGGGGTCGACGCGCCTCCTGGTCCGGGTGCTGCGGGCGGCGCTGGACGCGGGCGGAACGTACCTGCTGCTCGGGCATGCGGGGCGGCTCCTCCTCGCGGCCGACGAGGCGAGGAGTCGGCTGGGCGACCCGGAGGATGCCGAGTCGCGCCCGTTCGGGGCCTTCATCGACTGGGCGCTCACGCCCGAGCGGAGCCGGTACCGGACGCTGGGGATGGCGGTGGCGGGCGGTGACGACCTGGAGATCGACATCGTCCACTCCGGCAGCGAGGTGGAGCTGGACAGCGCCGAGTCCGCCCTGCTCTTCGGCTGCCACCTCCAGGTCCGCGGGGCGCGGCTCCTGGAGGACGGCGAGGTCTTCTACGTGCCGAAGGACGTGCGCATCGGACCCCGCGGAGCGAGCGCGAGCGCACGGACCGGGTACAAGTACGTCGTCGCCCGGCCTCCGCCACAGCCGGTCACGGGCGCTGTGCGGCCGCGGGTCCGGCTCGTCCGCGGCTGAGCCTCATGCCTGCCAATCGTCGGGGCCGCTGGTGGTGGAGTCCTTGCGTGGCCCGAGCCCCTGCCCGAGCCCCTGGATGCGCTGGACCAGGGGGGCGCCTGCGGAAGCGCGAGAGCCTGCGAGCGTCCGGTCTCAGGCGACCTTGACCGTCGCCTTGGCCGCCGCCTCGAAGAACTGCTCGTTCTCCGTGGACTCATCGAGCGCCAGGGTGGACGCGGCGCCACCGGCGATGACCTGCGCCACCTCGTCGAAGTACCCGGTCCCGACCTCACGCTGGTGCTTGGTCGCGGTGTAGCCGGTGGGCTCGGCGCCGAACTCGGCCTGCTGCAGCCGGCTGTACGCCGCCATCCCCTCCTTCGCGTACTCGCGGGCCAGGTTGAACATCGAGAAGTTCAGCGCGTGGAACCCGGCCAGGGTGACGAACTGGAACTTGTAGCCCATGGCCCCGAGCTCGCGCTGGAACTTGGCGATGGTCGCGTCGTCGAGGTGCTTCTTCCAGTTGAACGACGGCGAGCAGTTATAGGCGAGCATCTTGTTCGGGAACTTGGCGCGGATCCCCTCGGCGAATGCCCGGGCCTCGGCGAGGTCGGGGTGCGATGTCTCGCACCACACGAGATCCGCATAAGGTGCATAGGCGAGCCCGCGGGCGATGGCGCACTCGAGGCTCCCCCTGATGCGGAAGAAGCCCTCGGGCGTCCGGTCACCGGGGACGATGAACTCGCGGTCCCGCGGGTCCACATCCGAGAGGAGGAGCTTCGCGCTGTCGGCGTCGGTCCGGGCGACCACCAGGGTGGGCACGTCGCAGACGTCCGCCGCGAGCCGCGCCGCGATGAGCGTGCGGATGAACTGCGAGGTCGGCACCAGCACCTTGCCGCCCATGTGGCCGCACTTCTTCTCCGAGGCGAGCTGGTCCTCGAAGTGAACGCCGGCGGCGCCCGCCTCGATCATCGACTTCATCAGCTCGAAGGCGTTGAGCGGTCCGCCGAACCCGGCCTCGGCGTCGGCCACAATCGGCGCCATCCAGTAGCGACCCGACTTGCCTTCCGCGTGCTCGATCTGATCGGCGCGCCGGAGCGCCTGGTTCACCTTCCGCACCACGTTGGGCACCGAGTCCACCGGGTACAGGCTCTGGTCGGGGTACATCTGGCCCGCGGTGTTGGCGTCCGCGGCCACCTGCCAGCCCGAGAGGTAGATGGCCTGCAGGCCGGCGCGCACCATCTGCACCGCCTGATTGCCGGTGAGCGCGCCGAGCGCGTTGACGTAGTCCTCGGTGTGGAGCAGCTCCCAGAGGCGCTTCGCGCCCATCTCGGCGAGCGTGTACGAGATGCGGATCGACCCGCGGAGACGCTCGACGTCGGCCTGCGGATACGGCCGGAGAACGCCCTCGAACCGACGGGCGTGCAGTGACTCGGTGCTCCGTCCGGCAGGGGTGGGCGGGGTGCCCGACCCTTCCTTCATCACCATCCCGATGCTCATCTTCTCCCCTCCTTGGGGCGGGTGAGACACGTTCGCGACGAGTGACAGCACTGCTGATGTCAATCTGTTTATCGAATGACGTAGCGCGCTGTAAAGCTGAATCTGCTCCTGAGAGTCGGCAAGTCCCCTCGACGTTTCAGCGCTAGGGTGGGGTCGCTTGGCCGGCAGAGCATCTCGGGTAGAGAGCGCGCTGTAAACTAGTCAAAATCGGTGCACGAAAAGTGCGCCACTCCTCGGCATTCGATCCCGGGGGCGCGATCCTCGACGTTCGTCGCCCGATCAGCCCTCGCCGGTGTCGGCTCGTGAAACGAGCTGAGGCGCTGCGGGGGGCACCGCGACGTCGGGCGCGGCGACGCTCATGTCGTTCGGCGCCCCCGGCGGCGGCTGGGTGGCCTCGGGCCGCTTCTTCGGGGTGGCGGCGCCACGGCAGCCGCGGCACCACGGCTGGTTCCGGATGGCGCCGTCCGGCATCTTGCGAAGGCCGAACTGCGCCAGGGGCCGGATCTGCCGGCACTTGAGGCACATCAGGGTGATGAGCACCTCGTGCCCGTCAGCGTCGAACACCGCGCTCGCCCGGCGCTTCTTCGGGCGGGTGCCATCCGCAGTGCGGGGCCGGCGCGCCGGCGGCACGAGGGCGGGCGTCACCTTGTAGAGCATGGTGCCCCTGGATCAATCAGGAGCCCCTGACACCCTCCGGAGACTGCCAGTGGATCAGCGGCGTTGGCCGCGGCGGAGGCCCAGAACGGCGAGGAGGCCCACCAGCATGGCGAGGGCCCCCACCCCACCGGGGGCGCTCGCGCAGCTCGAGGAACTGTCAGGAACGGGAACGTCGGGCCCCGGGGGAACGTCGCCCGGCTTGGGAGGACCGCCGCTCGGTCCGCAAGCGCCGCCGTCGCACCCGGCGTCGGGACGACCTCCGTCCGTGGGAAGGCCGCGCGGGTCGGTGTTCGGGTCGATGACCAGCCCCGCGTCCGGGGGAATGGCGTCCCAGCGCACGAGCGCCAGTCCGCGGTTCGTCGCGTCCCCGAGGGCGATGACTCCGGCAGGAAAGTTGGTGCCCGCGGCCAAGTTGGTGACCGCGACGCCGGTCGGACCGGTGAGGGGCCCCAGGTTGTCCTGAGCGATGACCCGGAAGGCGCCAGGAAGCGGATCCGCCTGGAGCAGGTCGTAGATGATCAGACCGGCGGAGCTGGTGACGAGCAGGTAGCCTGCATCACTCCCCTGGTAAACGGCGACCCCGGTCACCGGCGGTGAGAGCCGGCCCTGGCTGAGCTGCGCGAGGTCGAAGACGGCCGCGCCGGCATCGAGCCCGGCATTGAGGACGTAGAGGTTACCCAGCGTGTTGCCTCCGACGAGCACCTTGTCGCGAGCCCCGTCGAGAACCATCGCCCGCATCGGTTCGGTGAGCGGCGCCGCGGTGAGCCCCTGGACCACCTGCACCTGCGCGCCGGAAAGGTCGAGGTCGAAGCGGGTGAGCTGCGTCGCGGTGGAATCGGAGACGAGCAGCGTCGCCCCGCCGTCAGGCGTGGACGCGATCGCCAGTGGTGGCCCACCGTCGATGGTCTGCGTCTTGGAAAGCTCGGTCCACTGGCCGTTGTCGATGATCCCGAGCAGCACGTCGCCCGCGACCGACACCGCGATGAGGCTCCTGCGGGTCCCCTGGACCAGGACGTTGGGGGTGCTGGCGACGGCGCCCGCGCTCGGGGGAAAGCCGGAGACCGTCCCGCTGGTGCCGTCCCCAAGCTTGAACGGCACCGGGGTGCTGTTCGAGTTGGCGAAGAGCAGCGAGCTCCCGGCGTCGGTGCCGGGGTCCGAGTACCAGAGCGCCACGTCGACCGCACCGGTCCCGGCGAGAGCCGGCGAGGACCGCACAGCGATGGGAGCGAAGTAGGTGACCGGCTGGGCAGCAGCGACGGACCCGAACAGGACGGCGGCGGCGAGGACGAGGCGGGGCACCGGTGAGCTCGGTAGCCTACCATCGGCGGTGACGAAGTCCCGAGACCGGCTCAGTCCCTGGAGACGGACCGGTAGACGTCGAGCAGGTGCACCGCGACCTCCCCCCACCGGAACGCGCGTGCACGCTCGAGACCTGCCTCGGAGCGACGCGAGCGCTCCGCGGGATCCTCCAGGAGGCGCTGCAGCGCGGAGGCAAGACCGGCGGCGTCGTCGGGTCCGACCTGGACCGCGGCCTCGCCGCATACCTCGGGAAGCGCGGCAGCGGTGCTGACCACGACCGGGGTTCCGAGCGCCATCGCCTCGAGCGGCGGCAGGCCGAATCCCTCGTCGCGCGAGGGAAAGACGAACACCGGAGCGGCTGCCATGAGGCCCCACAGGAGCGGCTCGGCGAGGTACCCGAGCGGACGGATGTCCACTCCGTTCGCCCGGAGCGCCGCGATGCGTTTCTCGGTCGGACCCGAGCCGTACCAGCGCTGCCCGGCCAGGACCAGCGTGGGCGCTCGAGGACCGAGGCGCTGCAGCGCATCGAGCACCAGCTCCAGATTCTTCCGGGCATCGAGCGCGCCGGCGAAGAGGATCCAGCGCTCCGGCAGGCCCAGGCTGCGCAGCCATGCCTGCGAGACCGCATCGAGCGGCCGCGGCTGCACGTGATCCACTCCGTTGTGGACCATGGACACGCGGGCGGGGTCCAGCTCGGGGTAACGACGGAGCAGCTGGTCACGCGTCCACGCGCTCACGCAGACGACGTGGTCGGCGACCCGGAGGCTCCGCTGGAGCCACAGCCGGAACTGCCAGTGGAAGGCCAGGGAGACGGTCCCCGGCGAGGTGAGAGGAATGAGATCGTGCACGGTGAGCACGAACGGCACGCCCGGCACGCGGAGCAGTGGAAGGTCGACGTTCCCCACTGCGTGGAACACCGACGCGCCGCTGCGGGGAAGCATCCGCGGGAGCTCGGCGAGCGTGTGGAACGTGCGACTGTGAACGCGGCGGGGAAGCTCTCCGGAGCGGCGGGCGCCGACGCGGAGCACGCGGACGCCGCGGGCCTCGAGCGCGCCGGCCACCGCATGGGCGTACCGGGCGATGCCGGTCGTCGGCTCATCCCACAGGGTCGCGTCGAGAGCCAGGGTGAGCTCCACGGGCGGCGCACCCTGACACATGTGCTAGAGCCCCCGCGAGCTTCATGGCCGTCCACCAGCTGGTCCCCCACTTTCGCCTCGGTGAGCCGACCGCGCAGGCGGCGGTGCAGTTCC
This sequence comes from Myxococcota bacterium, assembly GCA_046732375.1. GTDB lineage: Bacteria > Myxococcota > Myxococcia > Myxococcales > Myxococcaceae > RPRB01. Next base: position 8,326 of record JBKPMY010000275.1, read on the forward strand.
GGGCGCTGCTCCGGCGCCTGGGTCACTGGGGCGGCCTGTACGCAGCGAGCCGGGACCCGGGAGCCGAGGCGCTGGTGCAACCGCTCCGGGCATTGCGGGTGCAGCCCGGGGACTGGGTGCTCCTCCACCACGCGATGGGAAGCAGCCTTCCCGCGCGGCTGCTCCACACGCCGGGGCGGCGCGGAGTGGTGTTCCACGGCCTGCCCTCCGTGCGGCTGAACCGCGGCACGCCGGCAGAGCGCTCCGTGCTCGCCGGAAGGGCCCAGCTCTCCGGAATGGCCGCTCACGTCTCGCTGGCCATCGGGCTCTCCGGATTCGCGTCCTCCGAGCTGTCCCGCTCCGGCTACGGAGAGGTGCACACCGTCCCGCTCTTCGTCGAGGCCGAGCGGTTCGCGGAAGACCGGGCGGACCCCGACCTCCGGGCTCGCCTCGGCTCTGGGGCGCTGACGCTGGTGAGCGTGGGTCCGGTGACGCGCGAGGCCCATCTCGAGGACCTGCTCGCGCTTCACCGGGAAGTGCTCCGCATCCGCCCCGATGCCCGGCTGCTGGTGGCCGGCGCGGTCGACCCGACCCTCGGCGCGCTCGAGTCCGAGGCAGCGCGCACGCCGGGAGTGACGATGCTCGGCGAGGTGAGCCACGGCGAGCAGGTCGCCGTGTACCGAAGCGGCTCGGTCCTGGTGTCCATGCGCGAGCAGGACGCCTCGGGGGTGAGGCTGATGGAGGCGATGGCCTCCGACGTCCCCCTGCTCGCCTATGCCGCGGGCGCCGCGGCGGAGACGCTGGACGGCGCCGGAGTCGCATTCGACGAGAAGCGGTTCGCGCTCCTCGCCGAGGTGGCGGTGCAGCTCGGAACGGACGCGCGACTCCGGGCGCGGGTCCTGGCCGGACAGCGGAGAAGGCTCCGAGCGCTGGGCCCGGAACGCTCCGAGGAACGTCTCGCCGCGGCGCTGGAGAGCGTCGGCCTCGGGAGGCCACGCCGCCCGCGTCGTCCGGTACGCCGCAGACCCCGGGTGGGCATCGTGGTGCAGCGCTACGGGCCGGGCATCACCGGCGGTGCCGAGGCGCTCGCCGCGCAGGTGGTGGCGCGACTGCGGCCCCACTGGGACATCCAGGTGCTGACCAGCTGCGCGACCGACCACCTGACCTGGGCCAACGAGCTGCCCGCCGGGGAGTCGCGGGTCGACGGGGTGTCCGTCCTGCGCTTCAACAACCCCCGACCGCGACCGATGGGGGAGCTGAACGCTCGCTCGCGGCGGGTCTTCGGACGCTCGCTCGATCTGGGCGAGGAGGAGGCCTGGATGGCGCTCCAGGGACCGCTGCTGCCCGGGCTCTGGCGCCATCTGTCCGAGCGCGGCAGGGAGTACGACGGCTTCGTCGCCTTCACCTACCTGTTCGTCTCCACGGCGTGGTCGGTTCCTCTGGTGGCCGACCGGACGCTGCTGGTTCCGACGGCGCATGACGAGGAGCCGCTGAGATTCGACGCCTATGCCGAAGTGTTCGAGCGGCCCCGGGCGCTGCTCGCACTCACGCCCGAGGAGCTGGAGCTGATCGACCGACGATTCCCGCGGCACGCCCGGGCACGCGTGGTAGGCGTGGGGGTCGAGCCACCGGTGGTGGAGCCCGGACGCTTCCGGACGCGCTTCGAGCTTCCGGGGGACTACCTCCTGTACGTGGGTCGGGTGGAGCGTGGAAAGGGAATTCCGGGGCTGCTCGAGGGGTACCGACGCCTCCGGGCGGAGATGCCGGATGCGCCGACCTTGGTGCTGGCCGGCGATGCGAGCATGGACGTGCGGGCCGAAGGAGTGCGGATGCTGGGTCGGGTGAGCGAGACGGACAAGTGGGACGGGCTGGCCGGGGCGCTCGCGGCGGTCGTCCCCTCGCCGAAGGAGAGCCTGTCCCTCCTCGCGCTGGAGGCCTTCGCGGTGGGAACGCCGATGGTGGGCAACGCGGCGAGTGAGGTGCTGGTGGGCCACGCGGAGCGGAGCCGGGCCGGCGTGACGTTCCAGGACGCGGCGTCGTTCGTCGAAGCAGTGGGTCGGGTGCGGAGGGAGCGCGCCGCGATGGCACGAGCAGCCCGGCGGTACGCGTCCCGGTACCGATGGGAACGGGTGGTAGACGCCTATCGCGAGGAGATGGATGCGATGGTGAGGCGATGAAGCTGCTCGGACGCGACATCGACGCCGGTGCGCTGCTCCGGGCCGCGCGCGAGCGGCTCGAGGCCCGCGGCATCCGCGACGAGGCGCTGGCCGTGGAGACCGAGCCCGAGCCGGTGCTGGAGCCGCTCTCCTTCCTGGTCCGCGCCCTGGAGGAGGACGAGGACCCCACGCTGCCCGTCCCGGCCGCGGAGCGCGGCGCGCCGGCCTCCCTGGTCCGCCGGATGTTCCGGCTCGCCTGCCAGTCGCTCATCGACGAGGCGCTGGAACGCCAGCGGCGCTTCAACGCCCGGGTCCGCGAGGCGGATGCCCAGCTGTCGGCGGAGCTGATCCAGCTCCGCGCCCGGCTGGAGGCGCTGGAGGCCGCGCAGCGCAAGGGCAAGCGGGCCGCCCTGCCCGCTCCGCGGAAGCCGCGGAGGAAGCGCCGCGGATGATCCGCAACCTGCGGGAGCTCTGGCAGTACCGGGCGCTGCTCTGGAACCTCACCCAGCGCGAGCTCAAGGCGCGCTACCGGGGGTCGGCGCTGGGCTTCCTCTGGACGTTCGTCAACCCGCTGCTCCTGATGGCGGTGTACGGGCTGGTCTTCGGCATCATCCAGCGGAGCAACATCCCCCACTACACCTACTTCATCTTCGTCGGGCTCCTGCCCTGGCTCTGGTTTTCCACCTCCGTGGGGAGCGGCGCGAGCACCATCAGCGACCGTCGGGATCTGCTGACCAAGGTGCGCTTCCCCGCCCAGGTGCTCCCGACCACGGTGGTGGCGACGAACCTGGTCAACTACCTGCTCTCCCTCCCGCTGATGGTGGGGCTGGGAGGCCTGGTGGGGATCTGGCCTGACTTCCACGCCCTGGCGTTCCCGGTGGTGCTGCTGGTCCAGCTGGTGTTCACACTCGGGGTGACGTTCGTCATCTCGGCGCTCAACGTGCGCTTCCGGGACCTGCAGCACATCGTGGCCAACGTGTTGACCCTCTGGTTCTTCGTGACCCCGGTGCTCTACGTCCCGAACGCCGTGCCCGAACCGTTTCGACGCCTGTACCTCATCGTCAATCCGATGGCGGTGATCATCACCTCCTACCAGGGCATCTTCTACGAGCACCGCTGGCCGCACCCCCGGGGGCTGGCCGTCGTCGCGCTGGGCTCGGTGGTGCTGCTGGCCATCGCGGCGCGGGTGTTCGAGCGGCGGCGCGAGGAGTTCGCGGAGCTCGTCTGATGTCCACCACCGACGCCATCGTGCTCACCGGAGTGAGCAAGAGCTTCCGCAAGAGCACCATCCGGCGGGAGCATACGACTCTCAAGAGCGAGCTCGTCCGCTGGCTGAAGCGACAGAAGCGCCCCGAGGCCCCGTCGTCGATCATCCCGGCGCTGCGCAACGTCTCGCTGTCGGTCTCCCGGGGGAAGACCTTCGGGCTGGTGGGCCGGAACGGTTCGGGGAAATCGACCCTGCTCAAGCTGGTGACCGGCATCTACGCGCCCACCAGCGGGACCGTGGAGGTCCACGGCCGGATCTCGGCGCTGCTCGAGCTCGGGGCAGGGTTTCATCCCGACTTCTCGGGACGGGAGAACATCTTCGTGAACGGGATCATCCTCGGGATGTCCCGGCGAGAGATTCGCGCCCGGATGGACGAGATCATCGAGTTCTCCGAGCTCGGAGACTTCATCGACGAGCCGGTGCGCACGTACTCCAGCGGGATGTACGCCCGGCTGGCCTTCGCCGTGGCGACCCACGTGGATCCGGAGATCCTCCTCATCGACGAGATCCTCAGCGTGGGAGACGAGCACTTCGGCCGGAAGAGCGCGGCGAAGATGGAGGAGTTCCGGAAGGCGGGAAAGACCATCCTCCTCGTCACCCACGACCTGGGAACGCTGCAGCGCCGGTGCGATCAGGCGGCCTGGCTCGATGCGGGGCAGCTCAAGGTCTCGGGAAACCCGGTGGACGTGGTGGCGGCGTACCGGGCGGCGGTGGCCGAGGCCGAGATGGCGGCGATGGAGCAGCACGCACCCCGCGCGCCCGTTCCCGTGCAGCCACGTTCCCCCCCGTCGGCGGAGCCCGGGCGGCGGTGGGGGAGCTTCGAGGCCGAGCTGAGCGGGGTGGAGATCCGCGGACGGGACGGTCTTCAGCACGTGTTCTCGGCGGACGCGCCGTTCCGCCTGCTGGCTCGCTACCGGCGATACGGGGCGGTGGAGGCCCCTCAGCTCGAGCTGAGCCTCCGCACCGACGCCGGGACTCTGGTGTGGAGCACGAGCGAGAAGCTGCCGGACGCCGAGGCGGCGACGCTCACCCTGGAGATCCCGAGGCTCGGCCTCGGTGACGGCAACTACCTGGTGGACCTGTCGCTCGGGAACGCCGGCGGCGCGGTGTACGACGTGCACCGCGGGCTGCACGGGTTCGCGGTGCGGGCGCAGGACTCGTCGGGGCTGCTGGCGCCAGTGCACACGTGGTCGATCGAGCCGACCAGCTAGCGAGGCCTGTCCCGGAGGCGGTGGTAGAGGCCACGGAGGCGATCGAAGACGAGTGGCGCGCGCCGCTCGAGCCAGCGGGGACCCTGGTAGCGCAGCTCCGCGAGCGCGTCTCGCACGTCGTCGAGCGAGGGGACCGCCCGGTCCGCCCGGAGCTCCGGGAGGTCGACCGCCGGTGGTCCCGCGACCTGACGCACGGGTCCGGCGGCCCAGGCCTCCGCAGCCCAGCGGCGGTGCTCCTCGGCGGGTCCGGGTCGCCAGGCTGGAGCCCGGGTGACCGGGACGAGGCACCGACCCAGGAAGGCCGGATCGCGGTCCAGCTCGGCCAGGGTCGGGACCGACGGGCTGAAGCGCCGGGTCTTGCGCAGCACGTAGGGAGGACGGGCGGCGAACGACCGGCGGAGGACCCGCCGGGCGGGAGCGACCGCCAGGGCGGCCGCCGTTCCGTTTCCGCAGGCGAGGAGAGCGCGAGCGAGATGGTCTGGCGTGGCGACGGTACCCGCGACCCAGACCGCGACGGCCTCGGCGTGCGGCGGCCACCGCGAGGGCGTGCCGGGCCGGAGCTCCGCCTGCCCTCCCAGGCGAGCGAGGCTGGCGCAGGCCTCGCGGGCGTGCGCCTCGAGCGCCGGGGGAACCGACACCGAGACGGTGGCCGTGACCTCCTCCTGGGTGACGAGCGAGAACAGGCTCGCGTCGACGTCCCACGGCTCCTCGGTCCAGGAGACGAGGTGGACGTGGACGCGAGGGGCCGAGCTCACCAGCGGGACCTCGCGAAGCGCACGCCGTGCGCGAGGTCCGCGACGGCGCGAGCGGCAGCAGGCACCGGCGGGGGCGTCCCGAGCACCGGTGGCTGGCCGGCGCGGATCCGGTAGAGCTGCTCATAGCGGGCGGCGAACCGGCCGTCACCCCACTTCCGCCCGAGGTAGGCCGCGCTCCGCAGCACGCGCAGCTCGCGCTCGAGGGTGAGCGGGCGATGCTCGACCCAGTGATGGACCAGCGCTCCGGGCGCGGTCCGGACGCGGAGCCCGGCCGCGCGCACTCGCCAGGACAGGTCCACGTCCTCCCCGTACATGAACAGGCCTTCGTCGAACCCGCCGGTGGCGCTGAAGGCCGCGGGGCCGACGAGCAGCGCGGTTCCGGTGCACCAGGGAGTGTCGCCGGTCTCCGGGTCGTAGGGCTTCGGGTGCTCCTCGGGGAAGGTGCGGGCATCGACCAGCCCGGTGTCGGGCAGGGTCGCCGTCGTCCACAGCTCGCGGAGGCACCGGGGATGGAGCACGGCGTCGGGGTTGAGGCAGAGATATCCGTCGGCGCCGGCCGAGAAGGCCTCGCGCATCCCGAGGTTGTGGGTGGCGCCGAAGCCTCGGTTCGCTCCGGTCCAGCCGTAGGAGCCGCGCCCGAGGAGCGCGGTGACCACGGGCTCGAGCGCCGCGTCCGGGGAGTTGTCACGCGCGCGGACCTCCACGTGGAGGTCGGTCGGGAGCTCGGCGGCAGTCAGCGAGCGCGCGAGCCCCTCGAGCTCGGCGCGGGAGCTCTCGAACAGCACGATGCCGATCCAGAGGCGGGCCACGTCAGAGGGACCAGGGACGCCGCTCGCGGGGAGGCCACGCCAGACGCGGAACCTTCGAGCTCAGGGACAGGTTGGGGCTGTGGTACGGGTCGTCGAGCAGCGCGTCCGCCCAGCGCGACCGCAGGGCGGCCAGCTCGCGGTCGGCCCGGGCCTTCTGCTCGGGACGGAGCGCCTTTCCCCGGCTGGCGGATTCGTGATGCACGAGACGGGCATGGGGGGTCCACACGTTGCGGTATCCGCGTGCCCGGAGCTTGAGGCAGAAGTCGACGTCGTTGAAGGAGACGGGAAAGACCTCCTCGTCGAGCCCGCCCACCTCGAGGTAGAGCGCGCGCCGCACCACCAGGCAGGCCGCGGTGACCGCCGAGACCTCGCGACGCACGAGGAGCTGCTGCGCGTAGCCGGGAGCATCTCCGGGCGCGCCAGCATACGCGTGGTCGGCAGCGCCGTGGAGCCCCACCAGGACGCCGCCGTGCTGGATGCGCCCGTCCGGGTAGAGGAGCTTCGCCCCGACCGCGCCCACTCCCGGCTGCAGCGCCACCGAGACCATCTCCTCCAGCCACTCAAGGTGGAGCGCCTCGACGTCGTTGTTGATCAGGCACACCACGTCGGCCTCGGTCCGCCCGACCGCTGCGTTGTTCAGCGCCGAGAAGTTGAAGGCTCGCGGGTCCTGATGGAGCACCACCTCGCCGGCGCGGGCAAGCTCGGCGAAGGCGGCCAGCGCATCCGGCGCATCGCTGCCGTTGTCCACGAGGTGAATCTCGTAGCTCGGGTACCGGGTGAGCCGCCGGATGCTGCGGACGGAGGTCTCCACCAGCGCCCGGGCGTTGCGGGTCGGCATGATGAGGCTGACCCGGGGCGCGGGCACGGGCAGGCGGTAGCGCACGTGATGGAGCCCGGGGGCGAGGCCCGGGGCCACCTCGGCGTGGACTCCGGTCCGCTGGAGATGGCGCGCGAGCGCGGTACGCTCCCCGTGCTCGTCCACCGCCTCGCCCGGCTCGAAGGTCGCGAGGACCACCGGCAGGCGGAGGATGCTCCGGGGGGAGAGCCCGGCGGTGCAGGCGAGCGCCCAGGCGTAGAGACCCGCGTCGTCGAGCGTCGTGTCGCTCGCCGGGGAGATCCCGTCGCGGCGCACGGCCACCAGCCCCCGGAGCGCGTTGCGGCTGCGGAGCAGCTCGGAGCCGAGCACCGGCTTGAGCTCGGGGCGGCCCCGGCCTCCTGCTTCGCGGTGATCGTGGTCCGCGTGGAGCAGCATGACCTCCGGCCGCTCCTGGAAGACCGAGACCAGCGTGGGCAGCGCGTGAGGCGCGAGCCGGAGATGAGGGCTCAGGGGAAGGACGAGGTCCCCGCGGGCCTCCCCGAAGGACCCGACCAGGTCGACCCTTCCCGGCAGCTGGGACTGGAGCTCCGGCCCGTCCGTTCTCGGGGCAGTGACGATGCTCAGCCGGAGCCCGGAGCTCATCGCTCGGGCGCGGAGCCGTTCGAGCGCTGGGGCGGAGGGCATCTCGAAGGTCCGGAGCCAGCGGTCATAGCCGGCGGTGTCGAGGCCCTCGCTGATCGTCCAGGCCAGTGTGCCCAGCCGCGAGCGGGCCGGCCCCCCGCCGTCCACGCCGTGGAGGAACTCGCGAAGCAACGGGCGGCGACCGTCGGCCAGGGCGGCGCGGGTGACCCACACCGTCCCCAGCTCGTCGATCTCCAGCGGAAGCTCGCCCACCCCCCGGGGGTCGGGTTGCAGTCGCGCCGCGAGGTCGCGCAGCCCATAGGGAAGCTCGATCTCCATCGACTCACCGGTGGGCGGCGGATCCAGCCATCGCGACCAGCGGACCGAGGAGCCGGAGACCCGGACCGAGCCCGCGAGCTCGAGCGCATCCCACGCCGGCCAGCCGGATGGCCGCAACAGGACGCGCCCGTGCGGCAACCTGCCCGCCTCCGGGGAGAGGCGGAAGCGGCCCTCCTCGTCCCGGATCAGCCGGAAGGAGCCGTGCCGGGGCAGGAACGCGCGCCGGAACGCGTAGGCAGGCGAGAGCAGCCAGTCCGGGAGCAGCTCGCGCACGTCAACCGCTGAAGACAGGCAGCACGGGAGCGTCCGCCAGCCGAGGAGCGGCCCGGTCCTTTGCCGAGAGGAGAGGCTCCTTCACCGGCCAGGCGATGCCGATGGCCGGATCGTCCCAGGCAATGCTTCGCTCGGACTCGGGGGAATAGAGCTCGGTGCACTTGTAGAAGAAGTCTGCCGAGTCACTGAGGACGCAGAACCCGTGGGCGAAGCCGGGCGGGATCCACAGCTGGCGCGGCGTGGTCTCGGAAAGCTCGAGGGCGATCCAGCGGCCGAACCGCGGCGAGCCGCGCCGGACGTCGACCGCCACGTCCCACACCGTTCCCCGGAGCACCTGCACCAGCTTCCCCTGGGCCCTCGGCTCCTGGAAGTGGAGCCCGCGGAGGGTGCCCCGGACGGACCGGGAGAGGTTGTCCTGGACGAAGGCACCGGGGATCCCGGCGTCGGCGTACCGCCTGGCCTGGAAGGTCTCGTAGAAGAAGCCGCGGGAGTCGCCGTGCACCTTCGGCTCGAGGATCAGCACCTCCGGAAGCTCGGTGGGCACGACCTTCATCCGATGGCTCCCCGGTTCTCCAGCAGGTCGAGCAGGTACTGCCCGTACTCGTTCTTCCGCATCGGCTCGGCGAGGGCGCGCAACTGGTCGGGCCCGATGTAACCCATGCGGAAGGCGATCTCCTCGATGCAGGAGACCTTGAGCCCCTGTCGGCGCTCGACGATCTCGATGAAGGTGGAGGCGTTCTGGAGCGACTCGTGCGTTCCGGTGTCCAGCCAGGCGAAGCCGCGACCCAGCACCTGGACATGGAGATCCCCGGCCTCGAGGTAGGCGCGGTTCACGTCGGTGATCTCCAGCTCCCCCCGGGCCGAGGGCTTGAGCCGCGACGCGAACTCCAGAACGCGGTTGTCGTAGAAGTAGAGCCCGGTCACGGCATAGCTCGAGCGTGGGGCCTTGGGCTTTTCCTCGATGGAGATCGCGCGTCCGTCCGTCTCCAGCTCCACCACCCCGTAGCGCTCCGGATCGCGCACGTAGTAGGCGAAGACCGTCGCACCATCGACGCGCGCGGCGGCGGCCTTGAGCTTCTCCGGGAGCCCGTGCCCGTGGAAGATGTTGTCCCCGAGGACCAGCGCGACGCGGTCGGCGCCCACGAAGCTGCGGCCGATGATGAAGGCCTGCGCAAGGCCTTCCGGACGTGGCTGCTCCGCGTAGCTGAACCGGAGGCCCCACTGCTCGCCGCCTCCGAGCAGCTCGCGGAAGCGAGGCAGATCCTGGGGCGTGGAGATGATCAGGATCTCGCGGATGCCAGCGAGCATCAGCACGCTCAGCGGGTAGTAGACCATCGGCTTGTCGTAGATCGGCAGCAGCTGCTTGCTCACCACGCGGGTGAGTGGATAGAGCCGGGTTCCCGAGCCGCCGGCGAGGATGATGCCCTTCACGTGCGTCCCTCCGCCTCGGCGCGGAACTGCTCGAGCGAGGCGCGGAGACCCAGCGGCCGCGCCTTCAACGTGCTGAGGGCCTTGTCCACCCGGAGCCCGCTTCGCGGCGGACGCGGGCTGGCCATGCCCGCGTCGGCGAGCTTGATGGGCACGAGCAGCCGGCGATCGAGACCGAACACGTCCACCAGAGCTTCTCCGAACTCCATGCGGTTGACCACCTCGGCGCCGGCGATGTTCCAGATGCCGTCGAGCCGCCGCTCCGACATCTCCGCGAGCTGCTCGGCGACGTTGAGCGCCAGGCTGGGAGAAACGTACTGATCGACGAAGAGCCGGGCCGTCTTTCCCTCCCGGAGGGTCCCCAGGAGCCAGCTTCCGAAGTTGGGCCGCTGGGAGGGCGGGTATCCGTAGACGACGGCGGTGCGGGCGATCCCCCAGCTTCCGGCGAGCAGCCGCACGGCTTCCTCCCCGAGCCATTTCGTCCGGGCATAGACCCCGCTCGGGTTGGGGCGCGCATCCTCGTCGTAGGGGCCGTCCTGGCCGTCGAACACGTAGTCGGTGGAGACGTGGATCAGGTGAGCGCCGCTGGCGCGGGCATGCCGGGCGACGTGCGCGGCGGCCAGGGTGTTGGCGGCCCACGCCGCCTCCGGGCTCCGCTCGCAGGCATCGACCTCGGTCATCGAGGCGGTGTGGACGACGACCTCCGGCCGGGCCGCGGCCAGCGCGCGACCGACGGCCTCGTGGTCGGCCAGATCGCAGCTCAGGTACTCGAAGTCTCCCACCGTCCGGCGGTTGCCCCGGGCGATGGCGGTGACCACGTGACCCTGGATCACCAGCCACCGACAGAGGCGGCTGCCGACGAGGCCGTTGGCTCCGGTGACGGTGATCCGCATGACGAGCTATCCGCCGAGGCGGCCGCGGTACTGCGTCTCGTAGTATTGCCGGTACGATCCGCTCTTCACGTGCTTCCACCAGTCGGGCTGGTCGACGTACCAGCGCACCGTGGCCTCCAGTCCCTGCTGGAACGTGCGGCGGGGGGTCCAGCCCAGGTCGTTGCGGATCTTCGCCGGGTCGATGGCGTAGCGACGGTCGTGACCGGGCCGATCCTTCACGAACCGGATGAGGCTCTCTGGCTTCTTCAGGGTCGCCAGCAGCATTTTCACCAGGTCGAGGTTGCGCTGCTCGGCCCCGCCGCCGATGTTGTAGACCTCGCCCGCCCTGCCCCGTTCCAGCACCGAGACCAGGGCGCGGCAGTGGTCCTCGACGTGGAGCCAGTCGCGCACGTTCCCCCCGTCTCCGTAGACGGGCAGCGGCTCGTCGTGCAGCGCGTTCACGATCATCAGAGGAATCAGCTTCTCCGGAAACTGGTACGGGCCGTAGTTGTTCGAGCACCGAGTGACGACCACGTCGAGGCCGAAGGTGTGGTGGAAGGCGAGCGCGAGCAGGTCCGCCGAGGCCTTGGAGGCGGAGTACGGACTGGAGGGCTGGATGGGTGAAATCTCGGTGAAGGCTCCGGTCGGCCCCAGGGAGCCGTAGACCTCGTCGGTGGACACCATGACGAAGCGGCGAACTTTCTTCCGGTAGCAGGCCTCGAGGAGAACCTGCGTGCCGAGCACGTTCGTTCGGACGAAGAGCTCCGGACCGAGGATGGAGCGGTCCACGTGGCTCTCGGCCGCGAGGTGGAGGACGCCGTCGATCCGGTGCTGGTCGAGGAGAGACTCGACCAGATCCCGATCACCGATGTCGCCACGAACGAACGCGTGCCGCGAATCGCCCTCGAGGTCGCGCAGGTTCTCCAGATTCCCCGCGTAGGTGAGCAGGTCGAGGTTCACCACGGTCCAGTCGGGCCGCTCCGCCCGGAGATGCCGGACGAGATTCGAGCCGATGAAGCCGCAGCCGCCGGTGACCAGGACGTTCATCGGCTGGACCCGGCGGCACGCGAATCGGCCACGAACCGAGCGATGGTCCGGATCTGCTCGGATCCGAAGCTCCGGTTCCAGTCCTTGCTCCACCGGACGTCCGACGCTGTGGCGCGCGCGTCCACGTCGGGCGTCCGGCGGACTGCCCGCTCCAGCCCCTCCACGATGCCGGGGATGGTCGGCGGGACCGCAAAGAGGTTCGCGGAGATCTCGCGAAGCGCTTCCTCGGTCTTGTTGGCGAAGGCGTTGGTCACCACGGTCATCCCGGCGGCGGCCATCTCGATCGGCACCAGGCTGGGGTGGGGGGTGTACATCAAGCTGAGACCGACGTCGTGGGAGACCAGCACCTCGGCGTACCGGTCCTGACTCTGCCTCGGGAGGAGGCGCAGCACCTTGCCCCCGGCGAGGGGAAGCTCGGTCCCGCTGGCGACGGTCCCGATCCCGAAGAACTCCCACTCGTCGGAGAACACTCCGCGCCGGATGGCCTCGCTCAGTGCCACCACGCCGAGCTCGAACATGTTGCGCGCCGCGTGCGACTCGGGACGGGCGTAGAACAGAAGCCGTCGAGAGGTGCGACCGGCGAGCTCCTCCCGTCGCACGGGGCCCACGTCGGTGATCGCGTTCTGGAAGGAGATGGAGCGTTCCTCTCCTCCCGATCCGGAGAAGACGCCGAGACGGTTCTGCCGGAAGTACTGGCGGAGGAGCTCGGAGGAGAAGACCGCGTAGTGAGGTGCTTGATAGCTCTGCTCGGCCAGTGCCGACCATGAGCCCATGGGAAAGGTGAAGGGCTCGTACTCCTGGATGAGGTAGGTGAAGGCCGGGGCTCCGAGCTCGCGCACCGCCGCCGCGGCGATCAGCGCCGTCCAGAAGGTGGTGGCGATGAACGCATCGGAGGGGCTGACCGGAAGGGGCCGGCCGCGATCCGCGGCGTGCACCAGCTCCACCTCGTCGAAGAAGTCGCGGAGGCCCTGGAACCTGGCGAGCTGCGTCCGCCAGTCCGCGGGCAAGGTGAGGCTGGGATCGACGGTGACCATCCGCACCGCCCACCCTTCCTTCGCGAGCTTCAGCGCCAGGTTGAACTTGGTGATGTACCCGCCGAAGAAGTGGACGAGATCGACCGAGGGGACGAGGAGGTTGATGCGCTCCGGCTCGCCGCTCCTGACCTCGAGCTGAAGGGGGGCGATCTTTCGCTCGACGTCATCGATGATCCGCACCGCTGCCGGCGCTTCGGCGGACTTCTCCCTCGGCGGAAGCCGGGGTGCATGTCGACTCGCTCGCCGCGCTCGCACCGAGGTGAGCGCCTTCCAGAACAGGCCCTTGGCCACGTAGAACTCCGCTCCCACCGTCTCGTTGTGTCCCAGGAGCCCCCGGTAGGTACCTCGGGCCAGGAGCCACGGCAACGACTGCAGCGGGCGGTCGAGCCGGGCGAACCGGCGGAGAGCTCGCCGCTCCCTCCTTCCCAGCCGCCCCTGGTTGCGGGCCTCGAGAACTCTCGCGAACTGGGTCAGGCGCATCACGTCCGCCCGGTAGATGCCCTCCCAGGCGGCGAGCACGGGTCCGCGCGCCGGTCCACCGCGTGCGACCGCGAGCGACTCTCGCAGCAGCTCCCTTGCCCGGGTCCGGGCTCCGGTCCCGACGAAGTGCCCCAGCACGTTCCCCTGGTGCTGCACGTAGTCCTGGATCGGCCGGGCGACGTGGCCGATCTTCCCGGTCGACATCGCGGTCAGTGCCACCCAGTGGTCGTGGTACGAGTCGCCGATCCGCTGGGGGAAGGGAAGCAGCGCCTCGACCAGCTCGCGGCGGAACATGGCGGCCGCTCCGGTCACGGTGTTGGCGAGGAGCATCGAGGTGAAGCTGGTGAAGTTGTTGTCTCGCCCCACCCAGTAGCTCGGGGCGAGCTCGCCCCCGGCGGTGGTCACGATGCGCATGTCGCCATAGGCGAGGTTGGCACCCGTCTCCACCTCCTGGAGGAGAGAGGCGATCTTCTCCGGGTACCAGACGTCGTCCTGGTCGGAGAAGAGGACGTACCGGGCGCTCGACGGCAGGTGTGACAGCGCTCGCTCGAAGTTTCGGTAGAAGCCGACGTTCTCGTCGTTCTCGACCAGCACGAACCGCGGGTCCGCGGAGATGATGTCCCGGATGAGGTTCCGCGACCTCCGGCTCGAGCGATCGTCACAGACGATGCATACCCAGTTCTGGAC
>JBKPMY010000276.1:0-5490 GCA_046732375.1 Myxococcota bacterium
CCCCTACACCGCGGTCCCGGGAAAGTTTCGTCCGGGCACGACGTACACGGTCTCGATCGCCTCGGGAGCGACCGACATCTTCGGGCAGACCGCGCCGGCGGCGAAGGGACAGATCCGCACCCACGACCTGCGCCCCGACTACGAGCTGGGGCCGGACGTCGCGCTCCTGGAGGCGAAAGGAGACGGGGCGCTTCCGGTGCGCTTCACCAACGTGACCTCGCTCGACGCGCAGGTCTGGGCGCTGTCCCCCGCGGAGCTGGCCCGGTTCCTGGCAAATCGCAACGCTCAATCGGTCCCCGGCGGACAGCCGATCACCACCGGGATCGACCTGGAGGGGACCCACAACCTTCCCGGCGTCCGGCCGATCAAGGTGCGTGAGCTCATCGCCGGGAAGGGGACGGGCCTCTTCCACCTGGTCACCACCGCACCGGAGATCGACTCCAGGGACCGATGGCGGCGAACGCAGCGGGTCACCGGGCAGATCACCGATCTCGCGGTGCACAGCAAGCTCGGGGCGACGTCGGGCATCGTCTGGGTCACCCGGGTCTCCGACGGCACGGTGGTGCCGGGCGCGGCGCTCTCGCTCCACGACGCCGACGGCGCGGTGAAGTGGCAGGGGAAGACCGACGGTGACGGGCTGGCCAAGGTGCCCGGCCTGTCGACCCTGCTCTCTCCCCGGAAGGGCTCCCGCCGCCAACGGGGCGCGGACGGCGGCCCGGGCTTCGCGCTGGTCGCCGCGTCACTCGGCGGCGACACCGGCGTTACCCTGGCCGACTGGTCTGGCGGCTTCGGCCCGTGGGCCTTCGGCGTCGAGGGGGCGTGGGACGGGAAGCGGCCCCAGTCCATGGCCTTCGCCACCGCCGAGCGCGGCATCTACCGGCCCGGAGACACGGTCTACGTGAAGGGCATGCTCCGCTACCGACGCCTGGGCGTGGTGACCACCCCCGCCAAGGGAACCCATGCCGACCTCACGGTGACCGACGCCCGTGGAAAGGAGATCTGGTCCCGCACGCTGCCGCTGAGCGATTTCGGGACTTTCTCCGCCGAGGTGCCGATCGAGGCCGGCGCGCCGCTGGGCACCTACTTCATCCGCGCGAGGGCAGAGGTGACCTCCGACGAGCTGTCCACCGGCGGCAGCTTCCGGGTGGAGGAGTACCGGCCGCCGCAGTTCAAGGTGGACGTCACCGCGCCGTCGAAGGAGCTGATCTCCGGACAGGCACTCCAGGGGCGGGTCCTGGCGCGGTACCTCTTCGGCGGCGCGATGCCCGGGGCGGCGGTGCGCTGGACCGCGACCCGGACCACCGAGGACTTCCAGCCACCGGACAATCCCGGCTTCGCCTTCGGCGTCGCGACCTGGGAATGGAGCGACGAGAACCCGGGCCCGAGCACCGAGGTCGTCGGCGCCGGCGAGGGCAAGACCAATTCCCAGGGCCTCTTCGAAATCTCCGCCGGCAAGGTGGAGAGCCCCGGTGGGCGCAGCGCCCGCGTGACCCTGGAGGCAGAGGTGGCCGACGTGAACCGCCAGCGCATCGCGAACCGGACCGAGGTGAACGTGCACCCGGCCGCGCTCTACGCCGGAATCCGGCAGCGGAACGTGCAGGGCTTCGCCGAGGTGGGGAAGCCGGTGTCGCTCGAGACGGTGGCGGTCTCGCCGGACGGCAAGCGCCAGAAGGCAGAGGTCGTCGTCACCGTGCTCCGCCGCGACTGGAAGTTCGTGCGGAAGAAGACCGCCGGTGACCGGTGGGAGACCCTCAGTGAGCCGGTGGAGGAGCAGGTCGCCACCTGCACGGTGAAGGTCGAGCAAGTGCCGGGGGCGTGCACCTTCACTCCCAAGGCGCCCGGCTTCCACATCGCCCAGGCCGAGGTGACCGACGCCCAGAAGCGCAAGCAGACCACCCGGACCTCGCTCTACGTGGTGGGAGAGGGCTGGGTCTCCTGGCAGCGAAACGACTCGGACCGCATCGACCTTGTGACCGACAAGGCGGTCTACGACGTGGGGGAGACGGCGAAGGTGCTGGTGAAGAGCCCGTTCCCCTCCGCCGAGGCGGTCCTCACCGTGGAGCGGGAGGGCGTGAGCTCTGCCCGCCACGTGACGCTCAAGGGGGCGGCGACCACCCTCGAGGTACCCGTCGGCGAGGCGGGCATTCCTGACGTCTACGTGGGCGTGGTGCTGGTGCGCGGCCGCGTGCCTCAAGCCGATGGCCCGGAGGCGGGAGAGGACCCCGGACGGCCGCAAGTGCGGGTGGGGTACGCGAAGTTGAAGATGGAGCGGAAGAGCAAGCGCCTGGCGGTGGAGGTCACGCCCGAGCGGACCCAGTACCGGCCGCGAGAGAAGGTGAGGGTCGCGCTCCGCACGGCGGACTGGAAGGGCGCGCCGGTGCCGGCCGAGGTCGCCGTGTGGGCGGTGGACGAGGGCGTGCTGCGGCTCACTGGCTACGAGCCTCCGGATCCGCTGGACGCGCTCCAGCCCGAGCGCGGGCTGTCGGTGCGCATCGGTGAGCCGCTGATCCACCTGGTGCGCCGGACGGTCTACGCCGACAAGGGGCTGACGTCCGGAGGGGGCGGCGGCGCGGAGGGGGGCGGGGGCATCCGGTCGCAGTTCAAGACCACCGTGCTCTTCGCACCCTCGGTGATCACCGGCGCGGACGGGAAGGGCGAGGTGGAGTTCACGCTCCCCGACAACCTCACCACCTACCGGCTCATGGCCATCGCCATCGACCGCGGAGACCGCGGTGGCAAGGGCGGCAGCAGCATCCAGGTGGCAAAGCCTCTCCTGGCGATGCCGGCCCTCCCGCGGCTCGCCCGGGTGGGAGACACGGTGGAGGCCGGCGTCGTCGTCCATGCGCCGTCGGGGAAGATCAAGGAGGTCGAGGTCACCGCCACCGCGAGCGGACCCTTGAAGCTCCAGGGAGAGACCCGCCGGAAGGTGGCGCTCCCCGAGGGCAAGCCCCGCGAGGTCCGTTTCCGCTACGTCGCCGAGGCATCGGGGGAGGCCGTGCTCCGCTATGCGGTGAGCGGAGGAGGCGAACAGGACGCGGTGGAGCAGCGGCTTCCGGTGCGGATCCCGACGCAGATCGAGGCGGTGGCGCTCGCCGGCGAGACCCGGGAGACGGCCCGGGAGCAGCTCTCGACGCCTTCCGGTGTCCGGCAGGACGTGGGCGGGCTCGAGGTGACGATGGCCTCCACGGTGCTCGGCGGGTACGGCGAGGCGATGCGGCAGCTGGTGGACTACCCCTACGGCTGCCTCGAGCAGATGTCCTCGCGGCTGGTTCCCTTCGTCGCTCTCCGGGAGCTGCACGGCGTGTTCAAGCTGCCCTGGAAGCCGGACACCGCGCGCGCCTGGGTGGGACAGGACGCCATCGCCCGCTGGGGGACGAGCGATCCCGACGAGGTGGCGGCGAAGACGGTCAAGGCCATCGAGGCGCTGCAGCGCTTCGACGGCGGCTACGGCTACTGGAGCTCGGATTCCTGCAGCTCGCCCCACGGGTCGGCCTATGCGGTCCTCGCGCTGGGGCGCGCCGCCGAGGTCGGCTACCCCGTCGACCGGGACGCCCTCCGCCGGGGCCAGCAGTTCCTGGCCAAGGTCGCCGCGGGGAACGTGCAGACCTGCTCCTGGTGGTGGCCCAGCGTGGATCCCGGAACTCGCGCCTTCGCGCTGTACGCCCTGGCCCGGACGCGCGCGCCACAGGCCTCGAGCGCCACGGCGCTCTTCGCCCGCCGGTCGGAGCTCCCAGCGTACGGCAAGGCGATGCTCGCCGACGCCCTCTGGATCGGCGGAGGGGACCGGGCCGCGGCACGCGCCCTCACCACCGAGCTCATGGACCGGGCGAAGGAGACGTCGGGAACGCTCCACCTCGAGGAGATGAACGCCGTCACCTACCAGTCCGACTGGTCGAGCGATCTGCGGACCACGGCCATCGCGCTGCAGACGCTGGTGAACGTCACCCCCGATCACCCCTTCGTGGGCAAGATGGCGCGGTACCTGGTACAGGCCCGGGGGACGGACGGCCGGTACAAGACCACCCAGGAGTCCGCCTTCGCGCTGATGGCCCTCACCGAGGTGGTCCGCACCCGGGAGAAGGACGTGCCGGACTTCCTGGGGAAGGTGCTCCTCGGGGGCAAGCAGGTCGCCGAGTCCGAGTTCCATGGCCGGAGCATGGAAGTGCGCCGGACCGTGCTCCCCATGGCGCAGCTGCCCGCGCTGGGGAAGTCGGCGGCGTTCGAGTTCCTGCGCGATGGCAAGGCCGGGATGCTCTCCTACACCGCGGTGCTGCGGTACGCGGCGGTGGAGATGCCCCGCGACGCGCTGGAGCGCGGCCTGGTGGTCCAGCGGTGGATCGAGCCCTACGGTGGTGGAGGCCAGCTGAAGTCGATCCGGGCGGGAGAGCTGGTGCGGATCAAGGTCCGGGTGGGGACGCCCGCGGCCCGGACCAACGTGGCGCTGGAGATTCCCCTGGCGGCCGGCCTCGAGGCGGTGGACACGACGCTCGCCACCACCGCGCGCCTGTCGCGGGGCGAGCCGTCGGCGGACACCGAGACCGACGAGATGCAGGATGCGCGGGAGGCGGGCGTGCCGCCGTGGGTGCTCGGCTTCTGGAACCCCTTCAACCACACCGAGCTCCGCGACGACCGCGCGCTGTTCTTCTCCAACGAGCTGCCGCCCGGGGTACACACGGTCTCGGTGGTGGCCCGGGCGACCACGCCGGGCGACTACCTGCTGGTTCCCGCGCGCGCCGAGGCGATGTACGCGCCCGAGGTCTTCGGCCGCTCCGAAGGGAGCATGTTCCAGGTTGTGGACGAGGGGAGCGTCGCGGCCCGCTGAGGGCCCCGCCGGCCGATGCGTCGCGTGCTTCAGCGGTTGACGAACTCTCCGAGGCTTCGTCGCGGGCTGCTCGCCCTGCTCGGGGCGGGCGCGGCCGTGATGCTCGCGTTCGTGGCCTGGCCGCTGCCGCCGGGGCTCCTCGATCCGGACGGCGCGCTGAGCGTCCGGGTGCTCGACCGTGACGGCCACCTCCTCCGGGAGATCCCCTCGCGGCGGGCCTCACGCAGCATCTCCCTCCCCGCGGACGGGCCAGTGCCGGCGAGCCTCCGCGACGCGTTCATCGCCTCCGAGGACCGGCGGTTCGAGTGGCATCCGGGCGTGGACCCTCTGGCGGTCCTCCGCGCCGCAGGGACCAACCTCCGCGCCGGCAGGGTGGTGAGCGGAGCGTCCACGCTCACGCAGCAGCTCGCGCGGCTCCTCGTGCCTCGCCACCGGACGATCGCCGGAAAGGCGCAGGAGGCGCTCTGGGCACTGCGTCTCACGGCGCACCTGTCGCGGGAGGACGTCCTTCGTGCCTACCTGGATCGGGTCGCCTTGGGACACGACCTGGTCGGCGCGGAGGCCGCCGCCCAGGCCTACTTCGGTCGGCCGGCGGGGACCCTGTCGGTGGGGCAGGCCGCGCTCCTGGCGGCCATCGCTCGCTCCCCGGCCCGGGTGGACCCCTGGCG
>JBKPMY010000277.1:0-11280 GCA_046732375.1 Myxococcota bacterium
GGGCACCACCGCCAGCGCCACCAGCGAGAGGCGCCAATCGAGCGCCACCGCCACCCCGGCCAGGACGGCGATCTGCAGACCGTCGCGGATCCACGAGCCCACGGCGTAGATGGCGGCGGTCTCCACAGCGGTCACGTCGGCCGAGAAGCGCGACAGGAGATCTCCGCTCATCCTCGCCGCCAGCTGCACCGGCGACTGGCGCAGGAGCGCGTCGAGCAAGGCTCGCCGCAGCCAGGCCACCGTCCGCTGTCCGAACTGCCCGGTCCAGGTGAACTGGGCGGCGTAGGCGAGCCCCTTCACCGCGGCGACGGCGACCAGCACCAGTGGCAGCGCGAGCAGGAGCCGGTCCCTGCCCGCCGCCTCGAACGCCGGCGCCCAGCCCGCCACCCGTCCCAGGGCCGAGGCGCCCCCGGTGAGGAGGTAGCGGAGGGTAGGCCCCACCAGGAAGGCGTACAGGCCGGTGGCAAGCGCGAGCACCACCATCGCCATGCTCGCCAGCACGAGGCGGCCGAGGTGCGGCCGCGCGTAGGGCAGGAGGCGCCAGAGCGCGCGCCACCCCGAACGTCGGCCGACGGTGCTGTCCACGGCGGTGGTCACCAGGGAACCGAGGTGTACCATCCTGCCCCCGAGCGTCCATGGCCAACGGCGAGCTGATGGTGGTGGCAGGCGAAGCCTCGGGGGACCTTCACGCGGCGGACGTCCTGGCCGAGCTGCGCCGGCGCCGGCCGGAGCTCCGGGCCTTCGGCATGGGTGGCCCTCGCCTCCAGGCCGCGGGGCTCGAGCGGCTGTTCGACGCACGAGAAATTTCCGTGATGGGCATCGCGGAGGTCATCCCGCGGCTCCCGCGGATCTGGCGGGTCTTCCGGGCCCTGGTGCGCGCCGCCCGCGAGCGCCGGCCCGCGGCCGCTCTCCTGGTGGACGTGCCGGACTTCAACCTGCGGCTCGCGCGGAAGCTCCGGGGGTTCGGCATCCCGGTGGTGTTCTACGTGAGCCCCACGGTGTGGGCCTGGCGGAGGGGGCGCCTCCGGCAGATCGCCCGCGACGTGGACCGGATGCTCTGCATCCTTCCCTTCGAGGAGGACTTCTACCGGACGCACGGGGTGCGCGCCCGGTACGTGGGCAACCCGGTGGTGGAGCAGGTTCCCGCGCCAGGGGCGCCCGAGACCTTCCGCCAGGCCCTGGGCCTCGAGCCCGCCCGTCCCACGCTGGCGATGCTCCCGGGGAGCCGTCCGAGCGAGCTGCATCGCCTCCTCCCCCCGATGGTGGAGAGCGCGGCGCTGCTCCAGCGGGAGACGCCCGACCTGCAGATCGTCGTCCCGGTCGCGCCAGGGCTGGACCCGGCGCCGGTGCGGGCGGCGTTCGCGGCGCGAGGGCTCCAGCCGACGCTGGTGGACGGTCGGACCGCGGAGGTGGTCGGCGCCTCCGACGTGGCGGTGGTGGCCTCCGGCACCGCGACCCTCGAGACCGCGCTGATGCTCCGCCCGATGGTGGTGGTGTACCGGATGTCGGCGCTGAGCTGGGCCGTGGGCAGGCTGCTGGTGAAGGTGGCCTTCGTCTCATTGGTGAATCTGCTCAGCGGCCGGCGGCTGGTGCCCGAGCTGCTCCAGTCCCGTCTCCGCCCCGAGGCGGTGGCCGAGGAGGTGCGGCGCCTCTGGGCTCCGGGAGGTGAGCGCGAGGCGCAACTCGAGGGCCTCCGCGCGCTGCGGACCCGTCTGGGCGACGGGCCGACGGCGTCGCGCGTGGCGGACGAAGTGCTGGAGGTCCTCGACGCGCGTGCTAAGGACGCGGGGCTCCGAAGCGCCCGATGAATCCAGCCCTGGTCTGCATTCCCACCTACAACGAGCGCGAGAACGTCGAGTCGATCGTCCGCGCGGTCCTCGCCGCCGATCCTCGGGTGGACGTCCTGGTGGTCGACGACGCGAGCCCCGACGGCACGGGCGACCTCGCCGACGCGCTGGCTCGCGAGTCGCCCCGGGTCCACGTGCTGCACCGGGCGGGCAAGGCTGGGCTGGGCAAGGCGTACCTGGCGGCGTTCGACTGGGCGCTCCAGCACGATTACCGCTTCGTCCTGGAGATGGACGCGGACTGGAGCCACGACCCCGGCTACCTCCCGACGCTCATCGACCGTGCCTCGACCGATGCCGACCTGGTCCTGGGAAGCCGCTGGGTGAAGGGGGGCGGGACCCGAAACTGGGGCGTCGGCCGGCGCTTCATCAGCCGCGGGGGCTCGTTCTACGCCCGCACCATCCTCGGCGTCGAGATTCGCGACCTCACCGGTGGCTTCAAGTGCTTCCGCGCCGAGGTGCTCCGGGCCATCGACCTGCCCACGGTCACCAGCACCGGCTACGGCTTTCAGATCGAGCTCACCTACCGGGCCATCAAGAAGGGCTTCCGGGTGGTGGAGGTTCCCATCGTCTTCGAGGACCGGCGGGTGGGACAATCCAAGATGTCGCGGGCCATCGTCCTCGAGGCGCTGGCGATGGTGTGGAAGATCCGATGAGCGACGTGGTCTCCTCGGCGCTGGTGTCGCTCTCGGCGATCTTCTTCGTCGTCGATCCCATCGGCGTGGTCCCGATCTTCGTCGCCATGACCCAGGGCGACTCGCCGGAGCAACTCCGGGACACGGCCCGCCGCGCCTGCCTGGTGGCCGCAGGGCTGCTGGTGTTCTTCGCGCTCTGCGGGACCTTCCTCTTCAAGGTGGTGGGCGTGAGCCTCAGCGCCTTCCGCGTGGCCGGCGGCATCGTGCTGCTCATCACGGCGCTGGACATGCTCCGGGCCCGTCAATCCGAGACCCGCACCTCGCCCGAGGAGGCGCACGAGGCCACCGAGAAGGAGGACGTGGCCATCGTCCCCCTGGCGCTCCCGCTGCTCGCCGGACCGGGCGCGATCGCGACGGTGATGGTGCTGATGTCCCGGGCCAGCGGCGTCGTCTCGGTGGTGGCGGTCCTGGTGAGCGTCGTCGTGACCATGGCCGCCAGCTACTTCCTCCTCCGGGGCGCCTCGCTGGTGCAGCGGGTGCTGGGGCAGTCCGGGGTCGCCATCTTCCAGCGGGTGATGGGGCTGCTCCTCGCCGCCATCGCGGTGCAGTTCATCGCCGAGGGCGGCCGCGACCTCGTGGGATTGCCCTCGCACTCCGGTTGAGGCGCTACCGGGTCGCGGTGGCGCCGAGCTTCTGAACCAGCTTGTCCGCCTCCCGCTTGTGCTCGGCGATCTCCTTGCGTGCCTTCTCCAGCAGTGTCTGCAGGCTCTTGTCGCCAGTCGTCTGCTCGAAGGTGCGCACCTCGTTCAGGTCCTTGGCGTGGTCCTCGGCCATGACCTGCATGTAGGCCTTGTCGAACTCCGCGCCGCTGAGCCCCTGCAGGCGCTGGCGAGTCTGCTGCATCTTCTCGTCCTGCGGCGGCGACGCGATGGTCACCTTGTGCTTCCTGGCCCAGGACTGAAGGTCGTTGTCCATGCCGGTGTGGGCCTTCACCATGTGCTTGCCGAAGTTCTTCACCTCCTTCGACTGAGCCTTCTGCTCGGCCATCTTCCCCAATTCGATCTCGGACTGGTTGGCCATGTGGAGCTGGCCGAGGATCATCCCCGGCGCCGGCGTCGTGCCGAGGGCGCCGGACACGGGCGGAGTGAGCTCCTCACCGCTCGCCTTGCTGGAGTCCGGTTGAGGCGTGGTCCCGGTCATGCCCGGGCGCGTGGTCATGCTCCCGGTGCTCTCCGGGCGAGGATTGGTCGAAGGGTACTTGTCGGGGCCGCCCCCGGAGGCCTGGGCGAGGGCTGCCCCGGCGACGAGCAGGGCGGCGGTGAACAGCGGGCGATGTGCATTCATGCTGCGGCTCTCCGTTCGAGGCGAGTGACGAGACCTCGGGAGGGTGTGTCCTCGTCCGCTCGGAGGAGCCGTGCTGGTCGAGGCGAACGCCGCCCATTCAACGGGAAGCGCTGCGTGCTGGACTGCCGGTCGAGGACAGCGCCCGGGAATGAACGGTGCGGCGACGGAGAGGCCCGCTCGGGCACAGTGCAACGGGACCGATCCTCGACGCCGCAGGGACCTACGCGCGCCCGCTTCCGGACCGCGAGACGATCGTGATCCCCGCCTGCACGGCGAGGGCGACCAGCCGGTCCCCTTCCAGGAGCAGCGTCTTGCCCGCCTCCACCGCCAGGACGCGGGCTCCCACCGAACGCAGCACCTCGAGGGTCGCCGGACCCACCGCGGGGAGATCGAACCGCTCGTCCTGCCCCGGCTTGCTCCGCTTCACCACCACCACTCCGGGTCCGCCGAGCTCGGCGCCCCGGCGGATGCAGGCGTCCGTTCCCTCCACCGCCTCCAGCGCCAGGACGTGGCCGTTCTTGACCACCACCGTCTGACCGACGTCGGCCCGGCCGAGCAGCGTTGCCACCTCCTCGCCCAGCGCCACGTCGCGCTCCTGCGCCGGCTCGAGCGCCGGGCCGGCCAGGTGGCCCTCCGGGGCGAGGATCTCCCGGAGCAGCTCGGTGGGGGCCACGATGTGGATCCCGGCCGATTCGAACTCGTCCGCCGCCGCGCGGAGGAGCGCGTCGTCCCGGAAGCTGCGAACCCGCGCGGCGATCCGGAACAGCCCCAGATCCGGCCGCATCTGCTGCACGGCGCGCATCCGGGAGAAGCCGCCGGCGAGCACCGCCTCGGTGACGCCCTGGTCCCGGAGCAGCCGCTCGATGCGAGCCACCTGCCCCACCTTCACCCAGTCGAGCCGCTCCACCTCGGAGGCGAGCTCCGGGTCGGTCTCGCCCAGGTGGCCCACCGCGACCACGCTCAGGCCCCTCCCCCGCGCAGCCCGGGCGAAGAGCCGGGGCAGCGCCCCGTTTCCGGCGATGAGGCCGATGCGTCCGGCCACTAGTGCTCCATCCGGGGTGTGCTGAGCGCTGCGGCGGCCGATCCTCTCGCTGCGACGGGCAGCCTCGTCACTCCGCCGCTCGACGTACCACGAGGTACGCCTCCGCTGCTCGCTCCTCGGGTGCGCCGTCTCGCTTTGGTCTCGGCGACCTCGCCATGCTCACCACACCCCGGGCGGAGCACTGTTCTAGCGCTCGTCCGGACCACTAGCGGGTCAGACCGCGCTGGCTGGTGGTGATGAACGAGAGAAGAGTCTGGATCTCGCTCTGGTCTCCCAGCTCGGTCCGGAGCCGCTCCACGGCCTCCTCCAGCGGCAGCTTGCTCCGGAAGAGGATGCGGTAGGCCTCCTTCACCCGGGCGATCTGCTCCTCGCTGAACCCGTGCCGGGCGAGCCCGACGCTGTTGACCCCCACCAGCTCGGCCCGGTCCCCCTGCGCGGTGCAGAACGGTGGCACGTCCATCACCACCATTGCCCCGCCGGCCACGAACGCATGCCGCCCGATGCGAGTGAACTGGTGCACGGCGGCCAGCCCTCCGAGGATGACGTGGTCCCCGATCTCCACGTGCCCGCCGAGGGTGGCGGCGTTGGCGAAGACGCAGCCGTTCCCCACCTGGCAGTCGTGGGCCACGTGGGCGTAGGCCATGAAGAGGTTGCGGTCGCCGATGCGAGTGACGCCGCCGCCTGCGGTGGTACCCTTGTGGAGGGTGGTGAACTCGCGGATCAGGTTCTCGTTCCCGATCTCCAGGGCGCTGTCCTCACCCGCGTACTTGAGGTCCTGGGGCTGGGCGCCCACCGAGGCGAACTGGAACACCCGGTTGCGCTCGCCGAGCCGGGTTCGCCCCTCGATGACCGCGTGCGGGCCGACGGTCGTTCCCGCGCCGATCTCCACCTGGGCACCGATGACCGCGTAGGGCCCGACCTCCACGGTGGGGTGCAGCCGTGCTCCCGGGGCGATGACCGCGGTGGGGTGGACGCTCATCGGTCCTTGTCCACCACCGTGGCCAGGAACTCGCCCTCGGCCACCACTTCCCCGTCGACCTTCGCGACCCCGCGGGTCTTCATGATCGACCCCTTGAAGCGGACGACCTCGACCTCCAGATCCAGCCGGTCACCGGGGACGGTGGGCTTCCTGAACTTCGCCCCGTCGATGGCCATCAGGTAGGTCACCTTCTGCGCAGGATCGAAGCCCGTCGAGCGGTAGGCGAGGATGGCGCTCGCCTGGGCCAGCGCCTCGAGCACCAGCACTCCGGGCATCACCGGATGGCCGGGGAAGTGCCCCTCGAAGAACGGCTCGTTCACCGAGACGTTCTTGTAGGCCCGGAGCGCCTTGCCGGGCTCGATCGACACCACCCGGTCCACCAGGAGGAACGGGTAGCGGTGGGGCAACAGCTTCTGGATCTCCTGAACGTCCATCATGACTCAGGCTCGTCCTTCCTCGATTCGAGCGCGGCGACTCTCGCACGCAGCTCCCTCACCTCGCGGAGCAGCTCCGGGAGCTGCTTCAGGGCCGCGGACTGGCGCAGCCACAGCGCGTGCTCCACCGCGGGGTATCCGGAGATGGTCGCGCCCGGTGGAACGTCGTGCGGGACCCCGGACTGGGCGGCGATCCGGGCCCCGTCACCGACGTGCACGTGCCCCACGATGCCCACCTGCCCGGCCAGCACCACGCCCTGGCCGACCTCGGTCGACCCGGAGATGCCCACCTGCGCGCAGACGATCGACAGCGGGCCCACCCGGACGTTGTGGGCGATCTGCACCAGGTTGTCGATCTTCGTCCCCCGGCCGATGACCGTCTCGCCGGTGGTCGCCCGGTCGATGCAGCTACCGGCGCCCACCTCGACGTCATCCTCGACGCGCACCGTGCCCACCTGGGGCACCTTCACGTGGGCCGGACCGGCGGGGTCGTAGGCGAAGCCGAAGCCGTCCGAGCCCACCACCACCCCCGGCTGGAGGAGCACCCGGTCGCCGAGGACGCAGTGCTCGCGCACCACGGCTCCGGGCTGGAGCACGCAATCCTCACCGAGCCGCGAGCCCTCGCCGAGGTACGTCCCGGGCCAGAGCACCGAGCGCGCGCCCACCACCGCCCCGGCGTCGACGACCGCCAGCGCCATCACCGTCGCCGACGGGTCCACCCGGGCCGAGGGGTGCACCTCGGCGTGGGGATGGACACCGGGGGCGGGACGCGGACCGGGGTGGAACAGCGAGAGGAGACGGGCGAAGGCCAGGTGCGGCGAGGGCACCCGGACCCAGGCCACGTCCGAGCGGGCCATCTTCTCGCCGGGCGGGAGCAGGACCGCGGAGGCGCGGGTGGTGGCGAGCTGCTTCCGGTACCGGGGGTTTCCGTAGAACGACAGCTCGCCGGGGCCGGCCTCCTCGAGCGAGGCCAGTCCCCGGATCCGCAGGGCCCCGTCTCCCTCGACGGTTCCGCCCACCTCTCCGGCGAGCTCTGCGAGGGAGCGTTCCATCCGCTCCGGGAAAGGCTACTTCTTCTTGGCCGGCGTCGCGGCCGGCGCCGTCGAGCTGGTCTTCACCTTGTTCTGCTCGTTGTAGGTGCGCACCAGCTGCGGGGTGAGATCCAGCGAGTCGGGCGCGTAGGCGATGCCACCGGCGTCGAACACCATCTGGAATCCCTCCTTCTGGGCGATGGAGGTGATGATGGTGCGCATCTTGCCGACGATGGGCTGGAACTCCTCGTTCTCCTTCTGAGCGAGCTCCGCCCGACCCTTCTCGAAGTTCTGCTGGAGGTCGATGAACCGCTTCTGCAGACCCTCGGCCTTCTCGTTCCGGGCCTGCTCGGTCATCGTGGAGGCCTGCTTGTCGAAGGTCTCCTTGTCCTTCTTGAGGGCGTCCTGGGCCTTGTCCAGGTCCTTCTGCTTCTGCTCCTTGAGCGTCTCGAGCCGGGCCCGGGCAGCCTTGGCCTCGTCCAGCTCGGCCAGGGCCTTCTGGAAATTGACGTAGCCGATCTTCCCCGCCTGCGCGTGCGCAACGGCAGAGAAGCTCAGCGGAATCACGGCGGCCAGGGCCACCAACAGGCGACGGGACGACATCACGTGTGTACTCCTCGGGGAAACTCCGGTGATTCCAGGCTCGACCCCCGGTACCGGAGTGAAACGGAAGCCCCCCGGCGGGTGCTCCCGATGGGGTCGAAAAAGTCCGCGGACACTAGGAGCAACGCCTCGAATCCGTCAAGCAGGCGCCACTCCGCGGGCAGCCAGGCTGCCGCCGAAGCCCTCACAATGCCTTCACCTCGCTCACCAGGCGGGTCAGGGAGGACTTGGCATCCCCGAAGAGCATCGAGGTGTTGGGGGAGTAGAACAGGTGGTTCTCGATGCCGGCGAAGCCGGGGTTCATGCTCCGCTTGAGGACGATGACCCCCTTCGCCTTGTCCACGTCGAGGATGGGCATCCCGTAGATGGGGCTGCTGGGGTCGCTGCGGGCGGCCGGGTTCACCACGTCGTTGGCTCCGATGACCAGGGCCACGTCGGCCTGCGGAAACTCGGAGTTGATCTCCTCCATGTCGTACAGCCGGTCGTAGGGGACGTTGGCCTCGGCCAGCAGCACGTTCATGTGCCCGGGCATCCGGCCGGCGACGGGATGGATGGCGTACTTCACCGTCACCCCGCGCTTCTCGAGCAGATCCGCCAGCTCGCGGACCACGTGCTGCGCCTGGGCCACGGCCATCCCGTACCCCGGGACGACGATGACCTCCCCGGCGTAGGCCATCCGCATGGCGGCGTCCTCGGCCGAGACGCTGCTCACCGTGAGGTCCTTGGCCGCCCCGCCCGCGGCGAGCGCCGGCGCCGGAGCGCCGAAGGCACCGAAGATCACGTTGCCGAAGCTCCGGTTCATCGCCTTGGACATGAGGACGGAGAGGAGGAAGCCGGAGGCACCATCCAGCGCGCCGCAGATGATGAGGACGTTGTTCTCGATGACGAAGCCCGTCGCGCTGGAGGCCAGGCCGGCGTACGAGTTGAGCAGCGACACCACCACCGGCATGTCCGCGCCGCCGATGGGAAGCACCATGAAGACCCCGAGCAGCAAGGCCAGACCGATCATCCCGTAGAACACAATCGGGTTCCCGGGGCTGAAGATCAGGTAGACGAACATGGCGATCGCCACCCCGAAGAGGGTGATGTTCACCGCGTTCTGGCCTCGGTAGGTCACCGGAGTGCCGGTGATGAGCTCCTGGAGCTTGCCGAAGGCCATGAAGCTGCCGGTCACCGTGAGCCCGCCGAACAGCACCTCGAACCCCAGTGCCGCCATCGTGCTCCGGGGTATTCCGGCCCCGTGCATCCGGTACTCGGCCACGCCCACCAGGGTCGCCGCCAGGGCGCCGAACATGTGGCTGATGGCGATCCGCTGGGGCATCGCGGTCATGGGGACGAACATCCCCAGCGGGTAGCCGATGACCGTCCCGAGGATGAGCGCGACGGCGACGAGATCGAAGCGGACGATCTCGTGGTGGAAGAGCGTGCCGACGATGGCCAGCAGCATTCCCACCGCGGCCTGCTGCATCCCCAGGCGCGCCTTGTCCGGATGGGACAGGCTCTTGAGCCCGAGGATGAACAGGACCGAGGCGGCGAGGTAGATGGCCTGGATGACCAGGTCGCGGGCGCTCATCGGCCCACACCTCCGGCCTTCTTCTCGATCTCTCCGCCGGGCGGGAGCTTGGGCTCGCGGCGGAACATCTTCAGCATCCGGTCGGTGATGAGGAAGCCGCCCACCACGTTGATGGTCGCGGCAGTCACGGCGATGAACCCCAGCCAGTTGGAGATCGAGTCCCGGTTCGCCCCGGCGAGCACCAGCGAGCCCACCAGGCTGATGCCGGAGATGGCGTTGGTCGCCGACATGAGCGGCGTGTGCAGCAGCGGCGGCACCCGGGTGATGACCTGGTACCCGACGAAGGCGGCGAGCACGAACACGTACAGCTCAACGACGCCGGTGGGGGTCACTGCTCGCTCCCTCCTGGCACCTGCCCGTTCAGTGTGACGAGCATCGGCTTGGTGATCTCGTCCTCGGCGTCGATCTTCAGCGCCCCCTCCTTGGTGGAGAGGTGCTGCACGAGCGCAAGCACGTTCCGGGCGAACATCTGGCTGGCGTGCAGCGGGGCCGTCGCCGCGAGCTGTACCGGACCGAGAACCACGACGCCGTCGATGACGACCCGCTCTCCGGCCTTGCTCCCCTCGACGTTTCCTCCGGTCTCCGCCGCCAGGTCCACCACGACCGAGCCCGGGCGGAGCGAGGCCAACGCCTTCCCATCGATCAGCACCGGCGCGCGCCGGCCGGGCACCTGGGCAGTGGAGATCAGGAGATCCTGCTGGGGAATGGCCGCGGCCAGCGCCTCGCGGGTCTGCGCCTGCTCCTCGGCGGTCAGGGGCCGGGCGTAGCCGCCCTCCCCCTCGTAGTCGGCCGACACCTCCGGGCCCACGAAGGTGGCGCCGAGGCTCAGCACCTGCTCCCGCGCCGCGGGACGCACGTCGAAACCTGCCACCACCGCCCCGAGCCGCCGCGCGGTCGCGATGGCCTGGAGCCCCGCCACCCCTGCTCCCAGAACCAGCACCTTCGCCGGGGCCAGCGTACCGGCGGCGGTGGTGAGCATGGGAAGGAGCTTGCCCAGCTCGGCGGCGCCGAGGAGCACCGCCTTGTACCCGGAGACGGTCGCCTGGGAGCTGAGCACGTCCATGGACTGGGCGCGGGTGATGCGGGGGACCCGCTCCAGCCCGAGGAAGGTGAGCCGCCGTGCCGCCAGCGCGGGCAGGAGCGGGTCGATCGGCTCCACCCCCAGCATCGAGACCAGCGTCGTCCCCTCCGGGGCCTCCCCGATCTCCGCCGTGGTGGGCCGGCGAACGTGCGCCCAGAGGTCGGCGCCGGTGAGCACCTCGGCCCTCGACTCGTGCACCCGGGCGCCCGCCTTCTCGTAGTCCGCGTCGGTGAAGCCCGCGGCGAGCCCTGCCCCGCGCTCCACCGAGATCTGGTGTCCGGACTTGGTGAGCCGCTGCACCACCTCGGGAACCAGCGCCACCCTGGCCTCGCCCGGCGCGGTTTCCCGCAGAACCGCGATGCGCATCCGCTACCCCCGCCTAGAAGGAGTTGCCGATCGTGAACTCGAAGAGGATGGGATCGTCGATCGGCCGCCTGGTGAGAGGAATGCCCCACTCGAATCGTAGCGGACCGACCGGAGAGAACCAGCGAATCCCGAAGCCGGTGGACCAGAACAGTCCCAGCGGAAGCGAGTGCTGCTTGTCCTCGAAGAAGCGTGCATCCACCGCGAAGGAATTCCCGGCGTCGACGAAGACCACGCCCTTGACCCCCACCTTGGGCACGATGGGGAACTCCAGCTCGAGGTTGAGCACGAACTGCTTGTTGCCGCCGACCACGAAGGCGGTCACCGGACAGTCGGGCCGGTTGCAGGTGG
>JBKPMY010000278.1:0-10848 GCA_046732375.1 Myxococcota bacterium
GCCTCACGTCGCTCACCATGATGCTCGATGGGAGGCCGCGTCCTTTTCGCTGGTTTCACTGGTCCGACCGATGGAAGCAGCGGAAGGCCGGAAAGCCTTGTTCGAGGTTCCACGAAAAATGCGCGCGAACCGAGGAGCTTGTCCTAAGGACCGTACCGCATCCGGCATTTAGGGATGCACACACCCGTCGGCAGCTTCTCGAGCGGCTCGTTCAGGGGATCGAGGAGCAGTGGTCCAGGCTCCACAAGCGTTTCCGAGGTCGAGCATGGGTTCTCGCTCAACGGCCCCAGCATCGGCCCGAACGCCCGGCTCGTTCTCCCCGGTCGTTGTGCCACACCACATCCAGAAAGCTGTTCGATGAGTTTCGTCAGCAGGTCCACGACTTCGTGGCTGCATTCATGAGCGCCTCTCAGCTTTGGAGATCAGGAAACTTCACCGTCCCCTTCCCGCTGGGCGCAAACCGGCCGATGGTCGCGCTGGCGATCTGACAGCGATCTACGCCGCTCATCTTCAGCTGCCTAGGCAATCGAGCGAATCACGCGCCTGCACCCCGCGCTCACGCCTCGCGACTGTCTTTCCAATGAAAGAACGGCGGGACCCCATTTTACGCCCGCACGGATGACCACCTCGGAGCACTCGATAGGGTTCCTCCCGACGAGTCCTCTTACGAGGTGTCCTTACGAGGTGTCTGGCACCTCGAAAAGCACCTCGAAAACAACCGAACTCGAACCTTCAGTGGGGGAGCGCGGTTCCGCGGCGTGGGTCGAGGGGCACGGCGCGCGAGGCGGTGGGGGGCTCGAAGAGCGCCTTGCGCTTCGCCGCGATCGCGATGCTCATCGAGGCGTGGAACTGTGCCGGGGGAAGCTCGGTCACCAGCTTCTCCGCCCGTGCCAGCGTCACGCGCGCGGCGTGGCCGTCTCCGACCCGGGCTTCGGCTTCCGCCCGGACCAGCAGCACCCGGAGCGTCCGCGGGCCGTAGACGAGGGCCGAGGCGCGCCGCGCCTCCGAGAGCGCCTTCCACGGCTCGCGCATCGCCAGGTAGGCCACCGCCAGACGCGCGGGCGGATTGTAGTCCTTCGGGAAGTCGCGGGCGCTCTGCTCGAGCATCGGTATCGCCCGCTCGGGCTCCCCCAGCGCGAGGTAGGCCGACAGCCGGTGCGAGTCGAACACCGCCCGGGCCTCGGGCGTGGCCGCCCGACCGGCCTCCTCCTCCAGGAATGCCGTCCACCGCAGCGCGGTCGTTCGGGCCCCGGGGAGGTCACCGCGAGCCCGCCGCGCCCCCTCCTCGGTCTCGAAGAGGCTGGAGCGGTCGTCGGCCATCAGCACCACCGACGGGTCACGGGCCAGGCTGGCCACGCGATCCTGCAACGCGCCCAGCGCCGAGAGCCGGCGCGAGTCCGTCTCCTCCAGCTCGAGAGCGCACGACAGACCGGTCGCCACCAGCGTCGCCAGCGCCGTCCCTGGCGCGACGTGCGACAGCTCCTCGCCGGCCAGCTCCACGCAGGCGCCGGCCTCGCCGTCCTGCGCCAGCCGCTGCACCAGCCCCTCCACCGCCTGGCCATGGTCGAGCGAGCGCGGGACC
Source organism: Myxococcota bacterium (assembly GCA_046732375.1). Lineage (GTDB taxonomy): Bacteria > Myxococcota > Myxococcia > Myxococcales > Myxococcaceae > RPRB01. The sequence continues at coordinate 1,583 of JBKPMY010000278.1, forward strand.
GAGCTCGCCAGGGCCTCGCGATAGGCCTCGGTCGCCCCGGCGTGGTCCCCGGTGGCGTCCGCGGCGCTCGCCCGGGCCAGCGCGGCCTGTGCCGCCGTTCCCGGCGCTCCGGGGGTCAGGGCCAGCGCCGTCGCCCGGAGACGGGCGGCGAGCTCCACCACGGTGGCGCTCCCCACCCAGCGACGGAAGGCCTGACCGGTGCGGGGGTCGATGACCAGGAGCGTGGGCAGGGCCTCGCTGGGGAACTGGTCGACGAAGGCGCGGTTCACCGGCTTCTCGGTGTCCACCTCGAGCCAGACGTACTTGTCCGCGACGCCGGAGAGCACCCCGTCAGGGAAGACATAGGTCTTCATGCTGACGCAGCTGTGGCACCAGGGGGCCCAGGCGTCGACGAAGAGCGGCTTCCCTTCGCCGCGGGCCCGGGCCAGTGCTCCCTGGAAGTCGTCGGAGACGAAGCGAATGCCGCTGCCCGGCTCGTCGCCCCTTCCTGTGTGCGCACACCCCACGAGGGCGGCGCAGAGGAGGGCGACTCCAGCCAGGCACGGCGCCGAGGTGGAGAGGGCCCGGCGCCGGAGCGTCACTGCTTTCCCGCCTCTCCCGAGCTGGGCCCGGCGCCCCCCTCGGAGTGGCCCTGGGGCACGTTGCTCATCCCCGGCGGCATCCCGCTGGGAATCATTCTCTGGTCCACCTGGGGCATGGGCGGGATCCGCGAGTTGGACAGCGGGAAGCGAGTGGCCACGTCCGCCATCACGAAGAACATCAACAGCAGAAGGAAGACGAACGAGGTCACGAAGACGATGCGGTTGATTCCCTCGCCGTGCCAGAGGTGCATGAAGATCAGCACCACGAGCACGACCTTGATGGTGGAGATGGTGAGCGCCGCCCCCAGGTGCATCCCCGGCGAGATGTGCAGCTTCGAGAAGCCGAAGGTCGCGAAGGTCAGGCCGCAGAGCACTAGCCAGTTGAGGACCAGCCGGCCGGGTCCCGTTTCGTGCTTCGCGTGCGCCGCCGCGGCGGGAGGGGTCGTGGTGGCCATTCGTTCAGACCAGGTAGAGCAGAGGGTAGAGGAAGATCCACACCAGGTCGACGAGGTGCCAGTAGAGGCCCGCGTTCTCCACCGGTGCGTAGTAGGTGGGCGAGAACTCCTTCCGCCAGCAGCGGAGGGCCACCCAGGTGAGGAGGCTCATCCCCACGACGACGTGCAGCGCGTGGAGCCCGGTGGAGAAGAAGTAGACGACGTAGAACACCGGGCCACCGGGGGCGGTGATCTCGGCGAAGCTGAAGAACTTCCCGGGAAGCGCGCCCTCGTGGAACTTCTCGGTGTACTCGACCGCCTTGATGCCCAGGAACCCGGCTCCCATGGCCACCGAGGCCATCAGCAGCCAGAAGGCGTTGCGGTTTCTCCCGTGCTCGGCGTTGTAGTGGGCGAGCGCTACCGTGAGGCTCGACGTGAGGAGCAGCAGGGTATTGGCGGTCCCCAACGGAACGCTGAGATGCCGCGCGGACTGCTCGAACGCCTCGGGGAAGTAGTGCCGGAAGGTGAAGTAGCCGACGAAGATTCCGGCGAAGAGGAGCACCTCCGTGCCGAGGAACAGCCACATCCCGAAGCGGAGGGCGCTCTGGTGGTTCTCTATCGTGTCGTAGTGATGCGGGAGCGGAGGAGGCTCCAGCCAGCCCTCCGCCGTCATCTTCCGCGCCGCGCTAGATTGCATGACCCACCTTGGCGAGCTCCTCCGGGACGTCCTGGTACTCGTGGGGCCCCCGGGTGAAGACGGGGACCGCGTCGAAGTTCTCGGTGGGCGGCGGTGACGGCACGTCCCACTCGTAGCCGCGACTGCCCCAGGGGTTCCGGCCCGCCACCTCGCCGTACTTCAGGCTGATGGCCAGGTAGATGGCGATGATGATGAACCCGAAGGCGAGCAGCGAGGCACCGGCAGTGGAGGCCACGTTCAGCGCCGCGAAGCGCTCCGGGTACTCGTAGTAGCGCCGGGGCATGCCCGCGTTGCCCAGGAGGAACTGGGGAATGAAGGTGGCGTTGAAGCCGAGGACGATGAGCCCGGCGGCGAGCAGCCCCCAGTTCTCGGGGTACTTGCGGCCGAACATCTTGGGGAACCAGTAGTGGAGCGCGGCGAGGAAGCCCATGATCACCGCTCCCACCATGATGAAGTGGAAGTGGGCGACCACGAAGTAGGTGTCCTGCCAGTGCACGTCGAGCGAGACGGTGGCCAGCGCGACCCCGGTCATCCCGCCGAACACCAGGAAGAAGAGGAAGCCGCAGATGTACGCGAAGGGCGCGGTGAAGGCGATCGCGCCCTTGTAGAGCGTCCCTACCCAGTTGAAGACCTTGATCGCGGTGAACACGCCCACCAGCATCGAGATCGCCGCGAAGGCGCCGGCGTCGAAAGCGCTCTGGCCCGAGGTGAAGAGGTGGTGTCCCCAGGCGAAGAAGCCCACGAAGGCGATGCCCAGTGAGCTCATGGCGATCATCTTGTAGCCGAAGATGTTCTTCCGGGCGCAGGCGCAGATGACCTCGCTGACCACCCCCATCGCCGGCAGCACCATGATGTAGACCGCCGGGTGGCTGTAGAACCAGAACAGGTGCTGGAAGAGGATCGGGTCACCGCCCCGCGCCGGATCGAAGAAGCCGAAGCCGAAGGTGTGCTCGGCCGCGACCAGGAGCGTGGTGAGCCCCAGCACCGGCGTGGCCAGCACCTGGATGATGCTGGTGGCGTAGACGGCCCAGACGAAGAGGGGCATCTTGAACCAGGTCACGCCCGGCGCCCGCAGGGTGTGGATGGTCACGATGAAGTTCAGCCCGGTGAGGATCGAGCTGAACCCGATGATGAAGACCCCCAGCAGCACCGGGGTGATGTTGGTGGTCGTGGTGGTGCTGTAGGGCGCGTAGAAGGTCCAGCCGGTGTCCGCCCCGCCGGTGATCAGCCCCCAGACCATCAGGGTCGCGCCGGCGAGGTAGACGTAGAAGGAGGTGAGATTCCACTTGGGGAACGCGACGTCCTTCGCCCCCAGCATGATCGGGAGAAAGAAGTTCCCGAACACGCCCGGGATGACCGGGATCATGAACATGAAGATCATGACCAGCCCGTGAAGGGTGAACATCCGGTTGTAGGTCAGCGCCTCGATGATCGTCGGCCCCGGAGTGAGCAGCTCCAGCCGGAGGACCATGGCGAAGACGCCGCCGAGGAAGAGCCCGATGATCGTGCCGACGAGGTAGAGGATGGCGATCCGCTTGTGGTCGTGGGTGAGGAGCCAGGAGCGGATGGTCGTTCCGTCGTTCAGGTAGCTCTTCTTGGGGAACACGGCGCCGGCGGGTGGCACGGCGGCGGTGGTGACTGGCGCGGTCATTACTCTTCACCCCCGGTCGCCTGCACGGTCCGGTCGGACCGGAGGCTCTTGATGTACTCGACGATCGCCGCGGCCTCGGGCCCGCTGAGCTTCCCCTGGTAGTTGGGCATCAGCGGCAGGTACCCGGCGACGACCTTGACCGTGGGCTCCATCATCGACTCGGTGAGGTAGGCCTCGTCGGCGATGATCTCGCGGCCGTCGGTGAGCTTCGTCGGCTGCTGGTAGAGGTCCACCCAGCTCGGGCCGTTGGCCGGCTCCGTGCTGTCGACGTTGTGACAGCGGAGGCAGCCCTGGCGCACCGCCACCTGGAGCCCCCACTGGGCGAGGCTTCCCTGCTGGCTGACCTGGCCGGTCTCGTCCGCCAGCACGTCCTGGCGAGACACCAGCCCGCGCTGCTGCTCCTTGATCCACTCGTCGAAGGCCTCGGGGGCCATCACCACGACCTCACCCCACATCTTGCTGTGCTGGGCACCACAGTACTCCGTGCAGAGGATCTGGTACCGCCCCTGCTTGGTGGCGGTGAACCAGATCTCGGTGTACCGACCCGGCAGGGCGTCCATCTTCACGCGGAAGGCCGGGATGAACACCGAGTGGATGACGTCCCGCGAGGTGATGAGCAGCCGCACCGGGCGATTGGCGGGGACGTGGAGGACGCCGAGGGAGTTCGGGCCCTCGGGGTAGGCGAACTTCCACATCCACTGCTTGCCCTGGACGTAGACGTCCATCGCCTCCGGGGGAGGGGAGGAGAGCTTCACGAAGTCCCGGAAGCCGATCGCGAACCAGACCAGGAAGAAGAACAGCGGCACGCTGATCGCCAGCACCTCGAAGATCGCGGTGGGGGCGACGAAGGGCGTGGCCTGGTTCTCGCGGCGCCGGCGGTACTTCCAGAAGAAGGCGATGGCGGTGAGACCCACCGCTGCGCTCGAGAGCATCGTGACGGTGATCACGAAGTAGTGGAGGTGGTCGACGTCGAGAGCGAACGTCGAGGCCTGCTCGGGGAGGAACAGCATCCGCCTCATGAGCTCGTTCATGCCGTCGCACCCCGTTGCTTCTTCAGCTTCACGTCCTGCCTCCAGAGCACCGTGAGTAAGACCACCAGCGCGGCGAACACCAGCAGCGCCCCGATCCGGACGAACGCCAGCACGTAGGGCCCGTAGCTGCGCTTCGCCGGGTCGTACTTGAAGCAGGTGAGCAGCACCCGATCGAACGCGGTGCCCACCTTGCCCTTGCCGGCCTCGACCAGGGCCAGCTTCATGTCCCGCGCCGGATACTCGATGCCGTACAGATACCGGGAGAGCCGCCCATCCTCGGAGAGAACGAAGGCCACCGATAGATGCTCGAACTGCTTGCTGGGCGGGTCGTACCGATACTTGAACCCGGTCCCCCGGGCGAGCGCCTGGATCTCCGGCTCGGCCGCGGTGGCGAAGCGCCAGTCGCGCGTCGTCGGCGAGACGCCAAGCGCCTGCATGTGGCCGCGCTTGGATTCCGCGGCGTCGCGGGCTGTCTCACTGGGGTCGATGCTCACCACCACCGCCCGGTAGTCGCGGCCGAGCTTCATCCCCGAGTCGCGCAGCGCTCGGGTGAGACTGCTGAGCGTTAGGTTGCAGAGCTGGGGACAGCGGTAATAGACCAGCGCCAGGACCACCGGCTTGCCCCGGTGAAGCTCGTCCTTGAGGCGGAAGGGCTGTCCCTCCGAGTCGACAAGCCGCGCGTCCTCGGGCACCCGGTCACCCAGCTGCTCGATGACATCCACGGCTGGCACCCGGGTGAGCACGGTCCCCTGCGCTCCCGCCGCGAGCGGCAAGAGCGCCCAGAGGACGAACGCGATGTGCCCCGGACGGCTCACTTCGCCTGGCCACCCTTCTTCTGCTGATCGGCGAGGTACATCTTCATCGCCTCGTCGACGGGGATGTGGGCCACCCCGGACTCGCGATCCACCCAGCCGTAGCTCCTGAGCCGCTCCATCTGCTGCAGGCGCTTCTGGGCGGCGCGCTGGTCGAGCGCGAACACCCGCTGGTTCACGATTCCCACCTCGTACTGGTCCACTTGCCTGGGGATGGGAGGCGGCCCCGCGGGCTGCATCTCGGCGCGGGTGCTGTTGAGGATGTGCGTCGACCAGATGCCGGCGACGATGAAGATGGCGATCGAGGCGACACCCACGCCGATGATCCACGGCCAGCTCATGTGCTGCTGGGCCTGGACCACCTCGGCGGTGTCGTGCCCCGCGTGCGAGGTCTGCGCGGTCGTGCTCATGCCTGCTGGTACCTCAGCGAGTCGGCCAGGTACGGGTCCTTGACCGGGAGGGTGAAGTAGCCGGCGGCGCGCCACCGGGCGAAGGCGATGGCGATTCCGCCCACCCCGAGCATCGAGGTGATGCCGGTCCAGTGGACGTAGAAGCCCTCGGGGTGCAGCGCGGGCAGCACCAGCCAGGTGAGATCCACCCAGTGCACCACCAGGAGCCACACGGAGATGAAGACCAGGCCGCGGGGGTTGAACTTCAGGCCACGGCTGAGGAGGGCGAAGAAGGGGATGATGAAGTGGGTGATGACGAGGAAGATGCCGACGCTCGCCCAGCCCCCCTTCATCCGCACCACGTACCAGCCCGACTCCTCAGGGATGTTGGCGATCCAGATCAGCATGAACTGGCTGAAGGCGACGTAGGTCCAGAAGGCGGTGAAGGCGAGCATCAGCTTGCCCAGGTTGTGGGTGTGATGCCGCGTGACCAGCCCCCCGAACTGCCGCTGCTCGTGCCGGGCGAGGACGGTGATGACGGTGAGGAGCGCGATGCAGCACAGGAAGCTGCCCGCGAAGTAGTACGCCCCGAAGATGGTGGAGTACCAGAAGGGGTCCACCGACATCAGCCAGTCGAAGGCGGCGAAGGTGATGGAGAGGCCGAGGAAGGGCAGGGCGCCCGAGCCATAGCGACGCATGCGCCGGGTGGGTTCGAGGCCGCCCTCCTTGTCCTGCCGTAGCGACCAGCCACGGAGCAGCTGGTTCACGACCACCCAGATCGCGAAGTACACCACCGCGCGGATCAGGAAGCCGGGCACGTTCAGCCACAGCGCCTTGTGGGTGAGCAGCTCGAGCTGCTCGTGGTTCATCTTGCTCGAGGGGTGAACCCAGGGGAACAGCTCCGGCATCGTCAGGGCGATGGGGATGAAGAGGACGACGAAGATGGGGATGGCAGCACCCATCGTCTCGAAGATCCTCCGGAAGACGGTCATCCACCGCGCCGCCGAGGCGTGAAAGATGGCGTTCCAGATGCTGGCGGTGATGGCGATGCCCAGCCAGTAGGCGAAGGCGACGAGGTACCCGGCGAGGATCAGTGGCCGCTCGGCGCCTCCGATCGCGTAGCCGACGGCGGTGAGGAGCAGCCCGACCACGCCGATCCCCACGGCGGCGTTGAAGGTCCTCCCCCCGGGCTTCAGCCGATCCTGGGTGATGGTGGTGGGACCTACCTCGACCATGTCTGCCCCTCCCGGAGGCGGCGCTGCACGTCGGCAGGCAACGTGTTGACTGGCGTGTTCTGGCTCAGCTGGAGCGCCTGAACGTAGGCCACCACCGCCCAGCGCTCGTCGATGGGAATCTCTCCCGAGAACGAGGGCATCAGCCCGTAGCCGAGGGTGATGGCCTGGAAGAAGAACCCGGGCGGGCGGTCTCCCAGGGCGACCAGCGAGGGTGGCAAGCGGGTGGCCATGTTGTCCGCCACCATGCTGTCCCCGTTGCCCACCAGGCCGTGGCAGTTGGAGCAGACGATCTCGTAGCGGTGCCGGCCACGGGCCAGCAGCTCGGCGGTGACCGGGATGGGGATCCGGCTGACCAGCACCCCGTCCGCCATCCCGGTGCTGATGCCGGGGGCGCCCACCACCGCCTCCCGGGAGATGGTTCCTTCGACCGGGGTCCGCATCCCGCGCCCGTCGGCGAAGAGGTCGTTCTCCGAGTAGGGGAGGATCTTGTCCTGCTGCTCCATGCGCTGCAGGACGTCGCCGGCCCGCGTGCCGTAGCAGCTGCAGCCGGAGAGCACGCCCAGGCCGAGGAGGAAGAGAGCGGCCCTCATTCCACCGACTCCTTCACCGTGCTGACCTCCTTGGCGCCGAGCTGGGAGACGAGCGCGGCGGCATCCTTGCCGTCGCTGCCCGGAGGCAGCGCCACGCTCAGCCAGAAGCCGTCGTTGACCGCGCTCCGGAATCCCTCGTGCTCGAACGCCGCGTGGTACGGCTGGGGGAGCCGCATCAGCACCAGCAGCCCTAAGAAGATGGACAGCGAGCAGAGGAGGACCGTGGTCTCGAAGGTGATGGGGATGAACGACGGCGGAGCGTGGGGAGGCCGGCCGCCGACGTTGATCGGCCAGTTCCAGGCGTTCATGTAGACCATCATCAGGTACCCGCCGAACATCCCGGTGAGGCCCCCCGCGAGTGCGATGCGCGGGACGCGGCTCCGTCCCAGGCCCAGCGCCTCGTCACCGCCGTGCAGGGGGTACGGCGAGTGGGTGTCGATGCTCTCGAAGCCCTTCTCCCTGACCTTGTAGCAGGCGTCGACCAGCGCCTCGCCGCTCTCGAAGCGCGCGAGGACGTAGGTCTTCCCGACCGGGGCGGCGTGGCCGTGATGTTCCGCGGCGTGTTCCATCGATCAGGCTCCGGTGACCACGGTGACCGGGGCGGGACGGTGCTGGAGCTCCTCGTTGAGCTCCTTCACCTCGCTCACCGCGACCGCGGGGATGAACTTGAGGAAGAGGAGGAAGCAGGTGCTGAAGAACCCGATGGTTCCCAGGAACAGAGTGATGTCCACCCAGGTCGGGTAGTACATGTCCCAGGCAGCGGGCAGAAAGTCGCGGTGGAGCGAGGTGACGATGATCACGAACCGCTCGCACCACATGCCGATGTTCACGAAGATGCTGGCGATGAACATCCAGGGGATCGAGGTCCGGAAGAACTTGAACCAGAAGATCTGCGGCACCAGCACGTTGCAGAAGAGCATCAGGTAGTACACGCCGCGGTACGGCCCGGTCGCCCGGTTGAAGAACACGAACCACTCGAACTGGTTCCCCGAGTACCAGGCGATCCAGTGCTCCATCAGGTACCCGTAGGAGACGAGCATCCCCGTCGCGAGGATGATCTTGTTCATGTTCTCCAGGTGCCTCATGGTGATGACGTGCTTCAGGCCCAGGAAGTGCCGGGCGGGCACCATCCAGGACATCACCATCGCGAAGCCGGAGAAGACGGCGCCGGCGACGAAGTAGGGCGGGAAGATCGTCGTGTGCCATCCAGGGATGAGCGACACGGCGAAGTCGAAGGACACGATGGTGTGGACGCTCACCACCAGCGGCGTGGAGAGGCCCGCCAGCAGGAGGTAGCCGACCTTGTAGTTGTGCCAGTGGCGTCCCGAGCCCCGCCAGCCGAGGGCGAAGATGCCGTAGATCTTCCGCTGGATGGGGCTCTTGCTCGCGTCGCGGAGCGAGGCCAGGTCGGGGATGAGCCCCAGGTACCAGAACAGCACCGAGACCGTGAAGTAGGTGGAGACCGCGAACACGTCCCAGATGAGCGGGCTCTTGAACTGGGGCCACATGTTCAAGGTGCTCGGGTACGGGAACATGAAGTAGGCGAACCACGGCCGCCCGGTGTGCAAGAGCGGGAACAGGCCCGCGCACATCACGGCGAAGATGGTCATCGCCTCGCTGAACCGGTTGATCGCCGTCCGCCAGCGCTGCTGGAAGAGGAAGAGGATGGCGCTGATCAGCGTCCCGGCGTGGCCGATACCGATCCACCACACGAAGTTGGTGATGTCGAAGGCCCAGCCGACGGGGATGTTGTTGCCCCAGGCGCCGATGCCCTTGGCAAGCGTATAGACGATGCCGATGCCCAGCAGAGACAGCGCCGCCAGGGCCAGGCCGAAAAGTCCCCACC
>JBKPMY010000279.1:0-7496 GCA_046732375.1 Myxococcota bacterium
ACGGTCCACTTCGCGGAAACCTCCGTCTACGTGGGTCACGTCGGCGACAGCCGGGTGTATCGGTTCCGGGACGGCGCCCTGGAGCTGGTGACCGAGGACCACTCGCTGCTGAACGACTACCTCAAGGCGAAGAAGCTCTCGCCGGAGGAGATCGAGGCCTTTCCCCACAAGAACGTCATCGTCCGCGCGCTGGGGATGAAGGACACGGTGCAGGTGGACGTGGGGCGCTTCGAGCCCCGCGACGGCGATGTGTTCCTGCTATGCTCCGACGGGCTCTCCGGGATGGTGAGCGACGAGGAGATGGGCCAGCTGCTCCGCGACACGCCCGACCTGGAAGAGGCCTGCACCAAGCTCATCGAGCGTGCCAACGCCGCAGGGGGCAACGACAACGTCACCTGCATCCTGGCCCGGTGCAGGCTCGAGTAAAACCGCCCTCCGCCGGCGGGCCCGACCTCCGACAGAAGATCCTGATCGCCGCCGGCGCCATGGCAATCAACGCGCCGGGTGAGCCACCGCCTCCAGCGCGCGGTGGTCGTCCACCTGGACCTCCCAGAACCCGGCACGCTCGGTGGAGCTGCCGCCGGCGATCAGGTGAGGCCGTCCCGCGCGGGCCCGGTGCCAGTAGCGATGGTGGGAGTGACCGTGGAGGAGCACCACCCGCCGGTCGCGGATGGTCCGCAGCAAGGCGTCGGCGTCGATGAGCCCCGACTCGTTCCAGTCGAAGGCACCCGAGGGGCCCGCAGGGCCGTGATGGGCGAGGAGCACCACCGTCCGCCGGTCGAGCGCCGGATGCTCGAGCACCCGGGCCAGCGCGCGCAGCTGCTTCGCCCCGAGCCGTCCGACGACGTAATGGCTCCAGCCCTGGACGCGCGTACTGTCGAGGCCCACCAGCGCGTGCCGGTCGCCCACCAGCTTGACGAAGGGGTAGCCGCGCTCGTCGGCCAGCTCGGGGAGGTCGCTGGTGAGCAGGTCCCGGAAGACGACCTCGAACGCATCCCGCCGCGCGTCGGTGTACCGGTCGTGGTTGCCGGGGACGACCACCAGGATTCCCGCGGCGATGAACGGCTCGAGGAGCGCGCGGGCGTGCCGCAGCTCGTGCTCGTCCCCGAGCGCGGTCAGGTCGCCGGTGACGATGACCCGGTCCGGCGCCAGCATGAGCACCTGCTCGACCAGACGGGCGATGCGCTGCTCGACGCCGAGGAAGCGCCGTAGCCGGCCGAGGACCTGCAGCTCGAATCGCCCCGGAGCGCCGCGCCACCCCGAGCTCCAGAAGGAACGTTTCCGCCAGTCGAGCTGATGGTGAAGGTCGCTGAGGTGAGCGAGGTGGAGCACGACGTCTGGGTGGACCATGGGGCCGACCCGCCAGCGCGGCAACTGACCGGACGCAGGTCCGTCCGCAATGTCACCACGGTGTCACCGCCCCGATGCGCCGCCACTCCGCCGATACGTGCCCTCCATGAACTTCACGAACGTCTTCCCACCATCGAATGAGTTCTCGATGCGGAAGTCGTACCGGTCGTCGCCCTGGAACCGGTACGTGTACCGGCCTTCCGCCTTGGGTGTCGTGACGCGCAGGACGAGCGTGTCGCCGTCCCACGTGCCGCGCGCGGGCTCCGGCGGATTGCTTCCCATGCTGTCGAACCAGTACCAGGTGACCGTGCGGCTGGCCGGGTCCCAGCCGAACACCGAGTGGCCCTCGAAGGACACCTTCCGGTCCTTCTCCTCGACGTAGTCGGCGACGACGAACATCCCGGCGATCGCGACGCGGGCGGAGATCCGACCGACAGCCGATCCACCGGGGCCCCAGGGTGAGGGCTCGAGGCGCTCCTCGCCGGTCCAGGTCCCGGCGAGCCGGTAGAGCCTGCGGTGGTCGTCGCTCGGTGTCGGCATGTGCATGGCGCGTCCCTCCGTTCGGTTCGGCGCGGGATCCGAGCGGAGATCGGAGGGGCAGGCAAGGCGAACCGGTGAGCGGTCACTGGCGGCGGTGAACCGTCAGCCCGTGCCTCCGCATCGAGCTCATGGACGAGACGAGCCCGGGCCGGACAGCCGCTGGCCGTGCCAGCGGATCTCCTCGGCGATCGTTTCCGCCGGCTCGATCTGGGCTCCGCTCAACAGGGCGCTCGTCGAGACGCGCGCGCCCGCCGGAACGTCGACTCCTGCGGCAACGAATACATCCGGCGCCAGCTCCGCGTCCGGGTGGACACGCGCGCCGGCCTCGAGGAGCGGCCCCGCCCCGGTCCGTCCGGCGAGAGGAGACTCGGTCCCCAGCGGGTCCGGGATGCGACCGGATATCAGATCTGCCTGGGCCTCCAGGTAGGTCGCCGGCGAGCCGAGGTCCGACCACGGTGCGTCGACCATCACGCCCCGCACCCCGCCCTCGGCGAAGAGTCGCGGATAGACGTCGTGGTTGATGTCCTCGGGGCCTTCCGGCGCCATCACCTCGAACGCCCGCGGCGAGAGGAGATGTACGCCGCTGAAGTGCCAGGCGGTGCAACCGGGCGAAGGGGACGGCCCGGGAGGTCCGATCCGCCGAACCCGGCCGCCGCCGTCGATCTCCACCACGCCGTAGCTCCGGCCCTCCGGCATGGGAAGGAGGAGCATCGTCGCCGCGGCACCGGAGGCCCGGTGCTCCGCCAGAAGAGGCCCCAGGTCCGGGGCGAAGAGGATGTCCCCGTTCCAGGCGATGACCACCTCGTCTCCCGGCAGCGCGCGCTGCAGCCCTCGCAGCCCGCCGCCGGTCCCCTGGATGACTGGCTCGTGCACCGTCGTCACCGCGAGCCCTCGACGCGCCCCCTCGTCGCGAGCCACCCGCTCCATCAGCGCCGCGAGGTGGTGCGTGTTCAGGGCGAGCCGGTCGACGCCCGCGCGGGCGAGGACGGCGAGGGTGCGCCGGAGCAGCGGCGCGCCGAGGAAGGGGATCGCCGGCTTGGGCCAGGCGTCGGTCAGCGGGCGAAGGCGCGTGCCCAGCCCGGCGGCGAGGACGAACGCTCGCGGGCCGCTCGCCATCAGCGAAGCTCGGGAACGTAGCGCACCGCCACCTCGCGTAGCGCGACCACGTCCGGATCGTCCGCGAGCCGCTCCATCGCCGCGTGCGCATAGCGGAGCGAAGCGGGGATGGACGGCAGGAAGCTCGAGTTCTTCTTCACCCGGTGGATGAACTCGAAGCGGGCGGCGTCCTTCAGCTTCCGCTGCACGGTGAGCAGATCGAAGAAGCGGCGGAACTCGCCTCGGTCCAGCGTGCGACCGGAGGCACGGGCGTACGCGCCGAGCCAGCGGTCGATCATCTCGTCCACCAGGCCGGGCTCGAGCTCGACGTAGCTGTCCCGCAGCAGCGCCACCAGGTCGTACTGACATGGCCCCTGGAGCGCGTCCTGGAAGTCGATGAGCACCAGGTCGCTGCCGGTCATCATCAAGTTCCGGCTCTGGTAGTCGCGGTGGGTGAAGCCCCGCGGCGCGGCGGCGAGCCGCCCGGCGATGCCGGCGAAGGCCCGCTCGAGCTGCGCGCGCTCGGCCGCGGTGGGCACCTTCCCGCTCCAGGCCTCCAGGCCGTACTCGCGGAAGTGATGCAGCTCCCAGGTGAACAGCTCCTCGTCGAACGCCCGGGAGAAGGCCACGCACCGCGGGTCGGGCCGGGCCTCGGCAGCGGCGCGCATCGCGGCGAGGAGGTCGACCGCCCGACCGTAGAGCGCCTCGCGCGAGGCGCCGTCCAGCGCGCGCTCGAACGTCAGGTCGCCCAGGTCCTCGAGCACCATCATCGCCGCGGCCTCGTCGTAGCGGAGGATGCGCGGAACGCGGACGCCCAGACTCTCGAGGTAGCGGTGCACGTTCAGGAAGGGCAGCTCCTCCGGCGTTCCGCCCTTGCTGGCCTCCTCGCTCCGGTGCGGCCCGGGGGGCATCACCATCACCACGTGGCTATCCGGCCAGCGCCCCACCCGGAGGTAGGAGCGGTTGCTCGCGTCGCCCTTCAACTGGAGGACCCGGGCACCGTCCTGAGGACGACCGGTGGCCAAAGCCACCTGATCGCGGAGGACCTGCTCGCTGTGCATTGGTTGCAAGGGTAGCACTAGGCTCGCGGCCCATGAACCGCCCTGCCCGCGCGATTGCCGCCGCCCCCGCCTCGGTGGGTAACGTGGGTGTGGGGTTCGACGTCCTCGGTCATGCCCTTGCAGGGCCGGTGGACCGCGTCACCGTCGAGCGGCTGGATTCGCCGGAGGTGCGCATCCTCGGCGTCGAGGGCGTGGTGAGCGGCCTTCCGCTGGAACCGGAGAGGAACACCGCGGGAACGGCGCTCCTCGCCCTCCGGAGCCGTCTGGGCCTCACCCACGGCTTCGCCGTCCGGATCGAGAAGGGAATCCCGCTCGGCTCGGGGATGGGGGGCTCGGCAGCCTCCTGTGTCGCGGCGCTGGTCGCGGCCAATGCGTTGCTGGAGCGGCCCGCGCCGATCGACGTCCTCTACCCCTGCGCGCTGATCGGCGAGTCCGCGGCGAGCGGCGCCGAGCACGGGGACAACGTCGGCTCGATGCTTCTCGGTGGACTCGTCCTTGCCACGCACGACCGGCTGGTGCCCATTCCCGTGCCCGAGAGCCTCACCTGCGTCCTCGTCCACCCCCATCAGGTCCTGGAGACCCGGACGGCCCGGGCGGTGTTGCGGGTTCCCTTCGAGCTTCCCGGGTTCGTCGAGCAGAGCGCGAATCTCGCCCTGGTGCTCACCGGCTGCTACCGGGGAGATCTCGAATCCATTCGCGCCGGGCTGCGCGACGTCCTGGTGGAGCCGCTGCGGGCACCCCTGGTGAACGGCTTCGCCCAGGTGAAGGCCGCCGCGCTCGAGCACGGGGCGCTGGGCGCGAGCCTCTCCGGTGGAGGTCCGAGCGTCTTCGCCTGGTGCACCCGGGATCGCGCGGAGCGGATCGCGCTCGCGATGGAGCAGGCCTTCCGCGCCGCGTCGATCGACTGCGACGTATGGATCTCCCCGGTGGCCGCCCCCGCGGCGAGGGTGGTCGGGTGAACGTCGCCAGCACCCGTGGCGGCACGGCGGAGCTGCCGCTGGGAGGCGCCCTGCTCGGAGGCACGGCGCCGGACGGGGGACTCTTCGTGCCCGCAAGGTTTCCCTGGGGTAAGGCGCGAGTTCCTCGAGGCGCCTCCCTCGCCGATTCCGCTCTGGCGATGCTCGAGCCCTTCTTCGCCGGAGACGCGCTGGAGCGCGAGCTGCCGGCGATGGTGGCCGAGGCATTCACCTTTCCCGCCCCGCTGGTGCCCCTCCGCAACCGCGGCGACTTCGTGGTCGAGCTGTTCCACGGCCCGACCGCAGCCTTCAAGGACTTCGGCGCGCAGTTCCACGCCGCCTGCGTGCGGAGGCTCCATCCGTCGACCGGCAGCACGCGCATCGTGCTGGTCGCGACCTCGGGTGATACCGGCGCTGCCGTCGCTGCGGCGTTCCACCGGATGCCCGGTGTTCGCGTCGTGCTGCTCTATCCCGATGGACGGGTGTCCCCACGCCAGGCACATCAGCTCGGCGCCTTCGGTGACAACGTGACCGCGCTCCGCGTGGCGGGCAGCTTCGACGACTGTCAGGCGATGGTGAAGGCGGCCTTCGCCGACCCGCGGCTCGTTTCCCTGCGCCTGACCTCGGCCAACAGCATCAGCCTGGGCCGGCTCCTGCCACAGCTCGCCTTCCATGCTCACGCCGCCTGGAGCTCGGGAACGACGCTGAACCTGGTCGTGCCCACCGGAAACCTGGGCAATGCGCTGGCGGCGGTGTGGGCCCGGGGGCTCGGCGCGCCGATCGGGAGCGTGGTGCTGGCGACCAATGCCAACCAGACCCTGCCCGAGTTCTTCCAGGGCGGCGCCTACCGACCGCGCCCGAGCGTGCCCACCCTGGCCAACGCGATGGACGTCGGGGATCCGAGCAACTTCGAGCGGCTGGCCTGGACGTTCCCGGACCCGGCGGTGCTCCGGGCGCGCGTCCGGGCACGGGCGGTCTCGGACGAGCACATCTCCCGGACGATCCAGCAGGGGGAGCGCCGCCATGGCAGGGTGTTCTGCCCCCACACTGCCGCCGGGGTGTGGCTCCTGGAGCAGATCCGCTCGGCGCCCGGGGGCAGGACTGGCACCTGGGCGGTGGCCGCCACCGCGCACCCGGCGAAGTTCGAGGGCATCGTCGAGCCACTGGTGGGACATCCGGTGCACGTCCCTCCGGCGCTGGCCGAGCTGCTGGCCCGAACGTCACGGGCCGAGCGGCTCGCTGCAGACCCGGGTGCGCTGCGGCACTGGCTCCTCGACCGCGCCGCCGGCTGAGCGGCGGCCGCCGGACGGCACCGCATGCCGGGCCTTGGTGCTATGAGCGAGAGGCCATGAACGTGCACTCCACCATCCTCTCTGCCATCGGCCACACCCCGCTCGTCCGGCTGAACAAGCTGGTCGGTCCGAACGACGCCACGGTCTACGCCAAGTGCGAGTTCATGAATCCCGGCGGCTCGATCAAGGACCGGATGGCGCTTCACATCATCGAGAAGGCGGAGCGGGCGGGGAAGCTGAAGCCCGGCGGGGTCATCGTGGAGAACACCTCGGGCAACACCGGGATGGGGGTGGCCATCGCCGCGGCGGTGAAGGGCTACCGCTGCATCTTCACCATGCCGGACAAGATGTCCGCGGAGAAGGTCAACCGCCTCAAGGCGCTCGGCGCGCAGGTGGTGGTGACGCCGACCAACGTGCCCGCCGACTCGCCGCAGAGCTACTACGAGACCGCCAAGCGCATCGCCCGCGAGACGCCCGGGAGCTTCTACCTGAACCAGTACCACAACACCGACAACGGAGAGGCCCACTACCTCACCACCGCTCCCGAGCTCTGGGAGCAGCTCGAGGGCCGGCTGGACGTCTTCGTCACCGGGCTCGGGACCGGCGGCACGATGAGCGGCGTGGGCAAGTTCCTGAAGGAGAGGAACCCCGCGATCTGCAACGTCGGCGTCGACCCGGTGGGCAGCGTGTACCAGGGGTACTTCCAGACCGGAAAGCTGCCTGAGCCGCACGTCTACAAGGTGGAGGGGATCGGCGAGGACATGCTCTGCAAGGCGCTCGACTTCTCGGTCATCGACGAGATCCGCCAGGTCGACGACGCGCAGTCATTCAACGCCGCCCGGCGGCTGGCGCGCGAGGAAGGCCTCTTCGGGGGTGGCAGCTCGGGTTCCGCCGTTCACGTGGCGGTGGAGATCGCCCGCGAGCTGGGCAAGGGGAAGGTGGTGGTGGTCGTCCTGACCGACACCGGAAACAACTACGTCACGAAGTTCTTCAACGACGAGTGGATGAAGGACAACGGCTTCGCGGTGGACGACAAGTCTCCCGGCCGGGTCAAGGACCTCATCGGCTCGCGGAAGCAGGAAGTCCTCTTCGCGGAGAAGGGTCAGCGCATCGACGCCGTGGTCGAGCAGATGCGCAAGTACGGCTTCAGCCAGATGCCGGTGCGCGATCCGCACGGCAGCACGGTGGGGATGATCCACGAG
>JBKPMY010000280.1:0-6833 GCA_046732375.1 Myxococcota bacterium
GCGTGAGACAGGCCAGCGCGAGGATGACTGCGCTCATGGCGCGCGCCCCGGCGCGCGGCTGTACACCGCGAAGGGGCGGCCCTCGGGATCGACGAGGATGGCGAGCGCGTCACCGTCGGGGAGCGCCTGCGGGGGAAGGACGACGTGAGCGCCGAGTGCGCGCGCGCGTCCGACCAGGTCCTCGAGCTCGGCGGACTCGATGAAGAGCTGGACCAGCGGCTTGCCCTCCGGCGGCGTGGGCCAGATCGCGCCCACCATGCCCTCGGGTCCGGTGGAGATCTGCCGGACGCCGAGCGCGTTCCGCTGGTCGATCTCCCAGCCAAACGCCCGCTGGTAGAAGGCGGCGGTCGCCTCCGGATCGCGGGCCAGGATCTGGAACTGCCGGACCGGGTGATTCGAGGCGGTGTCGTCGGCGGGCGCGGCGGATGGAGCGGTGGGATCCGAGGACACCCGGCGCGCGGCATGGTCCCAGACGGCCCGCTCGAAGCCCTCGGGATCGAGCTCGCCGGCACCGGTGACGTCCAGCCACCGTCCCTCGCTCATCCGGAGCAGCCCGAACCGGAGCAACCGCTGGAGCACGACGTTGATCGCGTCCGGCGTGGTGTCGAGTACTTGGGCCAGGAAGGGCGACTCGCCGCGGAAGTCCTCGGCGTGGGTCAGCGCGAGCAGCTGGTGGTGCAGCGCGTCGCCGACGATCGCCGAGGCGTCCAGGGAGGGGCTGTAGGCCGGCGGGCCATCGCGCACCGCATCGGCATCACGGACGAAGCCCTCCAGCCGCCCGGCCTCGAGCCCGAGCCGCTGACCGAGCTGGAGGATGGTGTCGCGGGTCAGCGCTCGGCGACCCCGAAGGATCTGCGAGAGCGTCGCGTGGTCCACCTCCAGCGCGCGAGCAAACGCCCGGAGCGAGTAGCTGGGATTCCGGGCGCAGCGACGGGTCAGCTCGGCGCGGAGCACGGCGGCGAAGGTCGTCGGGGCAGGAGCGGTCATGGGCCTGGAGGAGGCCACGCGCGGCAGTCCGGAGACAACCGCCGTTCGCCCGGAAGTGGGGCAACGGCCCTGCCCCGGCGGCCCGCTACGAAGGGTCCTGAAGGAGCTCCGAGAACACCAGGAGATGCCCGTCCGGGTCGCGGATGGCGAATTCGGTGTCGCCGTACGGCTTTCGCGCGAGCGGCTCGGCGATCGGGAGCCCGGCATCCACCAGCTGCCGGTAGAAGGCGACGACTCCGTTCATCCGGAGGTACGCGCCGGCTCCGTCCTGGACGGTCGCGGCGTCGGCGGGCGTCGCCTGCAGCATGATCTCCACGCCGTCACGCCCCAGCACGGCGAACACGTACGGCGGAGCCTTGGGAAACAGATGCGGGCGGAAGCCGAGGACCTCCGAGTACCAGCGCGCCGCGTGCTCCACGTCCCTGACCGGCAGCATCGGTGCGACGCTCCGGAGGACGCTCGTTCCGCGCTCCGGCTCGTCGGTGCGGCTCACCGTCCGCTCACCGCCCGAGGAAGACGCTCCCGCCGCGCGAGAGCCAGGCCCCGGTGATGCCCGGGAGCACCCCCAGCACCACGACCGCCGCGGTGCTGAACACCAGTGCCAGCTCGGTGGACAGGTTCCGCTCCGGCAGCGCCCCCGCCTCGGGCGCCGGGCGCATGTACATGTAGACCACCACCCGCAGGTAATAGTACGCGCCCACCGCGCTGGTGAGCACGCCCACGATCACCAGCCCCACCAGCCCGGCGTCCACCGCGGCCCTGAAGATGAACAGCTTCCCCATGAAGCCGGCCATCGGCGGGATGCCTCCGAGCGAGAGCATGAACACCGCCATCGCCACCGCCCAGGCCGGCTTTCGCTGGCCCAGCCCGGCCAGCCGGTCCAGGTCCCAGGCGAAGCCGCGCACCTCGTCGTCCTTGCGCTCCAGCGCAGCCAGCACTCCGAAGGAGCCCACCGTCGTCACGGTGTAGGCCAGCAGGTAGAAGAGAATGCCCCGCAGCGCCGCCGCGGTGTCCGGAGTCGCTCCCGCGGCCAGCGCGGTCACCCCGAGCACCCCGCCCTTCGTCGTCCCGCTCCTCACGAAGAGCGAGGCAACACCCACCAGCAGGTAGCCGGCGTGGGAGATGGAGGAGTAGGCCAGCATCCGCTTCACGTTCCGCTGGGGGAGCGCGAGCAGGTTGCCGACGATCATGGTGAGGAACGCGAGGGTGGAGAATCCGGTGAGCAGCGCGTCGCCGGGAATTCCGCGCCCCAGGACCAGGAACACCCGCACCATCGAAGCGAATGCCGCCGCCTTGATCGCGGCGCTCATCATCGCCGTCACCGGTGTGGGCGCGCCCTCGTAGACGTCGGGGGTCCACATGTGGAACGGCACTGCGGCGATCTTGAAGCCGAAGCCGGTTCCGATGAGCGCCAGGCCGCAGTAGGCCAGCGGCCGTCGGTCGGACAGCGTCGGATCGCTGAAGATCCGGGCCAGCTCCGCGCCCATCTGCGGCAGGAGCGTGCTCCGGGTCGCGCCGAAGAGGAGCGCCACCCCGTAGAGCAGCACCGCGGAGCTGAAGGCCCCGAGGATGAAGTACTTGAATCCCGCCTCCGCCGGCCGCGGCCCCCGGCGCAGGTACGCCGCCAGCGCGTAGGTCGCGATGCTGAGGATTTCTAGATTGATGAAGAGGAGAATCAGCTCGTTGGACAGCACGAGGAGACTCATCCCCGCGCCACCGAAGAGAAGCAGGGCGTAGAACTCCCCGCGCTCGGCATGGCGCCCACGGAGGAAGGCAGGCGCGAGCAGCACCGAGAGCCCCACCCCCACACAGATCACCAGAGAGACCAGGCTCCCGAACGGGTCCAGCACCATGAAGCCGAGGAACACCTCCCTCGGCGTGGAGAAGACGGTGCCCGCCGCCACGACCGCACCCAGCGCGGTGGTGATGACGGTGAGCAGCGGCTGGAAGCCCCGCGACGCCGAGGAGAGGAACACCTCGGAGAGCAGGACCACGCACGCGCCGGCGCTGAGGATCAGCGCCGGCCAGAGCGGCAAGAAGTCGGTGGCGGTCAGCGTGGGCAGGGTGAGCATGGGGGCCTAGCGCTGGGCGGACGAGCCGGGCAGAGCCGCCACCGGCGTGGGGGAGGAGAGCGGGAGCACCGTCACCCGGGTGTCCTCGTCGCGCTGCTGCACGTCGAGTCCCACCTGGGCCCGGGCCAGGTACCGCCGGGTGGGTGTCTCCAGCCGGTCGAGGAAGAAGCCGGGGAGCACTCCCATCACCAGGACCATGACGACGAAGGGCAGACTGGTGGCCAGCTCGCGGCCGTTCAGGTCGCGGAGCCGCGCGTTCTCCACCTGCACCAGCGGGCCGAAGAAGACCCGCTGCACCATCCACAGCATGTACGACGCGCCGAGGATGACGCCGCCGGTGGCCAGGACCGCCAGCCACATCGGCACCCTCGTGGACTTGAAGGTCCCGAGCAGCACCAGGAACTCGCCGATGAACCCGTTGGTTCCCGGGACCGCGATGCTGGAGAAGGTGATGATCAGGAAGAGCGCAGCGAAGACCGGCATGCTCCGGGCAACTCCGCCGAAGTCGATCAGGTTCCGGGTGTGGCGCCGCTCGTAGAGCCAGCCGAAGAGCAGGAACAGCGCCCCGGTGGAGACCCCGTGGTTCAGCATCTGGTACGCGCTGCCCGAGGCTCCCTCGGCGGTCAGGGCGAAGATGCCCAGCATGCAGAATCCGAGGTGACTGACCGAGCTGTAGGCGATCAGCCGTTTCACGTCACTCTGGGCGAGACACATCATCGCCCCGTAGATGATGCCCACCACTGCCAGCACGGCGAAGGGGATCCGCATCTGCTGCGCGGCGACCGGGAACAGCGGGATCGCGTACCGCCAGAACCCGAAGGTCCCCATCTTCAGCAGCACCCCGGCGAGGATGATCGATCCGGCCACCGGCGCCTCGGTGTGCGCGTCCGGAAGCCAGGTGTGCACCGGGAACATCGGCACCTTGATCGCGAAGGCCACCGCGAAGGCCAGGAACATCCACGGGCCGTAGACGCCCAGGGCCTGGGCCAGCGGCGACATCGCGGCGCAGCTCGCAGCCTTGCCGGCGACGCACGCCGCCAGCTCGCGGTTGGCCCCGGAGAGCGAGTTGTAGAACGCCGCGTAGTCGAAGCTGCGGGAGCCGGCCGGCTGGGCGAGGAAGTACACCGCGAGGATCGCCACCAGCATCAGGAGTGAGCCGGCCAGCGTATAGAGGAAGAACTTCATCGTCGCCTGGATGCGCTTCTCCGAGCCCCACATCCCGATAAGGAAGTACATCGGGATCAGCATTCCCTCGAAGAAGACGTAGAAGAGGATGACGTCCAGAGAGGCGAACGCCCCGAGCATCGCGCTCTGGATGAGCAGCAGCGCGAGGTGGAAGGTCTTCACCCGGCTCTCGATGAAGGTCCAGCTGCACAGCACCACCAGCGGGCCGAGGAACCCGGTCAGCAGCATCAGCGACACCGCGAGCCCGTCGATGCCCACGTGGTAGCTGATGCCCAGGTCCGCGATCCACTGCACGCGCTGCTCGAGCTGGAACTCGGGTCCCTTCGGGTCGAACAGACCGTAGAGCACCACGGTGAGGCCGAAGTTGAGCAGCATCGCCAGGAAGGTCCAGCCGCGGACCAGCCGCTTCTCGCTCTGGGGCAGCGCGGCGATGATCGCCCCGGAGATCAGCGGCTGGAAGACGGTGGCGGTGACGATCCAGGCGGTGAGCGTGGTCATCGGAGCACCCAGGTCAGCACCACGCCGATCGAGATCAGCAGGCCCACCGCCATGACCGTCGCGTAGTTCTGGGCGTTGCCCGTCTGCGTGTAGCGGAGCCAGCCGCCCAGCCTGCGCAGCACCAGCGCCGTCCCACCGACCCCCACCCCGTCGATGAGCCCCGCGTCGACGATCTTGAACAGCCCCTTGGAGAGGACCGTGAAAGGCCGGATGAGCAGCAGGTCGTACAGCTCATCCACGTAGAACTTGGCCCTCGCCCAGCGCCAGAAGAGCGCGATCGGCGCGGGGAGCGGCTTCCCGGCTCGCCCCGGCAACCACCAGCGGTAGACCAGCCACGCCGCCGCGCCGCCGACGAGCGCGACCGCCCAGGCGATCGCGTAGCCGAGCCACGGCGGGGACTCGACGTGCTTCACCGTGTCGTAGAGGGAGGCGAGGCGGTCGGCGAGGTTCATCGCCGGCGCGAGATATCCCTCCATCAGGGCGACCTTCCGTCCGCCTGGGCCGGGAACCAGCTCCGGGATGCCCCACACCACGCCGACCACGGAGAGGAAGGCGAGACACACGAGCACGAACACCATCCGGAAGCCGCTCTCGTGCGCGTGCGGAGTCCGGGCGTCGGCGGCGCGCTTCCCTTCGAAGGTCAGGACGTAGAGGCGGGTCATGTAGAACGCGGTGCAGAGCGCTCCGAACAGCCCCAGCCAGTAGACGGTGTGGCCCACCCAGGGATACCCGGCGATCTCGGTGGTGTGCGCCCCGTGGAGGATGTCGTCCTTGGAGAAGAAGCCGCTCAGGGGAACGATTCCGGTGATGGCCAGGGTGGCGATCAAGAAGGTCGCCCAGGTCCAGGGCATCTCCTTGCGCAGCCCGCCGAGGCGCGTGATGTCGGTCTCGTCGGCGTTCCCGTGCATCACCGAGCCCGCGCCGAGGAAGAGGCAGGCCTTGAAGCAGGCGTGGGTGACGAGGTGCAGGGCCGCGGCCCAGAACACGCCCACTCCCACTCCCATGAACATGAACCCCAGCTGGGAGACGGTGGAGTAGGCGAGCACCTTCTTGATGTCGTTCTGCGCGAAGGCGATGAGCGCCGCCCAGATCGCCGTGGCCGCGCCGATCATCGCCACCCAGGCCATCGCCGTCGGTGAGAGCACGAGGAGGAAGCCGAGCCGGCAGAAGAGGTAGACGCCGGCGGTGACCATGGTCGCGGCGTGGATCAGCGCGGAGACCGGTGTGGGTCCGGCCATCGCGTCCGGGAGCCAGACGTACAGAGGGATCTGCGCGCTCTTGCCAGCCGCGCCGAGCAGCAACAGGAGCAACGCCGCGGTCAGCACGTGCCCGAAGGTCTTCCCCTTCAGCGGGCCCTCGGTGCTGATGGTGGTCCCCAGGTTCATCCCGGGGCGGCCCTTCGCGGTCTCGGTCGGCATGCGGAGGGCCCACTCGCGGAGCACCTCGATGTTCAGCGGGCCCTGGTCGTGCACCGTGGTCACCCAGGCTCGTGCCCGGGTGATGTCGGTGAAGTTGCTCCGCCCGAGCGCCGTCTCCCGGCCCATCTGCTCGGTGGCGCCGACCAGGAGCACCAGCAGGAACATCCCGATAAGGAAGGCGAAGTCACCGATGCGGTTGGTGATGAACGCCTTGCGTCCGGCCCAGGCCTTCTCCGTGTCGCGGTACCAGAAGCCGATCAGGAGGTAGCTGCAGAGGCCCACGCCCTCCCACCCCACGAAGAGGAGGACGAGGTTGTCGGCCATGACCAGGGTCAGCATCATGGCCACGAACAGGTTGAGGTACGCGAAGTACCGCCAGTACCCGTCGTCGTGCTCCATGTACTCGGTGGAGTACAGGTGGATGAGGAACCCGATACCGGTGATCACCAGCAGCAGCGCACCGGAGAGCCGGTCCACCAGGAAGCCGTAGTGCGCGCTGAAGTCGCCCGCGGAGAACCAGCGCCCCAGATCCAGCCACAGCGCCCACCGGACCGGCACGCCGCTCGCCGGGGAGATGAACTGGGTGGACTGGGCCCCCACCGCCCACACCGTCAGGCAGGAGAGGATGAAGGAGGCGAACACGGTGAAGCAGGCCACGAAGTTGGTGTTCGCC
>JBKPMY010000281.1:0-12619 GCA_046732375.1 Myxococcota bacterium
CGGTGAGACCGTACCCCTCGAGGATCAGCACACCGGCGGCGTGGAAGAACTCCCCAACGGTCCGCGAGAGCGGTGCACTGCCGGAGACGAAGAACCGGAGCCGTCCACCGAAGCGAGCCTGCAGCTTGGAGAAGACCAGCCGCGAGGCGATGGCGTGCTTGAGCGCGAGGAGCCCGGTGGGCGCCCTCCCCGCCTGCCGGAGCCGGGACACCTCCGCCCCGACCGCGAAGGCCCACTTGAAGATGCGGTAGGTGATCCCGCCGGCGTCCTTCGCCCCGCCGACGACCCGGTTGTAGATCTTCTCGAAGATCCGGGGCACCGCGGCGATGAAGGTGGGGCGCACGCGCGGGAGGTTGTCCACCAGCCGGTCCACCCGCCCGTCGATCGCGGTGACAAAGCCGATGCGCAGCTGCGCCACCTCGAGCACCTTTCCGAAGATGTGGGCCAAAGGGAGCCAGAGGTACTGCACGTCGTCGGGAGTCAGAAGCTCGAGCGTGTCGATGGCCTCCGCCTCGTAGACCCATCCGTCGTGGATGAGCTCCACACCCTTGGCCCGTCCGGTGGTGCCCGAGGTGTAGATGAGGGTGGCCAGGTCGGCGGGACGAACCGCGCGCGCGATGCGCTCGAAGGCCGCCGGGTCGCGGGCGTCGCGCTCCCGACCCCGATTCATCAGCTGGGCGAGGGTGATGACCCACCCATCGGCGCTGGGAGCCCCGTCGAAGACGATCACCCGCTTCACGGTCCGGAGCTCGTCACGCCGGCTCACGAGCTTCCGGACCTGCTCCGCGTTCTCCGCGAAGACGACCACCGCCGCCGAGTCGTTGATGATGAAGGCGCACTCCTCGGGAGTGTTCGCGGGATAGATGGTGGTGGTCGCGCCGCCGGAGCAGAGCGTCGCCAGGTCGGCCACGATCCACTCCAGTCGCGTCCCGGAGAGCAGCGCGCAGCGCTGGCCCGGACTCAGCCCCTCTGCCCGGAGACCGGCGCCCGCCGCGCGCACCCGGTCCCCGAGCTGCTGCCAGCTGATCGGCCGCCAGTCGTCTCCGTCGGGCTCGAGGAACGCGGTGCTGGCGGGCGTCGCCGCCACGCGCTCCAGGAGTAGCTCGGCGATCGTCCGCGCCGCCCGCGGATCGGCGCGCCGGGAAGAGGTGCCCGGCTCCTTCACTGCGGTCTCCACGGCTCGAGCCTCCGTTCTTCCGCCTCACAACAGGACCGGGCGGCTTGCCCGGTCACACCATCCAGCTGCGAGTGTAGCGACCGCGGACTCCGCTTTCCCGGTGCACCGTGAACCGTGGACGTGTCACGCTGACTCCCGGCCGGAACTGGCCCGGCGCGGAGGATCGAACATGGCCTTTGCCGAATTCATGGCCACGCCCCTTGGACGCGGGCGGCGCGTCGTGTTCGGAGGGCTGCTGATTTACGTCGGGCTCAACGTGCTCCAAGGCATCGCGGGAACGGTCGTCGCCCTGCTGGGCATCGTCCCGATCGCGACAGGCCTGCTCAACATCTGCCTCCTCGGCCCATTGCTCGGCGCCCCGCTCCGGCCCTCGTCCCGCCCGACGCCGAAGGCCTGAAAACGGCTCAGGCAGTCGTGGACGCGCCGCGGAGCCAGGCCTCGAGCGCCCGCGCCGGCTGCACGCCCATCCGCCGCTCCTTCTCGCGGCCTTCCTGGAAGAGGATCGCGGTGGGAATGGCGCGGATCTGGTGCCTCGCGGCGGCAGCGGGATTCGCCGCGGTGTCCACCTTGAGCACGATCGCCTCGCCCTTGAGTCGACGGGCCACCTGGTCGAAGTGGGGCGCGGCGGCCCGGCACGGCTCACACCACGGCGCCCAGAAATCGACCAGCACCGGGACCGGCGAGGAGGCGATGGCGCGCTCCAGCCCCTCGGCGTCGAGGTCCTGCGGCGCGCCCTCGGTGGGAAGCGGAGCCTTGCACCGGCCGCACACCGGGGTCCCGGTTCCGGTCCCAACCCGGTTGAAGGCGCCACACGATGGACAGCGGTAGGTGGCCACGGCGGCCTCCTCCTCAGCGCAGCCGGGTGACCAGCACCCGCTCCTCGGTGAGCTCGTCCATGGCGTAGCGCACCCCTTCGCGGCCGAGGCCGCTCCCCTTCACCCCGCCATAGGGCATGTTGTCGCTCCGGAGGTTCGGCGCGTCGTTGACGATGACCCCACCCACCTCGAGCCGGTGGAACGCCTGGCGCACCCGGCGCAGGTCCCGGGTGAAGACGCCGGCCTGCAGCCCGTACTGCCCGGAATTCACCCCGCGAAGCCCGGCGTCCCAGTCGGCCACCGGCCAGACCGCGACCACCGGCCCGAAGATCTCTTCCCGCGCCGCCTTCGACTCCTCCGGCACGTCGGCGAGCACCGTGGGCTGGAGCAGCCTCCCCTCGCGCCGGTTCCCGAGGAGCACTCGCGCCCCTCCGGCCACCGCCTCGTCGACCCACGCGGTGATGCGCGCGGCAGAGCGATCGTCGATCACCGGGCCGCACACGGTGCGCTCGTCCGCCGGGTCCCCGGTGGGCACCTGCTTCGTCCGGGCCAGCAGCTTGTCCAGAAAGGCGGCGTGCGCCGGCGCCTCCACGAAGATCCGCTGGACCTTGATGCATACCTGCCCGGCGTAGCCGAAGCCTGCGGACACACAGCGCTCCGCCGCCCAGTCCAGGTCGGCATCGGCGGCGACCAGCGCGGCCGCGTTCCCGCCCAGCTCGAGCAGGACCCGCCCGGGACCCTTCTGCTTCAACGTCCACCCCACCGCTGCGCTTCCGGTGAAGGAGAGAACGCGGACCCGCGAATCCGTCGCCAGACGCTCGGCGACCACGTTGTCGCAGGTGACCACCTGGAAGGCAGCGGGATCGGCACCGGCCTGTTGGGCGATCTCCGCGAGCATCAGCTGGGCACCGGGCGCCTGGGGCGGGGGCTTCACGATGATCGGCGCACCCACCGCCATCGCCGGGGCCACCTTGTGAGCGCCGAGGTTGAGCGGGAAGTTGAAGGGGACGATCCCCACCACCACCCCGGCGGGGAAGCGCCGCACCTCCGCCTCCACCCCCTCGGTCCCCGGGTCCATGTCCACCGGCACGACAGAGCCTCCGAACCGGGTGAGCTCGGCGGCTGCGAGCCGGAAGACCTCGATCGCTCGCCGCACCTCCACCCGGGCGAGGGTGATGGGCTTCCCTGCCTCGTGGCAGATGCTCTGGGCCATCTCCTCGGCCCGGGCCCGGAGCCCGGCGACGATGCCTTCCAGCACCTCACGCCGCTTCCCGGTGCTCTGCCGCTGGAGCCGCTCGCGGGCGCCGGAGGCCGCCGCCAGCGCCTGGCCCGCCTGCGCCGCTGAGGCCTGCGCCACCCGCCGGATCAGCCGCCCATCCCAGGGGGAACACACCTCTGCCTGGGTCTCACCTGGCACCCAGGCCCCGTCGATCCACAGCTTTCCGTCCGCCATGCCGGGGACGTACTCCCAGGCGCGCCCCGTCGCCAGGGGAAGCCCCGTCGCGGGCGGCGCGCGCTCAACCATTGAACGGCCGGCAACCCTGTGGCAAGCGTGCCCGCGCCGGATGCCGGACGCCCAGCCACTTCCCTTCCGCCGCCGCGCCACCGTCCTCGTGATCCTCTGGGTGACGCTGGCGGTGCTGCCCATCCTCTTTCCGGCGGCGATCCTCCCGTTCGTCGGCTCGGCGCTCATCGCCTACCTGGTGGCGCCCATCCTCGACTGGCTCACCGGCCAGCGGGTCTTCGGGCGAGTCATCGCCCGGTGGGTGGCGATTCTCCTCATCTACGCCGTCTTCTTCCTGCTCATCTATCTGTTCATCATCGCCATCGTCCCCCAGCTGTACCGGGAGCTGGTGCGCATCACCTCCAACGCCCTCTCCTTCGCGCGCTCCCTCACCCCCGACCGCGTGCAGGAGCTCGCGCAGCAGATGGAGGGCTGGCTGAACTCGCACGGGGTTCCGGTCGCCCTCTCCTCCCGCTCGCTGGAGGGAGCGGACGCTGCCGAGGCCTACACCGGCCGCCCGAGCTGGAGCCTGTCGATGGACCTCGAGCGGCTGATCCACGACGTCGCCGCCCGGTTCTCGAGCGCGGCCACCGCCAACGTGACCCGGCTGGTCAACTTCACCCGAGATCTGGTGACCGGGGTGTTCAAGGGCGTCTTCACCCTCTTCCTGATGCTGATGGTGGCGGCGTTCCTCTCCATCGACGCCGCGCGAATCCGTGCCTACTTCCGCTCGCTGGTCCCGCCGGAGTGGGCCTCGGATGCCTCCGCGCTGGTTCGCCGCATCGACCGCGGGCTGGCCGGCGTGGTCCGGGGGCAGGTCACCATCTGCATCGTGAACGGGGTGCTGACCTTCGTGGGGCTGGTGCTCTTCGGGGTGAAGTTCGCTTTCCTCCTGGCGACGATCGCAACCTTCTTCAGCCTCATCCCGATCTTCGGGACGATCATCAGCTCGGTGCCGATCGTCATCATGGCTCTCGCCCAGAACTGGCGCGCCGGCTTCGGGATGCTCTTCTGGATCATCGGCATCCATGCGCTCGAGGCGTACTTCCTCAATCCGAAGATCATGGGGAACGCGGCGCGGATGCACCCGGTGGTGGTGGTGTTCGCGCTCATCGCCGGCGAGCGCACCTACGGGCTGCTGGGGGCGCTGTTCGCCGTGCCGGTGGCCGCGGTGGTGGTGGCGTGCTTCGAGTTCCTGCGGCGGAAGGCCCAGCCCGTCCCGATGGACCTGCAGGGAGTCTGAACCTTCCGCGCCGGGAGCGGCCTGCGGAGGGGTGCAGCATCGCCCCAACCCCGCACCAGGCGGACGCCTGCGGGAGCGCGCAGGGGCCCGCCAGCGATCGGGCTCAGCAGCGCGTCGCGACGGCGCAGTGACCGGAGCTGTCGCAGAACGGCAGACCGCAGGTGTTGTTGACGGTCTGGTTGGTCGGATCGGGGTCGTTCGCGTTGCAGGTGACCATCGAGCAGTTCGGCGCGCGGCTGACGTTCACCGCGGCCGTCCCCCGACCGCAGCAGCCGTTCGGCACGCACTCGTTGGTGTTGGGCGTGCAGACGTCCCCGACCACACCGCCGCCACCGTCTTCCATCGGGCCGCAGGCCGCCAGACACAACAGCGCACCGGCGAGGATGGACCAGATCTTCGGCTTCATCGACCCCCGACCTCCTGTCGTCGCCCTGTGACGGGGCGACGGCCGGGAATCTTCATCTGTTCATCGAGCCGAGGAAGTCCGCGTTCGACTTGGTGGGCCGCATGTGCTTGAGAACGAACTCCATCGCGTCGATCGGCGTGAAGGGGTGCAATACCTGCCGCAGCGCGGTGACCCGGATGAGGTCCTCCGGCCGGAGCAGCAGCTCCTCCTTCCGCGTTCCGGACTTGTTGATGTCCAGACAGGGGAAGATGCGCTTCTCCATCAGCTTCCGGTCGAGGACGATCTCCGAGTTTCCGGTTCCCTTGAACTCCTCGAAGATGACCTCGTCCATGCGGCTGCCGGTGTCGATGAGCGCGGTGCCGATGATGGTCAGGCTCCCGCCCTCCTCGATGTTCCGCGCAGCGCCGAAGAACCGCTTCGGCTTGTGGAGCGCGTTGGAGTCCACGCCGCCGGAGAGGATCTTCCCCGAGGGCGGAACGACGGTGTTGTAGGCCCGAGCGAGGCGGGTGATGGAGTCGAGCAGGATGCACACGTCGTGCTTCTGCTCCACCAGACGCTTCGCCTTGTCGATGACCATTTCCGCCACCTGTACGTGACGGGTGGCCGGCTCGTCGAAGGTGCTGCTCACCACCTCGCCCCGGACGTTGCGCTCCATGTCCGTCACTTCCTCGGGCCGCTCGTCGACGAGCAGCACGATGAGGAAGATGTCCGGGTGGTTCTGGGCGATGGCGTGGGCGATGTTCTGGAGGAGCACCGTCTTGCCCGCCTTCGGGGGGGCGACGATGAGGCAGCGCTGGCCCAGGCCGATGGGGGTGAAGAGGTCGATGATGCGGGTCGTCATCTCCGACCCGTCGAACTCGAGGTTCAGCTTCCGGGTGGGATAGAGCGGAGTGAGGTTGTCGAAGAGGATCCGCTCGCGGGCCTCGTTGCTGCTCGGGTCGACGAAGTTGACCTTGTCGACCTTCTGCAGGGCGAAGAAGCGCTCTCCCTCGCGCGGCTGGCGGATGGGCCCGTAGACCGTGTCGCCGGGCCGCAGGTTGAAGCGGCGCACCTGGCTCGGGCTCACGTAGATGTCGTCCGGGCTCGGCTGGTAGTCGCTGTCCGAGCTGCGGAGGAACCCGAACCCGTCGGACTGCAGCTCCATCACGCCCTCGGCATGCACCTCGAACTTCTTGTCCGCGATGCCGGAGAGGAGGGCGAAGATGAGGTCCTGCTTCTTCAGCCCCTGCGTCCCCTCGACCCCGAAGTCCTGAGCCATGTGTGACAGCTCGGTGATCTTCATCCGCTTCAGATCGTTCAGGCGGAGCACCTGCATCGGCGTGCCGTCTGGACCGGTCACCACCGAGGTCACGGGCTCGGACGCCGGCTCCATGGAGGACCGCTCGGCCATGACCGGGGGCGCCGACGGGTCGTCGGGGACGGCGTTCAGGTCGTCGTCGCGGACCGGGCGGGAGATGGCGGTGAGCACCGGCCGGAGGGGGGGCTGCCCTTCCTCGGTGACACCGTTGGTCTCGCCATCGGTCGCCTCGGGGTCACGCCGGCGGCGTCCCCCCTTGCGGCGGGGAGTGGACTCGGTGGACTCCTCGGGAGCGACCTCGAGGTTCGCGGGCTTCTCTTTGCTGGATCGAGCTTTGCGCATGGAGACGTGCACCCCGGCCACGGAGAGAGAGGAGCAGGGGAACTTCTTCCGACCCGGCAGCCGCTCGGCGCCCCGACAGTAGCGAGAGGCGCTCACTTCAAGATGCGGTGGCCGGTGCGGAGTTGAGGGGCCCGCGGACGGTGGACTTCCACGTCACCCACGGGTGAGAAGGACGTTATTGACCGACCTCCCCAGTGTCAAGAAGACCTGGAGAGGGGTGCGCACCCCTCGACCCTCACCCGTGAACGCCGACACCGCCCGAACCCGAGCCGAGGAGCTGAAGGCACAGATCGCCCGGGCCGACCATCGCTACTACGTCCTGGATGACCCGGAGCTGACCGACGCCGAGTACGACGCGCTGGTCCGGGAGCTCCAGGCGGTGGAGGTGGAATTCCCTGCGCTGAGGACCCCGGACTCCCCCACCGCCCGGGTGGCCGGCGCCCCCTCCGAGAGGTTCCGGCCCATCACTCACCGCGTGCCGATGCTCAGCCTGTCCAATGCCTTCTCCGACGAGGAGCTGGCGGAGTTCGACACCCGGGTGCATCGGGTGCTCGGACCGGAGGACGTTCCCTACGTGTGCGAGCCCAAGCTCGATGGGCTGGCAGTGGAGCTGGTCTACGTGCAGGGACAGCTGGTGGAGGGTGCCACCCGGGGCGATGGCTTGGTGGGCGAGGACGTCACCGCCAACCTCCGCACCATCCGCGTGGTGCCGCTCGCTCTGAGGACCCCGCACAAGGGTCCGGCCATTCCTCCCCGGGTGGAAGTGCGGGGCGAGGTGTTCCTCCGTCGGGCCGACTTCGTCCGCCTCAACGCCCGTCGCGAGCAGGAGGGCGAGCCGCTCTACGTGAACCCCCGCAACACGGCCGCCGGCTCGCTCCGGCAGCTGGACCCGGCCATCACCGCCTCCCGGCCGCTCTCCTTCTTCGCCTACGAGATGGGCGGCTGGGGGGAGGAGGCCGGAACGGCCCCGTTCCCGCGCCACGCGGAGAAGCTGGCCTGGCTCGAGGGGGTCGGCTTCCCGGTCAACCCCGAGAACCGCACGGTGACCGGCCTCGAGGGCGTGCGGAAGAGCTACGAGGCGTTCCTCGCCCGCCGGCACTCGCTCGCCTACGAGGTGGACGGGATGGTGGTGAAGGTCGACGGCGAGGACGCTCGCCGCCGGCTGGGACAGGTCAGCAAGAGCCCGCGCTGGGCCATCGCCTACAAGTTCCCCCCCGAGGAGGCGCGGACGAAGGTGGAGGCCATCGAGGTGAACGTGGGCCGGACCGGGGCGCTCACCCCGGTGGCGTTCCTCACGCCGGTGCAGGTGGGAGGCGTGACCGTCGCCCGGGCCACTCTCCACAACCCGCTGGAGCTGAAGCGCAAGGACGTACGAGTGGGCGACCAGGTGTTCGTCCGCCGCGCGGGTGACGTGATTCCGGAGATCGTGAAGGTCATCGACTCGGTCCGCACCGGCACGGAGAAGGAGTACGTCTTCCCCGACCACTGCCCGGTGTGCGGCGCGGTGGCGGTGATGGACGAGGACGGGGCCATCCTTCGCTGCACTGGCCTCGATTGCCCGGCGCAGCTCCAGGCCCGGCTCCAGCACTTCGCCAGTCGCGGGGGGATGGACATCGAGGGCCTGGGTGACAAGCTCGCCGCGCAGCTCGTGGAGTCGGGGCTGGTGAAGCGGGCCGCCGACCTCTACCGGCTCGACCTCCCCACCCTCACCGGTCTCGAGAGGATGGGAGAGAAGAGCGCGCAGAACTTCCTCGACGCGCTGGAGCGGAGCAAGCAACCCCCGCTGCGGCGGTTCCTCTACGCGCTGGGCATCCGCCACGTCGGGGACGCCACCGCCCGTGCGCTCGCCGACCACTTCCGGGACGTGCGCGCGCTCTACGATGCCGACGCGGAGGCCCTGACCCGGGTGAAGGACGTCGGTCCGGAGATGGCGAAGGTCATCGCCGGCTTCTTCTCCGAGCCACAGAACCGGGAAGGCATCGAGGCGCTGCTCGCGGCCGGGGTGGCGCCCCGCCCTCCGGAGGACACCTCGCGAGGGCCCTTCGCCGGCAAGACGGTGGTCCTCACCGGGACCCTGACGGGCCTCACCCGCGAGCAGGCGAAGGAGGAAGTGGAGCGGCGCGGGGGAAAGGTCTCGGGCGGCGTCTCCCGGAAGACCGACTTCGTCATCGCGGGCGAGGACGCCGGGAGCAAGCTGAAGAAGGCAGCCGAGCTCGGGGTCAAGGTGCTCGACGAGCGGGCCTTCCTGGACCTCCTCGCCGCGGCGTCGTAGAGGAACGGCTTCCATGGCGCGCTCGGCCGTTCACCTGGTCATCGTCGGACGCGTGCAGGGCGTCGCCTTCCGGATGCGCGCCGTGGCCGAGGCCACCCGGCTCGGGCTCTCCGGCTGGGTGCGGAACCGGATGGACGGCACCGTGGAAGCTCGGGCCGAGGGTGCGCCGGAGGCGGTGGACGCCTTCGTCGCCTGGTGTCACCGCGGGCCGCCGGCGGCTCAGGTCGAGGAAGTTCACGTCACGCGCGTCTCCGCCACCGGGCTGGACCGCGGCTTCCAGGTGGGGACCTCAGGGTGAGCCTCTGCGCATTGCTCGGCATCCGGGCCGGCTCGAAAGTCTCGGTGGTGAACCCACCGCCCGGCTTCGTGGTGCGGCTCAATCCGTTGCCGGACGGAGTGGAGTTCCTGGTCACCGCCCAGACCGGCCTCGACGTGGTGCTCTTCTTCACCCGGTCCGCGGGGGAGCTGCTCTCCCGCCTTCCGGCGCTGGCCCGCTCCATCACCGTTCCGGGACGGATCTGGGTCGCCTGGGAGGAAGGCGGGAGCGCGCTCGACGAGGACATGGTGCGCCAGGCAGGCCTCGACCTCGGCCTGGTGGACGACAAGCGGGCACTGCTGACCGAGAGCTGGGTGGCGCTCCGGCTGAAGCGCGAGTCGCGCGCCCGCCCCGCCCGGCCGGGGAGCAGGCAGCCGTCCATCGCCGACTGCTGACGGCCCGACGTGGGCCCCCGCGAGGTGTCAGACACCTCGTCATTGACACCGTCATTGCCCGTACCCGGGCCCGGTCGAGGTGTGCTGGTGTCCTCCCCCGGGGATCCGCAGGGTTTGCGGGATCTCTTGCGCGGAGGCCCCTTTCTCTGCAAGTATAAGGACTGAAAGGGATTTTTGACGGGACCTGCGTCCCCGGGACGCCGCAGCGTGCGGCGCACCCACCCGGGCGTCCGAGGCCACTGGCCCGGCGACCCCAACCCGGAGTTGGCCGCAGGAAAGCAGCACCAGAGCACTTCGAGGGAGTCCTGACTCTCGTGATCACCTTGCGCCCGACGACCGAGCACCGCCCAGGCGGCCCCCGGTCTGCGCCGCCGGGAACACGACCGGACGCCCTCATGACGCGCATGACCGAACCGCTCGATTCCGCCGCCACCCGTCCGGCGGACGGCGAGTCCGGGTGCGCGCGCACGGGGTCCCCCCATGGGCAGCATCCTCTTGATCAACGCGGCCGGCCGCGAGACGCGCGTGGCGCTCGTCGAGAACGGCCACATCGCGGAGTTCTATCTCGAGCGTAAGAAGGACAAGGGAGTCGTCGGCAACATCTACAAGGGTCGCGTGGTCCGGGTGCTCCCGGGCATGCAGGCGGCCTTCGTGGACATCGGGCTGGACAAGGCCGCCTTCCTCTACGTCTCCGACGTCGTCTACGACCCCGACTTCGCCCGCGCGCAGTTCGAGCTGACCGAGGGCGAGCACGAGGACGCTCCCGAGGTTCCGGACGATCTCGAGGAGGCAGGCCCGGCCGCGCCGGCGCTCGAGCCACCCTCGCTCCACGCCGAGGTCGAGCACGTCGACGCCCACGCCGACGCCCTCCACGAGGCAGCGCACGCGGCCGCCTTCAGCGAAGCAGGTGCGCCCGGCCTCGAGGCCGCCGAGGAGATCGGCGAGGAGGAGGCCTCCGAGGCAGAAGACGCGCTCGAGGCCGCCGCCGACGAGGCGGGTGTCTTCACCGGCGCGCCCGCGCTCGACCCTTCCTTCTTGCCCTCGGAATCAGCGCCCGGTGACCCTCCCCAGGTCTCGAAGGCGGACAACGGCGACCGGCCCCTGCTGGCGGCCGACGACGACGTCATCACCGCTCCGCTCTCCATGGCCGAAGGCGCCGGGGCAGACGCTCCGGTTCCGCTGCCCGCGCCCGAGCCCGCGGTGGTTCCGCTCCCCGCGCCGGACGTGGACACCTCGGCGGCCGAGAACGGCACGGCAGGAGAGACCGCCGCCTCCGGGGCCAAGACCTCCGCGCCGGCCCAGCGCCGGACGGACCAGGGCGAGCGAAGGGCCCCCCGCGAGGTCCGCGAGCGCCAGCAGCAGGAGCGTGGCCGGGACCGGGGCCGGAACGGTCACGGGAGGGGCGACCGCCGGGACGACCGCCCGAAGCCGCGGAAGGAGGTCCGCATCGAGGACCTCCTCAAGGTGGGTCAGGAGGTGGTGGTCCAGATCTCCAAGGACCCCATCGGCAGCAAGGGCGCCCGCCTCACCTCGCACATCAGCATCCCCGGCCGGCACCTGGTTTTCATGCCCACCGTGGACCACGTGGGCATCAGCCGCCGGATCTCCAACGAGAAGGAGCGGCGGCGTCTGCGGGAGATCGTCGACCGGCTCCGGCCGCCGGGAACAGGCTTCATCGTCCGGACCGTCGCGGAGAACGTCCCCCAGGCAAAGCTGGAGAGCGACATCCGGTTCCTGATCGAGATCTGGAACCAGGTGGTTCGCAAGAACGAGAAGCGCGGCGGGCCGGGGCTCATGCACCCGGACCTGGACCTCATCCTCCGCGCCACCCGTGACCTGTTCGCCGCCGACGTGGAGAAGCTGGTGGTGGACGACCGCGAGGAGTACGAGCGCATCCTCGGCTTCGTCACCGCGCAGGATCCGGCGCTCGCCCAGCGCGTGGCCTTCCACGACTCCGACGAGCCCATCTTCGACAGTTACGGAATCGAGCAGGAGATCCGCCGCGCCACCCAGCGCAAGGTGTGGCTGAAGAGCGGCGGGTACCTGATCATCGACCAGGCCGAGGCGCTCACCGCGATCGACGTCAACTCCGGGCGCTACGTGGGGAAGAAGAGCCTCGAGGAGACGATCACCAAGATCAACATGGAGGCGGCCAAGGAGATCGTCTACCAGCTCCGGCTGCGCAACATCGGCGGGATCATCATCTGCGACTTCATCGACATGGAGAAGCCGCAGAACCGCGACAAGGTCTTCAAGTCACTCCAGGAGGCGCTCGGCCGGGACAAGGCGAAGACCAACGTGCTCCGCATCAGCGAGCTCGGCCTGGTGGAGATGACTCGCAAGCGGGTGCGCGAGTCAATCGGCCGCATGCTGCACGAGGACTGCGGCTACTGCGGCGGTCAGGGGTTCGTGAAGACCGCCACCACGGTGGCCTACGAGATCTTCCGCGAGGTGCGGCGGGAGGCGCCCAACTTCAAGGATCCGACGCTGGTCGTGAACTGCAGCGTCGAGGTGGCCCGGCTGCTCCAGAGCGAGGAGCGGGAGGAGCTGCGGCACCTGATGGACCGGTACAACAAGACCATCCAGGTGCGGCAGCAGACCAACTACCACCGCGAGCAGTACGACCTCTACGGGCGGAGCGCGCACGGCGAGGACCACAAGGTCGCTTCCTCCGCCTCGACGCTCCGTGCCCCCGAGGGCGTGGGCCTTCCGGCGGAGCGCAACGAGCCGGTGGCCCGCGATCGGGATCGGGACCGCGGGCACCGGGGTGGGCGCAACCGCCGCGGCGGCCGTGACCGCGACCGAGGTGACCGCGATCGGCGCGAGGGCGGTGGCGGCGACAGGGGTGACCG
>JBKPMY010000282.1:0-4650 GCA_046732375.1 Myxococcota bacterium
TCCTGGCCCTTCTTCACCAGAAACTTCGAGAGATGGAAGTAGGCGGTGATGAGCCCGGCGCCGTGCTCCACCAGTACCGTGTTCCCCGAGGTGTAGCAGTCGCGCACCATCAACACCCGCCCCTCGTTGGCCGCGCGGATCTCGTCGCCCGTCGCCCCGTCGAGGTCCAGGCCGAAGTGCTGGGTGGTCTTCTTCTCGTTCAGCGTGCGCTTGTCGCCGAAGCGGGCGGTGATCTCCGAGTCGCGTGGCTTCTCGAAGTTGTCGGAAAACGCGCGAGGACGGAGCGGGGTGGCCCACGCCTTCTGGAACGCTGCCTGGTCGGCCTTGATCCGGGCCCTCGCCGACGGCGGAATCTTCACGAACTTGCTCGCCACGGTCAGCTTTCGCTCCGGAAACTCCGGGGGGACGATCTCCAGCGGCGCACCGAGCGAGACCCCGCCCGCGGTGACCCGGACCTGGACCAGCCCGGGCTCCTCCTCGACGGGAACGCCCACCAGCGCCTCCGCATGGTCACCCTGGCGGTAGAACGCGGCCGGCCTCGAGCCCACGGTGCCCTCGGGGAGGTCCTCCGTCCCGCGCACCACCACCAGCACCGGGTCGCCGGGCTTCACCCGTGCGGGGACGAGCTCCAGCGAGGGCGCGGCGGCGGCAGCGAGGGAGGCGAGGAGGGCGAGGAGCGCCGCGAGTCTGCGCAAGGTCCACCGACACCTATCGCGTTCCGCGACCGAATGGCAGCCCGGCGCCGGAGCACCTCGTGCCTAGCGGGCCTTCGTTGCGCGCTTGAGGTAGGAGGCGTGGCACCGCACGCACGTCTCCATCGTGCGGCCGAAGGCGGGGGCCAGCGCCGAGTCGTCGCTGCTGCGCGCAGCGGTGGCGAGCTCGGTCACCCGCTCCCGCAGCTGCTTGTCCAGCTGCTGGAACCGGGCATCGTTCACCACGCCCCCGTCCACGTTCAGGGTGAGCGCGGTGTCCAGGCGGATGCGATCCGCGGTCTCGGCGATGGCCTTCCGGTCGAGCACGGTCACCGCGTGGGTGAGCCCGATGAGGTCGGCCCCGTGCCGCTTCATCCGGTCGGTCAGCCTGGCCTCGCTCTCCGAAGGAATGCGCTCGGCCGGCATCACCACCGGGTCTGGAGGAGCCCCCTTCTGCTGGGCGTGTGCGGCGACGAGCCCTCCGGCGCCCAGCACACAGAGACCTGCGAGCACCCACCGCATCACGCGCGCACCTTCCTGACGCGCGACGCTACCCGCCCCGGCCGCGGCGCGCGAGGGCGAACCCGGGGAGCAGATCCGGGGCAGCCCCTCCTGCGTTTCAGGCCCCAGTACCCCTTCCGGAGTTCCTGACCATGTCCAGCATGCCCGCGCTCCTTCTGTCGGCGCTCACCGTCCTTTCCTCATCCGGCGTTCCCGCTCCCGCTCCCAGACCCCAGCCTCAGCGAGAGGCTCGGGCCGAGCCCGACCTGACCCGCCCCTTGCGCTGGCTGCTCCAGGCCCAGGGGGCGGACGGAGGGTGGGGTCCCGAGGCGGGGACCCCCGCGGACGTGGCCACCACCAGCCTCTCGGGGATCGCCCTCCTCCGCCTCGGCAAGGAGAGCCAGGGCCAGTCGCTCGCCGAGCCCACCCGCCGCGCGCTGCTGTACGTCATCCGGGCCGTCGAGCGGTCGCCCGCGCCGGGCGCCTTCATCCAGTCCGAGGGGACCCAGCCGCAGCGCAAGCTCGGCCGAGGCATCGACACCTTCCTCGCCGCGCAGTTCCTCGGTGAGGCCATCCCCGGCATGCCGGCCGGCGCCGACCGGGATCGCGCGCGCGCCGCGCTCGACCTGTGCGTGGCGAAGGTCCAGGCGTTGCAACGGAGTGACGGGAGCTTTGCCAAGGACGGCTGGGCGCCGGTCCTCTCCAGTGCCTTCGCCGCCCGGGGCCTCTACACGGCCAAGGACGCCGGGGCCAAGGTCGCGGCCGAGTCCATCGCCAGGTCCGAGGAGTACATGCTCAAGGGTTACGACGAGAAGCGGAAGCAGTTCCGCACCGACGACGCGGCCGGGGTCGCCCTGTACCAGGCCGCTGGATCGCTCGACGCGGCCGCGCGCTCGGGGAATCTGGGCGGGGAACCGGCCAAGGCGGCCCGCGCTCACCTCGAGGACGAGGCCTTCGTCCGCGGATTCGGGACCTACGGCGGCGAGGAGCACGTCTCGTATCTCCTGTCGACCGAGGCCTTCGCCCGCGGCGGAAGCGAGGAGTGGGCGAAGTGGAGCAAGTCGATCCGCGGCCGCCTGGCCAACATCCAGCGGGAGGACGGCACTTGGCGTGGTGACCACTGCATCACCAGCACCTCGTTCTGCACCGCCGCGAGCATCATCACGCTGGCCATCCGGCCAGGCGGTCTACCGGTGAACCGTGGGTGACGAGCAGCGAGCGGCGCTTGACCGCCATCGGCCGGAGGTGGCTGATGGCGGTTCCACTTTCGTCCGGAGAAGCGCCATGGCCAACCCGTTCGTCCACGTCGAGCTGCAGACCACGGATCTCAAGAAGGCACGCGACTTCTACTCTCGACTCTTCGACTGGAAGCTCGAGGACCAGTCTGTTCCCGGGTTCGGCACATACACGATGCTGAGCGTCGGCGAGGGCACCGGCGGAGGGATGATGGCCGCGCAGCAGCCCGGCATTCCCTCGCACTGGCTGGCCTACGTCGACGTCGCCGACCTCGCCTCGTCCACGAAGAAGGCGAAGGAGCTCGGGGCCAAGGTCCTGGTCGATTCCATGCCCGTCGCGGACATGGGGAAGTTCAGCATCATCACCGACCCCACCGGCGCCACGCTGGGGCTGTGGCAGAGCACCCGGAAATAGGCGCATACGTGCCCCCGGAGAACGCGGTGCTTCGTCGCTGCGTCTCCGCGGAGAGACTCCCTCGACTCGGCCCGGGTTCCCGGGCCTGTGGCAATCGCGTCTCGCCGAGCCGATGATCGCCGGGTGCCCCGCGCGCTCCCCGTCGATGCCCGGCTCTGGCGAGGGGTCTCCCTGGTCACTCTCGCCGTGGGGCTGGCCTGCGGCTCGTCCGACGCCGGTCCGACCCGGAGCTTCCGGCTCGCTGCCTCGGGGGCGCAGCTGGTGGTGACCGGCCCGTCGACGGGTCTCCTGCTCACCCAGGCCAACCTCGCCACCGACGTCGACGTGGTCGCCATCCACCAGGAGTTCTATGGCCTCCCCTGGGAGGCGTTCGCCGCCGGAGGCCCGCCTCCCCCCGGCTGGGCAGCCAGCATGTCCGGGCTGGCCAGTGCCGCCCGGGCCGCGGGCAAGCAGGTCTTCCTCTCCGTCTCCCCGCTCGATGGGAACCGGAGCTCGCTCGCGCCGCGCGTCCGGGTGATCGGCGGGACCGAGGTCGTGGAGAGCGACTGGGCACCCCGCTGCTGGGACTTCCGGACCGCGGCCGACGGCCCGACCTGGCGCGACGCCTACGTCCGCTACGTCGAGTGGATGGTGGACCTCTTCCAGCCGGAGTTCCTCAACGTCGGCATCGAGCTGAACCTCTGGGACATCGCCTGCTCCTCCGCCTGGGAGGGCATGGTGGACGTGGTGAATGCCGCATACGACGCCGCCAGGTCGCGGAGGCCGGGCGTCCCGGTCTTTCCTTCCATCCAGATCGACGCGCTCTACGGGCTCGCCCCCGGAAGCTGTCCGCCGGGGACCGACGCCGGTGTCTGCTACGAGAACGGCTACGCCCACCTCGCCCGGGTGAAGCGCGACCGGTTCGCCGTCTCCACCTACCCGTACCTCGGAGCGGTGCCGTCGCTCAACGCATTGCCCGCGGACTGGTTCACCCGGGCGGCCCGTCGTGGCGGAGAGCGCGCCCTCATCGCCGAGGCGGGCTGGCTCTCCACCCCCCTGGTGGCGCAGTCCTCGGGCGGTGCCTGCTTCACCGCGCTCACCAGCGACGAGACGTTCGCCGCCGCCTACCTGGACCGGCTCCTCTCCGATGCCCAGGCCGCGGGGATGGACCTGGTGACCTGGATTGCCGATCGCGATCTGCTCATCGCCCCGCTGATGACCGACTGCGGATGCCACCAGAGCGCGGAGTGGTGCGCGGTCCGGGACCTCTTCCGGGGGCCTCCTCCCACCGGGACCGAGGATACCCAGCTGCAGGGCGAGCTGCGGATGAAGGCCTTCGGCGCGATGGGCCTCCGCACCTACGACGGTGCGCCGAAGCCCGCGGTGTACCGGCGATGGGAGGAGTCGAGAAGCGTCCCGCTCGGCACACCCTGAGGTCTGCAGACTGGAGAGCCGTTCGGGCGGATGGTAGGTCCTGTCGATCGACAACCCGGGGAGCACGACGACGATGAAGGTCCTGGTCGCGGACGAGCTGTCGCCGGAGGGGCTGGAGATCCTGCGCGGCACACCCGAGCTCTCGGTGGAGGTGAAGCTCGGCCTCGCCCCATCTGCCCTCAAGGCCATCGTCGGCGAGTACGACGTGCTCGCCGTCCGCAGCGCTACCAAGGTGAACGCCGAGGTGCTGGAGAACCCGGGACGGCTCAAGCTCATCGGTCGCGCGGGCGTGGGGGTGGACAACATCGACGTCGCGGCCGCCACGCGGAAGGGCGTGGTGGTGATGAACACCCCGGGCGGGAACTCGGTGGCGGTGGCCGAGCTGACCCTCGGC
>JBKPMY010000283.1:0-39913 GCA_046732375.1 Myxococcota bacterium
GGTCGACTCCCACCGACCGCATGTTTCGCACCAGCTGGTCCGGTGACTCCTCGAAGCAGAAATAGAGGACGCGGTTCCCTCGCTCGCAGGCGGCCCGGGCGAGGATCGCGGCGAAGGTGGTCTTCCCCGTACCGGCGGTTCCGGAGAGGAGGATGGTGCTCCCCTTGAAGTAGCCCTTGCCCCCCAGCATCTCGTCGAGCCGGGGGATGCCGGTCGAGAGCCGCTCCGTGGTCACCCGATGGGTGAGGCCGAGCGAGGTCACTGGAAGGATGGAGATTCCGCCCGCGTCGATGAGGAACGGGTACTCGTTGGTGCCATGGGTGGTGCCGCGATACTTCACCACCCGGAGCCGCCGCGTGGACGTCTGGTCCGTGACCCGGTGGTCGAGAAAGATGACGCAGTCGGAGACGTACTCCTCCAGGCCGTGCCGGGTCAGCGTGCCTTCGCCCTTCTCACCGGTGATGACCACGGTCATCCCGCGATCCTTGAGCCAGCGAAACAGACGGCGGAGCTCCGCGCGGAGCACTGCCGGGTTGGGGAGTCCGCTGAACAGCGACTCGATGGTATCCAGCACGACGCGCTTCGCCCCCACGCTGTCGATGGCGTACTGGAGGCGGACGAAGAGACCTTCGAGGTCGTACTCGCCGGTCTCCTCGATCTCGCTGCGCTCCACGCGCACGTAGTCGATGGCCAGCTTCCGCTGGGCGATGAGCCTCCGCAGGTCGAAGCCCAGCGAGGCGACGTTTGCCGCCAGCTCCTCGGAGGTCTCCTCGAAGGCCATGAAGACCCCCGGCTCGCCGTGCTCGACCGCCCCCCGCACCAGGAACTCCACGGCGAAGAGGGTCTTCCCGCATCCGGCGCCGCCACAGATCAGCGTCGGCCGGCCACGAGGAAGACCTCCTCCGGTGATCTCGTCGAGACCGTGGACGCCAGAGGGCACCTTCGGCAGCGTCTGGAGGGTCAATCGCGGTCCTGTCGCCCAGAGGGAAACCAATCCTTCTTGCGCACTCGCCGCGACTTTGAGGACCGGTGGCAGTGGTTCCGTCCGGGGGTCGACATCTCCCGGCGCTCAACTGTTTCGAGCGAGCCGGTCCGCGCGGGCCAGTGCGGCGGAGATCCACGGTCGACGGGGCGCCCGAGCTTCCGCGGCGTCGTCCGGCCCGCTAGAGCGGCCGCTGAAGCCGAGTACGTGCAGCGAGGGCCCTGTCCGGCGCTCATCGCCTCTGTTCTTGTGACCAGGACGTCAGGGACGGGCAGTGACGAGCCTCAGCGCGTGCTCGACCGCCTGCGCCGCGGTCGCAGCCAGGACGATGTCCCGGCGTGCGATGCCGGACCTGGACAGCTCCCAGGTGTCGATGCCGACGACCGACTTTCCCGTCTTCAGCGCCAGCGCAATCTCCGACAGGGTTCCATATTCCCCGCCGATGGCGATGAGCACGTCCGCCGCCCGGACGACGAGCGCGTTCCGTGCCTCGCCGAGCCCCGTGGGGATCGTCACGTCCACCCAGGGGTTTGCCTCGGACCGATCGAGCCCGGGAAGGATGCCGACCGTGAGTCCGCCCGCGGACTTCGCTCCACGGCAGGCGGCCTCCATCACTCCGCCAAGGCCGCCACGGATGACGACCGCTCCGCTCCTCGCAAGAAGCCGTCCGACCTCCTCGGCCAGAGCGGCGATCCCGGGTTCCGCCACACCCGCCCCCACGACCGCAACGTGACTTCGGCCAGCCATCGGCAACCATCATGCACCGGGCAGGTGCTGAGCCGGGGATCGAGCGTCCGGGACAAGTCAGTGGTAGTCCTCGGGCGATGCCCGTCCTCGTGCTCGAATCCACCCTGACCTGTCCGATGTGCGGCCACGTCAAGCGCGAGACGATGCCCATCGACGCGTGCCGGTGGTCCTACGAGTGCGAGCGCTGCGAAACCGTCCTCACACCGAAGGCGGGTCACTGCTGCATCTTCTGCTCGTACGGTTCGGTGCCCTGCCCGCAGGTCCAGGAGCACGGCAGGGGCTGACCGGACAAGCTTCGAGGGAGACGCAGCCGAGCGCTACGCGGCGATCCCGGGCTCGAGGGCGCCGCCCACCGGGCTCGTTCCCGTCCGGCGCCTGTACTCCTCGGCCGGTACGACGAACTCCGGGTCGCCCGCATGGAGCCTGGCCGCTTCCCTCGGTCCGCGGGGCCGGAGCACTG
The DNA here is from genome assembly GCA_046732375.1 of Myxococcota bacterium. Taxonomy (GTDB): domain Bacteria; phylum Myxococcota; class Myxococcia; order Myxococcales; family Myxococcaceae; genus RPRB01. Next base: position 2,190 of record JBKPMY010000283.1, read on the forward strand.
CCTTCGGCTTGAACTTCCGGAAGGCGAACGCCTGCTGCACCGCGATGTTCAGCGGCCAGTTGACGTCCAGGCCGTAGCTCTCCGGCTTCCGACCTGCCGGCAGGTAGGCCGTCCCCAGCAGCCAGTCCCAGAACGAGAACTTCGTGGCGAAGTTCACGTCGTGGATCTCCCGGGCATGGTGCCAGCGGTGCATGTACGGGCCGTTGATCACCCACTTCAGCGGTCCCATGTCCCAGTCGATGTTGCTGTGGATCCACATCCCCCAGCAGGCATCGATGACCGACTTGATGGCCGCCACCTCCGGGGACATGAAGAGGATGATCGGCGCCAGCTCGGCGGTCCCGGTGATGGTGTTCTCGATCACGTGCCCGCGCGAGCCACCCACCCAGTCCACATCCGGTGTCGAGTGATGCGCCTCGTGGATTCGCCAGAGATAGGGGTTCACGTGCATCCACCGGTGGAACAGGTAGATGAACAGGTCGTGGGTAAACAGGGATACGAGGACCTGTAGCACCAGGGGCCATTCGCGGATCCCCCGCGTCTGGCTCCAGCCGGTGAGGTGGTCGATGCCGGGGATGACGAACTTGGCCGCCACGAGCCCCATGAGCACCGAGAAGACGGTGCTGAACCACAGAAGGTCGGTCCAGAACTCGCGGCGCAGGAATGGCTGCCGCTCGTACGGGAAACGGCGCTCCAGGGCGATCATCAGGAACGCCCAGAGGACGATGAGGGCCGTGGGGAACAAACCGTCTGGAGTTATCAGCGTGAGACGCGGTGCGCAGCAATTTTCTCACCCCCGGTCCAGCCCCCCTGGACGTCGACTTGACGTTGGGCTCGTTGCCGGTGAAAGGGATGTCGTCACCCTCCGATGATCGCCCCGTTTCTCCTACTCGCAGCGCTCGCCGGCGCGGTGGCTGTGGTGGCCTGGCTCCGTACCCCGGACCGAGACCGTCCGCGTATCTACCCGCGCGAGCCGGAAAGGTGGGCGGGCATCACCGGAAAGCCTGCGCCGCTCCGGTATGCGTTCGGCACCTTGCTGTTCTCGGCCCTGGCTGCCTTCGGGCTGGGACTGGGCGGGGTCGGAGTCTCGGCGGTCGCGCCCGAGGAGCCGAAGCTCGCGCTGGCGGTGGGAGCCCTTCTCGGCGCGGTGCTCGCGCTCTGGACCGCGCGGCGGATGCTGCGCGCCGGCCCCGGCGCGATGCGGATGATGCCGCGGGGACCGAAGACGCCGGTGGGACGGGTGCCGCGGGTGCTGTTCGTGGGCGGCTCGCCCAACCAGACGGGACAGATGCTCCAGATCGCTCGGGCGCTCCCCGAGGTCGAGGCCTGGTTCAGCCCCTACTACTCGGACTGGCCGCACCACTACGTCCTGGTCAGGGTCGGGATGTGCGAGCCGGCGATCAACGGCTACAAGCGCCGCGGCATCTGCGTCGACGAGATCAATCGGCTCGGGCTCCGGATCGACCTCGCCGCCGAGCGCAACGATTACGATCTCTGGGTCTGCCCCAACGACGCGGCGCTTCCGTACAACCTGGGCCGGACCCCCATGGTGCTCGTCCAGGAGGGCATCATGGAGCAGCCCAACTGGCGGACCTGGGTGTGGCGGCACACCCGGCTCATGCCCCGGCCGCTGGCCACCACCGCCGTGTTCGGGCTGACCCAGGCCTACGAGCGGTTCTGCGTGGCCAGCGAGGGGTACCGGAAGCAGTTCCTCGCCGAAGGCATCCCTCCGGAGAAGCTGGTGGTGACCGGGATCCCGAACTTCGACGACTTCGCCCGGTTCCGCGACAACGACTTCCCGCACCACGGCTACGTGCTGGTCTGCACCAGCGACGGCCGCGAGACGATGATGGCGGTGGACCGCCCGGCGCTGCTCAGGAGATCCGTGCAGCTCGCCGCCGGCCGCCAGCTGATCTTCAAGCTCCACCCCAACGAGAACGTGGAGCGGGCCACCCGGGAGATCCTCGCCGTCGCGCCGAGCGCGCTGGTCTTCGCCGACGGAAACGCCGAGGAGATGGTGGCCAACTGCGACGTGCTCATCACCGAGCACAGCTCGCTCACCTTCTGCGGTCTCGCCCTGGGCAAGGAGGTCCACACCAACCTCCCCCTGGAACAGGTGGAGGCGCTCACGCCGGTACAGAACCGCCGCGCCGCCGAGGAGATCGCCGACGTGATACGGGGAGTCCTGCGCGCTCGGGGCCGGGCGCCGCAGATCGGAGCGGCCGCGCAGCGGATCGCCTCCTGACGGAGAAACGCACACCCATGGGCATCGAGGACTTCAAGAACGGCACCGGGCAGCAGCTGTACGCGCGGGCGAAGCAGATTCTCCCCGGCGGCGCGCAGCTCCTCGGCAAGCGGGCCGAGATGTACCTGCCGGAGCTGTGGCCCGCGTACTACTCGCGCGCCTCGGGCTGCGAGGTGTGGGACCTGGACGGCCACCGCTACCTGGACTTCACCATGGTGGGCATCGGCGCCCAGACGCTGGGCTACGCCGACCCGGACGTGGAGAAGGCGGTCATCGACGCGGTGAAGTCCACGCCGATGTGCACGCTCAACCCGCCCGAGGACGTGGGCCTCGCCGAGCTGCTGCTCGAGCTCCACCCCTGGGCGGACATGGTGAGCTACTCCCGCACCGGCGGCGAGGTGATGGCCAAGGCGGTGCGCATCGCCAGGGCTGCCACCGGCCGGGACGAGATCGCCTTCTGCGGCTACCACGGCTGGCACGACTGGTACCTCTCGGTGAACCTCGCCGGGGGGGACGACCTCAAGGGGCACTTGCTGCCCGGGCTCGATCCACTCGGCGTTCCCCGCGGGCTCACCGGCACCACCCACCCCTTCGCCTACGGGGACCTGGACGCGCTCCGGAAGGTCGTCGAGGCACGGGGGAAGAAGCTCGCGGCGATCGTCATGGAGCCCGTTCGCGGAGCAGGCCGCATTCCCGGCTTCCTCGAAGGCGCGCGGGAGATCGCGACGAAGAACGGCTCGGTCCTGCTCTTCGACGAGATCACCGCGGGTTTCCGGATGAACACCGGCGGCGCGCATCTGGTCTACGGCGTCGATCCGGACATCGCCACCTACGCCAAGGCCCTCTCCAACGGCTTCGCCATGGCGGCCATCGTCGGGCGCAGGTCGGTCATGGAGGCGGTGCAGAAGACCTTCATCTCCAGCGCCTACTTCACCGAGCGGGTCGGCCCCGCCGCGGCGCTGGCCTCGACCACCAAGCACCGGAAGATCGACGCCGGCAGGACGCTCACCGAGATCGGCACCCGGGTGCAGGAGGGCTGGAAGAAGGCCGCCGAGCGCACCGGCGTTCCCCTCACCGTGACCGGCATCCCGGCGCTGGCCGGCTTCGGCTTCCAGGACAAGGACGCGCCGGCCCTGATGACCCTCTTCATCCAGGAGATGCTGGGGCGTGGCTTCCTCGCCTCCGACCGCTTCTACCCGACGGTGCGGCACGAGGAGCAGCACGTCTCGGCGTACCTCGACGCGGTCGAGGCGGCGTTCGGAAAGGTCGCGGACGCCCGGACCAAGGGCGACGTCCGCTCGCGGCTGCTGGGACCGGTGAAGCACACCGGCTTCGCGCGGCTCGCCTAGCGAAAAGAGACCGGACTACTTGGTGGGCGCCTTGCGCTCGTGCTCCGGGACCCGGGTGCGCGAGGCGTCCACCGTCTTCAGCTCGTCCAGGTGGTGCCGGTACCAGTTGACCCCGGCGAACTTCTGGTTGAGGGCAAAGACCTCGGGATGCGTGTCCAGGTAGTCGAGGATGGCCTGGAGTCCGAAGGGCGGCTTCCCCTCGACGTACAGCGCGTCGTACACGCGCCGGATGAGCTCGTAGTCCTCGGCGTAATCGATGGTCAGCCGGTGGGTCATCGACAGGTCGCGGTCGAAGACCAGGTTCTTCAGCTTGAAGCGGTCTGGGCGCTCCCAGATGAACGGGGTGGTGTGCTCCCGCTCCATCGGCTTGGTGGCCTCACGCCAGGCGGTCTCCAGCACCTCGCGCTTCATCACCTCCACGTCGTACCCATCCGGCCAGGTGCTCGGATGGAGGTTGGAGACGTAGTCGTAGGAGGGGTCCTCGAGGAAGGTCCCGAGGACGCGATCCACCAGCGCGGGGTCGAGCAGGGGCTGGTCGGAGGGAATCTTGGAGACGGCGTCACAGTCGGTGGTGCGCAGGGCCGCGATGTGCCGGTCGAGAAGGTCGGTGGGGTGACCCCGCACGCAGTCCACGCCGGCCTGCCTCGCCAGGTCCGCCACTGGATCGTCGGAGCTGGCGGTCGTGGTGGCGACCATGACCTTCGCCGGAGTCTTGGCCGCCAGGACCCGCTCGACCATCCGGACCAGCAGCGGCTTTCCCGCGAGCGGCATCAGCACCTTGCCGGGAAGACGGGTACTGCCAGTGCGTGCCTGGACGACGACCAAAACCTTCAAAGACGTTCCTCCGGGACGGGCGAAACAGGCCCGCGGCGGACTTCTAGCCGACCAGGCGCCTCCCCGCTGCGAAACCGTCCCGCCCGGAGGCCAGCCCGAGCGTCCAACACCAGAAGCAGGACCTGGCCTCTGGCGCCAGCTCCTCCGAAAGGATCATCGGTCAGTGGCCCGGCTACTCGACCGGTCGCAGCTTCGGTCTCCGCGCGGAGGCTACTTGTCGACAGGTCCAACGAGTCGGGGACTGAGCAAGGGATGGGTCTGCGCACTCGCACTCGCGGTCGCCTGTGGCGGCAGCGGCGGTGGAGGACCTCTGGACTCCGGAACCCCGGGCGGAGACGCCGGGAGCCTTCCTGCCGACGCGGGCTCGCACGGTGACGCAGGAAGTCCCCCCGACGCGGGACCGGATGCCGGACCGCCGCGCGACGCCGGGCTACCCCCAGACGGTGGAACGGGAAGCGACGGCGGCACCTCGGACGGCACGCGGATCGAGCTCCCGCCCCCAGGCAGCGTGTACCACGGGGTCTTCCCCGCGGGGACCACTCAGCCCGACGCGGACATCTCGATGAAGGCAGCGGACGACTACGTCGATGCGGTGGGGCGACCGCTGGCGTGGATCTACTTCAGCAACGAATGGTACGTGAGCAAGCAATTTCCCCGGATCACAGCGGAAGCCATCCGCGCCCGCGGCGCGGTGCCGTTCATCCGCCTGCACATGCGCAGCCAGAACCGGCAGCTGATCCCCGACCCGAGGTACACCCTGGACCGGATCAACTCCGGAGAGTTCGACGGCGAGCTGCGCGCCTGGGCGGACGGAGCCAAGGCCTTCGGGACGGCGCTCATCGTCCAGTACGGCACCGAGGTGAACGGCGACTGGAATCCCTGGAGCGCGCCCTACAACGGCGGGTATCCGGCCGGCCCCGCGAAGTTCCAGCAGGCCTTCCGTCACATCGTCGAGGTGATGCGTGACCAAGGAGCGAACAACATCACCTGGGCGTTCCATCTCAACGGCGAGAACTGGCCGAGCGACACCCCGCTCAACAATGCGGGCGCCTACTACCCCGGCGACGACGTGGTCGACTGGATCGGATTCTCGATGTACCAGAACCAGGGACCAGACCTGACGAGATGCAACGACATCGACGCGCTCCTGATCGCCCGCGAGGCTGAGCTCGGAGACGCCGCGCGGCGGAAGCCAATCTTCTTCTTCGAGCTGGGAACGAATCTCGTGGCCACTACCTGCAAACCGCTCGAGTGGACCCAGAAGACGCTGGAGGACCTGCTCGACGGCCGCTGGCCGGAGGTGCACGGCTTCGCCTGGTGGAGCGAGACGTTCACCGATGGCTCGTCGGTCATGAACGTCCCGTATACTCCAGAGCTCCGAGCCGTGTTCCACGACGTGCTCAACGGTCCGCTCGGGCCGCATCTGCAGGACCGACCGATCGTCGAGTGAGGCCGGCCGTCGGTCACTTCCTCGCGGCGGCCGCGCCGTCGGTGCAGACCTCGATCTCCTCCAGCACGGCTCGCGAGAGGAGCGCCTCCACCTTGCTCCTCGACATCCCTCGGGTGAGACCTTGGTCCCATTCACGCCCGCCAGTGCGGCTGCGATGCGGGCTCTCCGTCGGGGGGGAGCGGTCTTCCTCCGACCCGAACGAAGTTCAGGAGGGAACCGATGAGAACCCTGTCCACGCTGCTGTTGCTGTTCAGCGTCTCCGCCCACGCCCAGGCCACAAGCACCACGACGGCCCCTCAGGCGCCCCCGCTGACGGTCGAGCAGATCGAGAAGCTCCGCGCCGAGGTCCGCGCCGGCAAGAGCGATCTCATCGCGAAGAACGTCTCGCTCACCTCGGATGAGGCCGCGAAGTTCTGGCCGCTCTACAAGCAGTACGACGCTGCCGCAAAGGCCCTGAACGACAGGCGGTTCGACCTGCTCAAGAAGTACCTCGACGCCGGTGACAAGGCCGATCCGGCGATGGCCACCAACCTCGTCAAGGCCAGCCTCCAGCGCGACCTCGACCTCGCCAAGCTGCGGATCGACTACGCGCCGAGATTCGCGAAGGTGCTCCCCAAGGAGAAGGCCGCCCGCTTCATCCAGGTCGAGCGCGCGCTCACCCTCATCGCCGACGCCAAGCTCGCTTCGATGGTCCCCCTGCTCCCGTGGTACCCCTGGCCGCCGCTGGAGGAGTGAGTCCGGCCTAGAGCACGCCCCAGCCGCCGGGATCCTCGTAGGTGATCCGGATCTCGGACTCCGGCGCAGGCGGCCGCGGGATCTCCCGGCGCACGCTGGGCACCGTCTGCGAAACACTCGGCGGCCGCGGCGGCTTGGGCTCGACGCCGTTGCTCTGGGCGAATCCACGGATCGCCGCCCGCGCCGGGCTCTCGTCCTCGACGTGATTGCCGTTCACGTTGACCAGCTGGCCGTTCGTCGTCGGCCGCGTCGCCGGCATCGGGATCTCCCGACCGCGGAGCGCGCGCGTCCGCACCGTGGGCAGGTCCGGATCGGCGTACTGCGGGTCCGGGGCGGGGAGCGGGACCGTCTCGATCACCGGCGTCGTCACGACTCCCGTCGGCGCACGGAACGACGGGCCGAGCAGCGCCCGATCCGACTTGCGCCGATCCGCCCCGCTCCGGCGCTCGAACGCCCGGTGCATGGGATTCTCCGGAAGCTGCTCGATCATCCGCTTCGCGTGGCCGAGCACCTCGTCCACGTGCGCCATCAGCGGCTCCACCGCGGGCCCGTACAGCTTCCGGATCGCCTTGCCCATCGCCTCGAGACGACCCGCGTCCTCGCCGATCATCGGCGCCACGAGCGCCTGCGCCTTGGCGAACACCGCCCGGAACCGCTCCAGCTCGTCGTAGAAGTCCTGAAGCCTGGCCCTGTCGAGGTCGTCCACCGACGGTTCCTCCCGTACATCGCCCACCAGGAGACTACCGGTCTGTAGCGACACCCCAAATTTTTTCCCTGACTTCTCCAGCTCTTACGTGGTGGGAGCAGGGACTACCGAGAGAAAACCGATTTCCCAGCGACCCAGCTCGCACGGACATGGGTGAGGGACTCCACATTGTCCCGCGGGTCACCCTCGACGAGCACCAGATCCGCCGGAGCCCCGACCGCGAGCGCGCCGCGGCCCGCGTCCTTCATCCGTCGCGCCGGAGCGGAGGTCAGAGAGACGAGGATCGCGCGCCAGTCCATCCCCGCGCGCGACATTCGCCCCGCCTCCTCGTCCGCGTCCTTCTCCGGGATGTAGCCGACGTCGGTCCCGAACAGCACCTCGCCGCCGGCAGCGGCGAACACCCGCAGCTGGTCCGCGCCGGCCGCGATGAAGCGGTCCGCCACCTCCTTCGGAATGCCGCCTCGATCCGCCTCCACCCGCCAGAGGCTCAGGGTCGGCGCCAGCGCCATCCGCCGCGCCCGCAGCTTCTGGATGAGCTCGGGCGACCACGGGCCTGCTTCCGGTGCGGTGTGGGCCAGCACGTTCACCCCACCCTCGATCGCGTTCTTGATTCCCTCGTTCGTCCCCGGATGCGCGAAGACCACCAGTCCCTGGCGATGCGCCTCCGCGGTCGCGCCCTTCACCACCGCCAGGTCCATGAGCCCGGTCTTTTTCCCGCCGAGCCACGTCCCGACGAACAGCTTCGTTGCCCGCGCCCCCAGCTGGACGCTCTGCTGGACGAAGCGCGCCGCCTCCGCGCCCGTCTTCGGCTGCGGCAGCCCATCCGCGAGCGAATCGCCCAGGGCCTTCCGCACGTAGATCGGCACGCCGCCCGCCGGGTACATCGCGAAGCCGGTCATGAGAATCCGCGGGCAATCAAGCGATGGAGCCCGGCGGCGCAGGGCCACCGTGTTCTCCGGCCAGGATCCGAGATCCACCACGGTCGTGAACCCGCGCGAGGTCAGCATCTCCCGACACGCGCGGCTCAGCTCCTCCGCCGGCCGGTGCGCCGCATCGGTGAAGCGCTCGTCGGTGAAGTGCACGTGGACGTTCCAGAAGCCCGGCAGCACCGTCCCGCCGCTCCCGTCCACCCGCCGCGCTCCTTCGGGTACCCGCACCGAGGACCGCGGACCGAGCGCCTTCACCTTCCCGTCGCGCACCACCACCGTCCCATCCTCGACCACAGCTCCGGTCGCGGAGGGAATCAGCCGCGCGTGCTCGATCGCCCAGGTCTCGCCCGCCGGGGCCTCCAGCCCGACGACGAGCAACAGCGCACCCAGGACCTCACGCCACCCGCGACGACGGCCCCACCGGCTTTCTGGCGGCATACTCGGCAGGCGCCTCCTGCGACGTCGTGCCGGTCATCGCTGCCCCGACCAGCCAGTGAATTGCCTTCTGGAACGACGCGCTGTTGTACGTACGAGCGAGCCCGTCGAGCATTCCATTGGAGACCATGTCGCGCAGCAGGTATCCGGCCGCGAACCCCGGCGTGAAGCGCTTCCGCAAGGCCCGCAGGTAGCCGCGCCAGGACTCCGGCTCGGTGAGCTCGCCCCGGGCCACTCGAGCCAGCGCCTCCGCGGCGTACAGTCCCGACTGCATCGCCTGGCTGATGCCCTCCCCGGTCCCGTTGTGAGTGAGCCGTGCCGCCTCGCCGATGAGCAGGGCCCCGGGCCGGGTGACGTTGGCGATCCAGGTGGTGTGGACGATGGGATGGCCCTTCAGACCGCCGACCTGCCGCGCGCTCCGGAGCTCCCGCGTGTAGTGCCGCTGCAGGAAACCCCGGAACACCGCCCGCAGGTCTCGCGGCACCTTTCGCCGGTACTCGTCCTGCGCGTCGATGCAGATGCCGATGTTCACCCGCGTGGCAGTCTCCGGGAACAGCCAGCCGTAGAGCGGCGACAGCTCCGGGTCGAAGATCATGTCCAGCCGGCCCGGCTCGAAGTCCGGCCCCTCCCACCAGCCCATCAGCGTGTCGATGTGCCGGCGCTCGCGATCGTCCCGGGTGAACAGGCTGTGCGCGCCGTCGGCGAACAAGGTCCATCGCGCGCGGATCTCCGTCCCATCGAACCCGCGCACGCCGACCACGCGGCCGTCGTCCTCGAGGGCGTCAGTCACCCGGAACCCGCCACGAAAGCCCACCCCGAGAGACCGAGCGCGCTGGACGAGGAGGTTGTCGAACTCCTTGCGGAGCAGGATGACCGCCGCCGAGTTCGCCGGCGCACGGAGCTCCTCCCCGGACTGGGTCACGAAACGGACCGTCAGCACCGGGTTCGCCTGCCTCCTCAGCTCGGAGCCGATTCCCAGCGCCTCCGCCAGGTGCAGCGCCGCCGGCGACAGCCCGGAGCCGCAGGTCTTGTTCCGCGGGAAGCGGTCCCGGTCCACCAGCAGCACGTCCTTGATTCCCAGCTGGCCCAGCTGCACCGCCGCGGCGGCGCCCGAAGGACCCGCACCCACGATGAGGATCTCGGTCTCCATAGGACCCACCTCAGGTAGCCAGGTGTGGTGGCCACCTCAATGGCAGGTGCACGGCAGGCAAGGTCCGCGCCGGAGATTCGTCGTCTATGCTGCGGGAACACCGTGCCCCAGACAGCAGAGCGCCCTGTCGCCTCTCCTCGCCGGCCCCGGTTCGTCGGAGAGCTGGACACCCTCATCCGCGCCCGCTACCCGCTCGTCTATCTCGTCTCCTCCGAGGAGGCCCGCGTCGACGAGCTTCTGCGAGGCATCGCCAGCGGACACGGCAAGTCGCTCATTGGCTGGTCCGCCGTGCGTGGGCTCCACCGCCTCGACGAGACGCGCGGCGTCGTGCTCGCTGACCAGACCGAGGAGCCCTACGCTGCCTTGCAGGCCCTCCGCGGCCTCCAGGAACCGGCCCTCGTCGTCCTCAAGGACTTCCATGCCTGGCTCGACGACCGTCGTTTGGTCCGCGCGCTCCGCGAGCTCGGGCAGTCCCTGAAGAGCAGCTACACCACCGTGCTGGTTCTCGCCCCGGTGCTGCAGCTGCCGGTGGAGCTGGAGAAGGAGATCGCCGTCCTCGACGTCCCGCTCCCCACCTTCGCCGAGCTGGCCGAGCTGCTCCGCGACATCGTCGGTGTTCTACGCAAGGCCGGCCGGGTCACCGTGAATCTCAAGCGGGAGGAAGGCGAACAGCTCGTCAAGGCTGCGCTGGGGCTCACCCTCCAGGAAGCGGAGAACGCCTTCGCCAAGGCGATCGCCGACGACGATCGGCTCGACGCCAGCGACATCCAGCGGGTGATGGACGAGAAGCGCCAGGTCATCCGCAAGAGCGGGCTCCTCGAGTACTACCCGGTGGACCAGTCACTGGCCGCGGTGGGAGGCCTCCAGAACCTGAAGGACTGGCTGCATCGCCGGGCGCGCGCCTTCACGGCCGAGGCTCACGCCTTCGGTCTCCCCGAGCCTCGCGGGCTGCTCCTGCTCGGCGTCCAGGGCTGCGGGAAGAGTCTCACCGCCAAGGCCATCGCCTCCCAGTGGGCGCTGCCGCTGCTCCGTCTGGACATGGGCCGGATATTCAGTGGCCTGGTGGGCTCGAGCGAGGAGAACCTCCGGCGCGCCATCCGCGTCGCGGAGAGCGCCGCCCCGGCAGTCCTGTGGCTCGACGAGATCGACAAGGCCCTCTCCGGCTCCGCCTCCTCGAACGTGAGCGATGGTGGCACCACCGCCCGGGTGCTGGGGACCTTCCTCACCTGGCTCCAGGAGAAGACCGCGCCGGTGTTCGTCGTCGCCACCGCCAACCGGGTGGAGGGCCTCCCGCCCGAGCTGCTCCGCAAGGGGCGGTTCGACGAGATCTTCTTCATCGATCTCCCCGACGTCGGCGAGCGCGAGGAGATCCTCCGGATCCATTTGACCCGGCGCGGCCGCAAGCCGGAGCGCTTCGACCTCGCGGCGCTTGCCAGCCGCGCCGAGCAGTTCAGTGGCGCCGAGCTGGAGCAGGCGGTGGTGGAGGGTCTCCACTCCGCCTTCGATGCCCGGACCGAGCTCGCCGACGTCCACCTCGCCCAGGCCATCTCCGAGAGCGTCCCCCTGGCCGTGACCCTCCGCGAGGAGATCTCCCGCATCCGGGAGTGGGCGCGCGATCGCACGCGGCCCGCCTCGCGTGGGACTGCGCGGTGAAGTTCCTCAGCCGCTTTCAGCGACTCGAGCGCTCGCGGCGCGCGGGTGAGGGCGCCAGTCGCACCACCGGAGAGCGCTTCCGGGCCATCGAGCCGGCCACCGCGATCCCCGAGACCCCCGAGGTCCGCGCCGGAGACCTCGCGCGGTTCGCCCCCGCGGCCGAGGCTCCCCTGGAGCTCCAGCCGCCATCAGACGCGCAGCCGTTCGTTCGATGCCCGACCTGCGGCGTCGACTCGCGCCTCGGCACTCGCCGCTGCGCGTGCGGGACCGCGCTCGACACTCTGGAGGCGGTGGCCTTCAACACCGCGCTCTGGGACCGGCACCGCGAGGAACGAGCGCAGCACGAGGCGGAGCAGCAGCGCGCGCGCGCGGAGGATCTGGACGAGGTGCGCCGGCTCCAGCAGGAGCGACGGGCCCTGGGCGAGTCGATCGCGCGGGAGATTGCCGAGCGCGAGGGCCTCGGCCCCGGGCAACGCCTCTCGCGGGGGCTGACCGCCGTCGTGCTGGTTGTGTGCGGGGTCTGGCTCCTCTTCCGGCTCGGTCCGGTCGGACGCGGTGTCCTCGCTTTCCTGCTCGGCGCGGCGATCGTCGTCGCCTTGGGGGCGTGGGTCATGCGGCGCCCCGGGTCCGATTGACCCGGGGGGAGGGTCGACAGTCGACCGGTGAGCAGGGAGTACATCAGGCTCCCTTGCCGCCTGTGCGAGCAAGTTTCAGCCTGCCGCCACCATGCTGGGATTCCTGAGGCGGCGGCGTGAAGAGGAGCCGGAGGGCACCACCTGCCAGTGGTGCCGGAAGTTGATTCCGGCGACGACCAACGAGGAGCTGTTCCTGGTGGGAGCGGTGCTCGACCCGCTCGCGGGCTGGTTCTGTTCCACCCCCTGTGCCCAGCAGTACGGGGTCCGGTTCCGGGTCCAGCCGTCGGCCACGCCGCCCGGCGGCGCCCGCCGAGCGCGCTAGTCGGCGCCGGTCCGCGTCCTCCGCGCAGCGGTCATCACCACCTGCGAGCTCTGCTCAATGCACAGCCGCGACCGGGGCCCTGGGCTCGGGCTCCTTTGGCGCCGGAGGCTTGTCCGTGGGCGGCTTCTTGTGCAGACGCCCCTCGATCCAGAGCGTGGTCACGGTGATCTGCAGCAGGGTGAGCAGCGGCGTGGCCACGATCAGGCCCAGCAGGCCGAACAGCGCGCCCATCAGCGCCTGGAAGAAGAGGAGCAGCGCCGGATTCGCTTCCACCGCCCGCCGCATCACGTACGGCTGCACCAGGTACCCCTCGATGACGTGCACGCCGACGTAGACGCCGAGGGCCATGAAGAAGTGCGTCGGTGACTGGGCGAGGCCGACGAGCAGCCCCGGAACGGCGCTGGACACCGCGCCGACGTAGGGAACGAAGGTTCCGAAGAAGGTCAGCAGGCCAAGCAGCGCCCACCCCTGGATCCCGCACGCCCAGAGCCCCACCGCCGTCACCGAGCCCATCAGGAACATCGCCACGACGGTCCCGCCCACCCAGCCGCGGAGCCCTCCTCCGAGCCGGGCCCACAGCTCGTCGAAGTCCGCCTCGAAGCTGCGGGGGAGCATCGATCGGATGCCGCGCCCGTAGAAGGACGGGGAATAGACCAGGAACGCGGCCAGGACGATGAGGAGGACGACGGTCGAGACCAGCTCCACCAGGTGCCCGAGCGCCTTGGGGGTGAGCGTGGCGACGGTCTCCACCGCCTCCGGCACCTTGGCCTTCAGCGTGCCCGCCACGTCCTTTCCGTTGGTGAGCTGCCGCACCGTCTTGTCCCGCTGTGCACGCCGCAGCCAGGCTTCCGCCCTCCGCGTCGCGTCCGGGAGCCCGTCCAGCAGCTGCTTGCCCTGCTCGACGACCAGCGGCGTGGCCAGTGCCACCACGCCACCAATGGTGCCGAAGGTCAGGAGCGCGGTGAGCACGACGGCCGCCGCCCGGGGCATCAGCCGGGAGAACCAGCCCACCGGGAAGGAGAACACCGCGGCGATCAGGATGGCCAGGAAGCCCAGCAGCACCACGTTCCAGGCCTTGGTGAGACCGATCCACAGCGCCCAGACCGCCAGCAGCGACAGCGCGAGCGCGAGCGGGCGCTTCCAGATGCGGAGACCCCGGATCATCGGCCCCTGGTGGTCTCCGTCGCTGCGCGGCCGAAGCTCGGTCCGGACGTGCGCCGGCGGCGCTGACCGCTTCTGCGTGGAAGGCGGCGTGGTTCGTCAGGCATGCTGCAGACGAGGTGTGCCTCGCCGCGCTGGAAGGCAAGCGCCCCGCCGCCTGGATTGCACGATGCAACTGGTCAGGCGGTCAGCTGAGCCCCGACGGCGGAAGCCTACTGGCGCGTTGGGAGCCCGGCAGCGCCCGGGTTGAAGGCGACGCCGCCGAACGTCACCTGGGTGAGGGAGTTCAGCTGCACGGTCCCGTTGCCGCCGGTCACCTGGACGAGGTTCCCGTTGTCCGCGGTCCCCTCGGAGACGACCCACAGGTTCTGCTGCTTGTCGAAGGCCAGGCCGCCCGGGCAGGAGAAGTCGGGCAGCGACAGCGGCGACCCGGCGGCGCCTGCGGGACTGATCTCCACCACAGAGTTCCCGCTGCAGCTGGTCACCCACGCCCTCCCGCCGGAATCGACCGCGAGGCCGTAAGCGTCGGCCACGCTCGGTGCGGTGCCGAAGTCCGACGACGTGCCAGCGGCGTTGAACCGGTAGACCTTGCCCTGGTTCTTCGAGGCGACCCAGAGCTTGCCGTTGTCCCCCACGTCGTAGCTGATGCCCCAGATGCATCCCACGGAGATCGGCAGCGCTTGCGGCGTGGCGGCGACGTCGCTCCGGGAGAAGGTCGACACGCCCCCCGAGTTCCCGCTGCAGGTCGCGACCGCGACGGTGTCGCCGCGGATCGCGATCCCGGTCGCGTTGGCCAGGGTCACGGTCCTCGCGGGCGTCGAGAGGTCGCTCGCCTGCGTCTCGGGCGTGAACATCTGGATGCCGCCGGAGAAGGTCGCCCAGAGGTTTCCGTCGGCGTCGAAGGCCACCGCGCGAATCCCGCCGACGCTGATCCCGTTCTCGCTGGCGTGGTCGACGAGTAGCTGGTTCTCGGTGAAGCTCCGGATCGCGCCGTCCACCGGGATCCATAGCCGGCCCAGCCCGCCCCGGAGAGCGAAGCTCACCGCCACCGTGGTCTCCGCGTTCGGCCGGACCGGAACCTGCACCGAGCGGGCGGGAGTTCCCCCGTCGAACTGCACCGTGCCGTCCCAGATGCCGTCGACCAGGGTTCCCTGGACGGCGATGCCGGCGTCCGCGGTCACCGTGTAGGTGCCGGCGTCGATGATGCCGCTGCGGCGGACCACGGGCGCGTCCGCCACGAAGGTGGTCTTGCTCCCGCTGCTCGGGTCGGTGACGTCCACCGAGCCCACGGCATCTCCCGGGTCGATCCCCAGGACGATCCGGCCGTGTGTGGAGGGCACCACCGTCACCGCCGCGTTGGCCGGCTGGAGCGTCCCGCCCACCGTCGCCGTCGCCGTGATCACCACCGTCCCACCTGGCGTGCCGAGGTCGGTGGGCGTGAAGGTCACCGTCTGCCCGCCGTTCGGACCCAGCGTCCCCGCCGTCCCGTTGAGCACGGCCCAGGTGACGCTGCCGGTGAGGTCGCCATTCTGTGGCACCGCCTGGAGGGTGATGGGGTCCGCGCCGGTCTCCACGTTCACCGTGGGCGGGGAGATGGTCAGCTTCGGGCCGACGCCCTGGATCGGGCCCTGGTCGCTGCACGCGAGCACGAGGGCGAGCGGGGTGAGGGACACCACGAGCGGGATGCGCATTGCTCTCTCTCGTCCGGGGAGGGAGCAGACGACATCGCCTTTCGGCACCTGCGTCAACGTCTGGGAAGGGGTGCGCCGCTTCCCACTCGCCTCGCGCCGAATGCGGGCGCGAGCACCGACACGAGACTGGCGACCGCCCTGGGCCATCCGTGGCTGGCGACGACGTGCGCGCGTCCGGACTGGCCGAGCGCAGTTGCGAGCTCGGGCGCATCGAGGAGACGCTGGATGGCACCGGCGAGCGCCCGGGGGTCGGCGGGCGGAACCAGGAGTCCGGTGACGCCGTCGCGAACGAGCTCGGGAATCGCACCGACTCGGGTCGCCACCAGGGGTCGGCCGCGGGCGAGGGGCTCGGCCGCGGCGAGGCAGAACGCCTCCTCCCATCGCGACGGCACCACGCAGACGTCGGCTGCGGCAACGCAGTCCGCGGCATCGGGGCGATGTCCGGCGAGCTGCACGCGCGCACCCGTTCGCAACGCGGCCCGCTGCGCCTCCAGCCGTGCACGCTCGGGCCCGTCGCCGAACACCAGGACGTCCACGTCGGGAGGGAGCGCATCCGCGGCCGCGATCAGGTCGGCGAACCCCTTCTCCGGCGTGAGCCGGCCCGCGGCCGCGACCAGCCGCCGCCCCGGCGCGAGCCCGAGCGATGCCCGCGCCTCGGCAGTGGGACGGACCGCCTCGGGCACCGAGACCGGATTGGGCACCACGTGGATGCGCCCGGCGGGCACGCGGCCGGCGGTCCGCTGCCTCTCGGCCACGTACTCGCTCACCGCCACCACCGCGTCCGCTGCCGCCCAGGGAAGCCGGGTGAGGAGCCCCTTGGCGAGCCCGCGTAGCCCATGCCGCACGTCTCGAGAGCCAGAGCTGTGGTCGTGCACGACGACCCGCCGCACCCCTGCTGCGTGCAGGACGGCGTAGGCCGGCGAGACCACCGGCCGGTCGATGAGCCACACCGCCCGGACGTTCTCCCGGAGGACCAGCTCCAGGCCCGCGCTGATCGAGCGGGGCGTGGCGAGCGAGAGGTCAAGGCCGATGGGCTCCGCCGCGCTGTCCGCCAGCGACTCCGGGCGCATGTCGAGCACCGGATAGGCCACCAGGGTGCGGACTCCCTGCCGGACAAGGACGTTCGCGACCTCGGCGAACATCCGTCCGATGGCGGTCCAGGCGTACCCGGTGCTGGCCGGGAAGTTGGCGACGCAGAACAGGCTGTCCACGGGCGCACCAAGGTAGGGAGGACCCGGCATCCGTGCCGGGGTACGGTCCTCCGGCTGACAGCCGGCGGTCCAGGGAGGCTTGCCGACCGGGCGAGCCGCCCTAGCTTGGCGCAGCGTGACTGGCGTGGTGATGGTCTGGTCGAGGGGCGTGACGCAGCAGCATGGGCGCAAGCAGGCCTGGCTTCGCCACCAGGCATCGTCCTGGCTCCATCGCCTGGGCGCCTACTCCGATCTGCAGAGCTTCGACGCCAGCCGCGTGCTCCGACTGGTCTTCGTCTGCGCGGGAAACGTCTGCCGGAGCCGATACGCCGAGGCGCGGGCGAGAGCGCTGGGGTTCGAGGCGGGCTCCTTCGGGCTGAGCGCCGATGGGCGGTCTCCGCCGGATGCCGTCGCAGTGCGCGCGGCCCGGCGCCGGGGGATCGAGCTGCTCCCGCGAGCCTCGCGCCGCCCCGAGGATGTCCGTCCCACCGCGGGCGACCTCCTCGTCGCCATGGAGCCGCACCAGGCACGCGCGCTCCGGCGAACCCATCCCAGGGCGCAGGTGACGTTGCTCGGGCTCTGGTGCGGCTCGCCCCGCCCGGTGCTGGCGGATCCGTACGGCCTGTCGGACGCGTACTTCGACACCTGCTTCGCCTGCATCGACGAAGGGGTGGAGACGCTGGTCCGGACCGTGGAGCGCCGGCGTGAGGAACGCTGACGTCGACCGCGGAAGCGTCCCCGTCCTCGTGCCCCAGGCGGGGTCACTGGGGGCGGTGGGCGTCATCCGCTCGCTCGGGCAGGCCGGGTACCCGGTGCACGCCTGCGCCGAGTCGGCGGACGCGCTGGGGCTCCATTCCCGGTGGGTGAGAACCTCGCGCGTCCATCCGCCGACCACCTCCGCCGAGTTCATTCCGTGGGTGCGTGAGACGGTGCGGGCCCTGGGCATTCGCGCCATCGTGCCCTCGGAGTCGTTCCTCCTCGGGGTCCGGCCGGCGCTGGACGAATTCCAGCACCTGTTCCCCTTCTTCGACCCGGCGCTCTTCGAGCTCGCCTTCAGCAAGGCGGAGCTGGCGTCCGCGCTGGAGGGCGATCCGCACCTGCCGCCCGGCCTGGTGGTCGACGGCGAGGTGCCGACGGTGGAGCGACTCGCGCAACTCGGCAGCCCCCTGTGGCTCAAGGCCGATGCGGTCCTCGCCCGCGACGGCGCGCCCAGCCGCGTGCTGCGCCTGGACGGGCCGGCAGAGGCACAGGCCGAGCTCGTCCGCTGGCTCCCGCACTACCGGCGGCTCCTGGTGCAGGGGCATGCCCCGGGCGCCGGGGTGGGCGTCTTCTTCCTCATGGTGAACGGGCATCCCCGCGCCCGGTTCGGCCACCGGCGCATCCACGAGGTGCCCCACACCGGAGGCGTGTCCTCCTTCCGCGAGAGCGCGCGTCTCCCGGACCTGGAGGCCCACGCGCTCTCGGTGCTGCGGCGGATCGGCTGGAACGGCGTGGCGATGCTCGAGTACCGGCGAGAGCCGTCCAGCGGCGACTTCCGTCTGCTGGAGCTGAACGCGCGCTTCTGGGGTTCGCTGCACCTCGCGCTGGCGGCGGGAGTGGACTTTCCGCGGATGCTCCTCGACTCCTGGCTCGGAGGGCGCGAGCCGGAGCCGAGCTGGAGAGCCGGCGTCCGGTGCCGGCAGACGGTCCCCGGAGAGGTGATGCACGTGTGGAGCGTGCTCAAGGACCCGGAGGTGTCTCGCGGGGACAAGCTCCGCAGCGTGGCCCGCTTTGCAGGGCTCAGCGTGGACCCGCGGATCCACTCCGACCTGTGGTGGCCGGGAGACCGGGCCCTCGCGGTCCGGGAGGCAGTGCGCTGGGCGCGCGAGACCGGGACGACGGTGGCCCGGCGGATCCGGCCGCACCTGAAGCGGTCGCTTTACGGGGGCGCGCGGGCGGCGGGCCTGTTCAGGCTGTCGCGCCTCCTCACCCGCGATGCGCTGCGTATCGTGTGCTGGCACGGCACCTCGCTCGCCGACGAGCACCGCGTCTTCCCCGGCCTCTTCCTTTCTCCCGACGACCTCGAGCGCCGGCTCCTCGCCCTCCATCGCCATCCCGTCCTCCCGCTGGAGGAGGCCCTGCGGCGGCTGCGTGCAGGGACGCTCCCTCCGGCCTCGGTCGCGCTCACCATCGACGACGGCTTCTTCGGGACACTTCGCCACGCCTGGCCGGCGCTGCAGCGGCACGGCTTCCCGGCGACGCTCTACGCGACGACCTACCATGTGCAGAGCGGCACGCCGGTGTTCCGCCTGCTGGTCCAGTGGGCATTCCACCAGAGCCGCGAGCCGGTGCTCGATCTCTCCCGGCTGGGCGTGGGGATGGTGGGCTCGGTCCGGATGACGCCGGGCCCGCAGCGCAGCGAGGCGATGTGGCGGGTCATCCGGCACGCCGAGGAGACGATGCCGGAACCGGCCCGCCAGGCCCTGGCCGACCGGATCGCCGCGGCGCTGGCGGTCGATCTCCGGCCGGTGCGGGAGAGGCGCTGGCTCTCGCTGGCCTCCGCCGACGAGCTGCGCGCCGCCGCGCGCGAGGGCCTGGACGTGCAGCTCCACACCCACCGGCATCGCTTTCCGGTCTCCAGGGAGCTGGCCCTCCGCGAGCTGCGAGACAACCGCGCCGTGCTCGAGCCGCTGGCCGGGCGTGCGCTCCGTCACTTCTGCTACCCGAGCGGCTACTTCCGCCCCGCGCACCTGCCCTGGCTGGAGGAGGCCCAGGTGGAGAGCGCCACCACCTGCGACCCGGGGATGAACCGCCGCGGGGACTCGCCGCTCACCCTCCGGCGGTTCCTGGACAGCGCGGAGACCTCGCAGATCGAGTTCGAGGCCGAGCTCGCCGGATTCCCGGAGCTGCTCCGCCGCGGCCGGGCGTTGCTGCAGCGTGTGCGGGGACAGACGCTGCGTCCCGAGGTGCCGGTTCCCCCCGGCTCCGAGGTGGTCACTCCGGTCGGGGAATCGCCTCCGAGTGCCCGGGGCGCCGTGGCGTGATGGACGTGCGCGGCCGCGCGCCGGCGACCAGCCCCCCGCACCAGGGGGACGCCGATGGAAGCGCGCGGGGGCGCGCCGGCGACCAGGCTCAGGCTCAGGCCCAGGCTCAGCCTGGAGCGACGACGCGTGGGGCAACCACCGGCTGGGCCTCGATGCGGATCCGGGCCAGGAGCAGCGTGGAGAGCGTGCCCACCGCGAGGCAGGCGAGCCACAGCGTCCGCGCCCCGGCCGCCTCCAGGATGTTGAGCCCCGCCCACGGCCCGATCGTGAACCCGATGCCGAAGGTCATCGAGTAGAAGCCCATGTACTCGCCCCGCCGCGCCGGCGGCGCGAGCTCCGAGATGTAGGTCGCCGACGCGGGGAAGAGGATCATCTCCCCGAAGGTCCAGATGACCACCGTGAGCATGATTCCCCAGTAGCTGGTCAGGAACGCGAGCGCCCCGAACCCGACCGTGCACAGCGCCGAGCCCACCGAGAGCGCCCGGGCCGGGCTCCAGTGAGCGGTCAGGCCGTTCAGGCGGACCTCGAGGAACACGATCAGCAGGGTGTTGATGGTGAAGATCAGCCCGAAGACCTGAGTGGGCATCCCCAGCTGCTCGACCATCCAGACCGGCATCGCCCCCTCGTGCTGGAAGAACACGAGGATGACGGGGAGGAGCCACAGGATGACGTATCGGAGTCGCCGGTCGGCGATCGCCCCGAGCGAGGGCGTGCCGGTGGCGTGGGCCTCGACCGACTTCACCCGGAAGGGGAAGAGGAGGAGCACCACCGCGGCGGCGATCGACGTGGCACCGTCCACCCAGAACAGCATCTGGAAAGAGTGCGCCGCGAGGAACCCGCCGAGGGCGGGCCCCACGCTCATGCCCAGATTGATTGCCAGACGATTGAGCGCGTAGGCCTGCCGGCGGAGCTCGGGCGGGGCCAGGTCGCTCACCAGCGCCAGGGTGGCCGGCCGCATCGCCTCGGAGACCGCCGAGAGCACCACCATGCCCACCACCACCTGCGGCATCGTCTTGAAGAGCGGCAGCGCCCAGAAGCCCAGCCCGCCGAGGAACAGCGAGACCGTGAGAATGCGCTGGCTGCCCACGCGGTCGGCCAGGCGACCGGCAAAGGGGGAGGTCAGGAGAGAGACAATCCCGTACACCGCCAGCGCCGCCCCGGCCTGACCCGCGGAGAAGCCCAGGTTCCGGGTGAAGTGGAGCGCCAGGAAGGGGATGACCATCGTCCCGGCGCGGTTCACCAGGGTGGCGAGTGCCAGCAGCCAGCTGTCGCGGGGAAGGCCCGCCAGATCCGACCAGGGATTGAGCGCACGCCAGGTCATGGAGGAAGCCCCGGACACCGGGGGTAACGTGCGCCCATCGCGATGTCGAGCACCGCTGGCTGTATCCCCCGACGAGGGCCTCTCGTGTTTCGCCGCCGCGGGTGGGTCGCCCTGCTCCTGCTCGTGGGAGCCACGGCTTGCCACGAGGCTCCGGCGCCGCCACCACCGCCGGCGCGACCGCCACCTCCGCTCGGCTCGACCCAGGTGCGGGCCGCCTTCCCGGATGGGGTGGGCGATCCGGCCGGATGGGCCCGGGACCTCCTGGCCGCCTTCTCCGAGTCGAGCCTCGTCCCCGACGCCACGCGGGTCTGCGGGGTCGTGGCGGTGCTACAGCAGGAATCGGGGTTCCAGGCCGACCCGCCCGTGCCCAACCTGGGCGCCCTGGTCCGCGCCCGGCTGAAGGAGGAGTCCGAGCGGCTGGGTCCGCTCGGCGCGCCGGCCATGGCGCGGCTCCTCAAGAACCACGCACCGGGCGACCGCCGGACGTTCGAGGAGCGCATCCGGCGCCTCCGGACGGAGCGGGAGCTCGATCTCCTGTTCCGGGACATGCTGGAGGCCGAGCGCCGGGAGCACCCGGCGATGGTCGCGACCGCAAATCTCCTGGACACGCTCTTCCGGGGGCGGAGGCTCGAGGACCTCAACCCGGTCACGACCGCCGGATCGATGCAGGTCAGCGTCCGCTGGTCGCTCGACCACGCCCGGAGCCGCGGCTGGGCGGACGACGAGGAACAGGTCCGCGACGCGCTGTACACCCGCGCCGGAGGGCTGCGCTTCGGGGTTCCCCGTCTCTGGGGTTACCCGCTGACCGACCCCGACGTCCTGTACCGCTTCGCCGATTACAACGCCGGCCAGTACGCCTCGCGGAACGCGGCGGTGCAGCGCGCGCTGGCGCAGCTCACCGGCATCCGTCTCGCCGCGGATGGGGACCTCCTGGTCTACGCGGCCGACGGACTGCCCACCGACGACGACAGCGAGACGCTGCGGGCGTTCCGCGTGTTCCGCGAGCGCTTCGTACCCGCCTTCCCCGAGGCCCGCCTTCGCGGAGATCTGGAGAAGGGGAAGGAGCAGTCCTTCGAGGAGACCCCCAGCTACCTCGCCCTGCGGCGAGTCTATCGGGAGCAGATCGGCAGCCCGATTCCGACGGCGGCCGTGCCTGAGCTGGAGCTGAAGAGCCCCAAGCTCCGGCGCGGCTACAGCACCGGGGCGTACGCGCGGAACGTCCTCCGCCACCACCGTGCCTGTCTCCAGCGGCTTCGGGGTGACTGAGAGCGGGAGCCGACACCGGGCGGGCACCGGGAGTTCACGGACCCGTGCACGAGCCGTCGAGTGGCTCCGATACGACAGGACTCCGGAAAGAGGCCAGAGGGCGCATGGCGGTCGCGATGGAAGACTGGTCCAGGCCTGCCTTCGAGCCCGGTGGTGGCGACGCGTCGCTCTTCTACCTGGCGTTCGGCGCGCTGGGCCCGGTGCGGCTCCCGCCCACCCCCGCCGGCCTGTCGCTCACCGTCCATCCGCAGGGCGAGGCGCTGTGGGTCGAGCCGCTGGTGACCGCCACCGACGAGGAGCACGGAGGACAGCCGCAGCTCGCCGCCCGGGTGCGAGGCGCGACGGACTTCGCGGTTCTCCGCGGGCGGCGCCTGGACCCGCCGGACCTGGCGCATCTCAGAGACGCGGAGGCCGTGCTCGCGGCGCTGCTCGATGCCGGTGCGACGGCCGTGCTCGACGTGGAGGCACGCCGGTGGTGGAGCCCGGATGGGTTCCGCCGCGAGGTCCTCACCGGGCTGCGCCCCGCGGTCCGGGCCCACGTCTCGGTGCGTTCCCGGGAAGGACGGGTGGAGACCCGCGGACTGCGGAAGTTCGGTCGGCCGGACCTGCGGCTGCACCGGGTGCCTCCCGGCGACCTGCCCGAGGCCCTCCGCCTGTGCTGGAGCCTCGTGGAGCGGCTCGCGCGCGGTGCCCGGCCTGATCCTGGCCTGTCCGCCGGCCGGCTCCGCCTGAATCCGTCCGCCGAGCCTGGTCACCCGGCACTGGAGGCGGAGTGGCCGCGCCTCCCGCAGCCGATCCGCAGCGCCTGACGCGGACGCCCGGCCGGGTGACCAGCGTCCAGTGCGCCGCGCGACTCAAAGTCGCCCGGAACGGTCCGCGCGGTGCCGGGGCCCTCAGCTGACCGGCGTCAGCTGCCCTCCTGCCACGTCAAAGGCCACCGTCGTGACCTTCGCCTGGAGCGCGCTGGCGGGCTGCCTGGAGTAGTCCACGGTCACCTCACTGCCCGGGATGAGGCTGAAGGTCGCCCGTGCCCTGGTGCCGTCGACGTCCACCGTGAGGAACCCGTGTGACGAGGTGTCGACCAGCTTGAGCGCCCCGCCGGTGCTTGCCTGGAGCAGCTGCGGCAAGTTGTTGACCACCGCTTCGTACACCGCCCCCCCGGGCTGGAAGGCCGGGTCCGGACTGAAGGTGGTGACCGCCGCCCCGACCTGGTCCCCGATCGACTGGGAGCTGATCGCCGGCGAGGTGAGCAGCGCGAACTTCGGGGAGCTCGCCTTCTCGTTCCCGGCGAACGTGCCGTGGATGTCGCCGGACACTCCGATGAGGTTCTGGACTCCGGACAGCGCTCCCAGGAGCGCGGCCCGCCTGTTGGGGAAGCCGTCCCACTGGTCCACGT
The DNA here is from genome assembly GCA_046732375.1 of Myxococcota bacterium. Lineage (GTDB taxonomy): Bacteria > Myxococcota > Myxococcia > Myxococcales > Myxococcaceae > RPRB01. Next base: position 25,681 of record JBKPMY010000283.1, read on the forward strand.
TCAAGTAGAAGTTGCGCGCGAACTGCGCCGGGACCCCGGGAATGCCGGTGAGGTTCACCTGCATCGAGACCAGCGACACGCTGCTCACCAGGACCTTGTGGGTGCGCGTGGACTGGGTGAGGGTGTCCACGATGAACTTCTCCTGCTCGGTCCCGAAGGCGTTCTCGCTGGCCCCGGCCGTCTTTGCGTAGAGCAGGCCGGTGTAAAGGTCGTAACTCGACTTCACGACGATGTAGCGCGAGCCGTACTGAGTGAAGAACGACTGCTTGCCGATGAGCGCGTAGAACAACCCGCGCTCGAGCCCGGTCGCCGAGATCGGCCGCTGGTTGGCTGCGGCCAGCATCTGGTTGATCACCACCACGCCGAGCCTTCCCCTGATGACCCGGTCGGCCCAGGCGTACGAGTCGGCGATCGACAGCCCCTCCTGCTGCGCGCCCGCGGCCGCGATCCCCACCAGGTTCGACTTCAGCCCCGCGAGCTCCGGCAGGTCCACGTCGAGGTACTCGGCCAGCCCGTGCGGGAAGTTCGCATCGAAGGCGGCCTGCCCCAGCACGGCGACAAGTGTGGCCTGATCGGCCACGACGGTTCCGGGGAAGGCGTCCTCCGGGACGGGGTGGTCCGGGCGGAAGCTGCGGTAATCGGTCATCACCAGCTCGAGGTGCTGACCGAACACGAAGGTCCGCCAGAGCTTCTGGTTCGGGTAGAGCTGAGCGCGCTCGGTGGTCACCACGTCGATCGCGGGATCGCTCCCGGCCGCTCCCTCGTCGACGGGCATGTACTCGAAGAAGACCTGCTCGCCGTTGCGGCGGCGCTCGTCGTCCTTCTCGCTCTTGCGGCCATTGAAGTAGGTGGCGTTCGAGCCCCAGCAGTCGTCCGAGTACTCGTGGTCGTCCCAGATGGCGATGAGCGGCCAGCGGGCATGGACCTGCTGCAGCAGAGGATCGCTCCGGTAGGTCCGCCAGAGGTCGCGGTAGTTTCCCACGCTCTTTGCGGCGAAGTTCCCGCCTCCGAGGTCGATGGCCTCCGACTGACTGGTGAAGGTGACCGCCCGGCTGCCCGCGGGGACGTCGTCCGCTCCCGTGGTCTCGTAGACGTAGTCCCCGATGGCGAGGACGAAGTCGAGCTGGTCCACCGGCGTGGTGAGCATCTGCTGGTAGGCGTTCCAGTAGCGGCCCACGTAGTCCTGGCAGTTGGCGACCGCGAAGCGGATTGGAACGTCGGCCGAGACTGCGGGCGCAGTGCGCGTCCGCCCGGCGGTGGAGCGGTACCGCGTTTTCCCCTGAACGAAGCTGAACCGGTAGTAGTAGGTGGTGCCGGGGGAGAGCTGCTTCAGCCGCACCTTGATGCACCCGTCGTGCGCGGCGGTCGCGGTGAGGCCCTCCCTCTGCACCACCAGCTGGTGGAAGTCGGCGTCCAGGGCAACCTCCAGCCGCAACGGCAGGTCGAGGGGGACGCTCCCCACGTTCACCATCCGGGTCCAGAGGATGACCGTGTTCGGCCTGGGGTCTCCGGACGCCACGCCTTGCGGAAAGCGCTTGAGCGCCTCCGTATCGCTCCCGATCTCCTCCTCGTTGTCGCCGCAGGCCGGAAACGCCGATGCGGCGGCCATCACGGCGATGGACTTCAGGATGGTCCTGCGGTCGAAACGGTCCACGTCTCCCCTCCGGTGACGAGGCCCGCATCGTCGCTCGCCTTGACACGCGTGTCAGCCGGCAAGGGAGACTGCACCGGAATTGCAGCGGGATGTAGAATCGGGTCCTTCATGTCGAGCGAGAGCGCCCCTCAGGCGTTCCGACCGGTGCCGCGCACCGGCGTCATCTTCGTCACCACCGAGGCCCAGAAGCGAGGCTTCGATCCGGCCAACCCGGATTGGTGCAACCTCGGCCAGGGTCAGCCCGAGACCGGTGAGCTGCCCGGGGCGCCGCCGCGCGTGCACGCGGTGGCAGTGGATCCGGCGGACCAGGAGTACGCGCCGGTGGCCGGGCTCTGGGAGCTCCGGGAGGCCGTCGCCGCGCACTACAACCGCACCTACCGGCGGGGGCTCGCCTCGCAGTACTCGGCGGAGAACGTCTGCATCTCCGGGGGCGGCCGCGCGTCCCTGACCCGGGCCGCGGCAAGCCTCGGGCTCATCAACCTCGGGCACTTCCTTCCCGACTACACCGCCTACGAGGAGCTGCTCGACGTCTTCAAGGCCTTCACCGCCATCCCCATCCTGCTCGATCCCGAGCGGGGCTATGCCTTCGGACCCGACGCGCTGAAGAAGGAGATCCTCGGGCTGGGGCTCTCTGCCATCTTGCTCTCCAACCCCTCGAACCCCACGGGGAAGGTGGTGCAGGGGCCGGAGATGGAGGCCTGGGTGGAGCTGGCGCGCGGCCTGGACTGCGCGCTGCTGGTCGATGAGTTCTACGCGCACTACGTCTGGACCGGCGACCCCCGGGCCCCGGTGCCGGTCAGCGCCGCGGCGCACGTGCGGGACGTCAACAAGGACCCGATCATCCTCTTCGACGGGCTCACCAAGAACTGGCGCTACCCCGGCTGGCGGGTGACCTGGACCCTGGGGCCCCGTCCGGTGATCGACGCGCTGAGCAGCGCCGGCTCGTTCCTCGACGGCGGCGGAAGCAAGCCGCTGCAGCGGGCGGCGCTGCCTCTCTTCGAGCCGGGGCTGGTGCAGCGCGAGCTGCAGGCAATCCACGACGCGTTCCGTCCCAAGCGCGAGCGCTTGTTGACCGGGCTGCAGGCGCTCGGCATCCGGGTGGACCGCGTGCCCGAGGGAACCTTCTACGTCTGGGGCGACCTGGCCGAGCTCCCCCCGCCGCTCAACGACGGGATGGGCCTGTTCCGCGCCGCGCTGGAGCAGCGGGTCATCACCGTCCCCGGCGAGTTCTTCGACATCAACCCCGGGAAGCGCAGGCGCGGGCGGGTCTCCCGGTTCCGCGGCCACGCGCGCTTCTCCTTCGGCCCGTCGATGGACGTGGTGGAGCGGGCGCTGGAACGCCTGGGAAGCGTGGTACGGGCGCGGGCCGCCTAGACCGCGCAGTCCGATGGCGTTGACAGCGGCTTCCGGAGGGTGGGATGCCAGGGCACATGCGCGAGAACGAGCTGCCGGTGACGGTGTCGGTCACGCGTGCCGACGGCACCGTCGAGCAGGTGCAGATCGGAACGGCCGTGCGTCGTGGAGAGGGCTTCAGCGTACGTCTGGCCGAGCTCACCATCGGAGGCGACGGCGGCGCTCGCGGCGCGCCCGCTCGCCGTGCGCCATCGAGCGCTCCGGGCGAGCCGCCCACGGTCTTCCCTCCCTACGGCCGCAGCCGAGGCATGCCCATCCGGGGAGCGAGCGCGCAGGACCTCGAGTTCTACGCGACCGGAGCCCGCCGGACGCTGGCCGATCCGGGCAAGTCCCGCTTCCACGACAAGGAGCGGGCGCTTCTCACCGCCATCGAGGCCGAGCAGGCGCGGCAGGGTGGCGGCGGGCCGCCGGATGAAGGAGAGCCGACGGACAACGAAGAGCAGTTCTGAACCTCGACGTCCCCGGGCGCCCCCGTGTTCGACCTCGCACCGTTCTCCCGGCTCGACGGCTGGATCAGCCTGTTGACCCTCACCGCCCTGGAGGTGGTGCTGGGCATCGACAACCTGGTCTTCCTCTCCATCATGACCAGCAAGCTGCCCCGCGAGCGTCAACCGTTCGCTCGACGGCTGGGGCTCGGGCTGGCGCTGGTGATGCGGGTCCTGCTCCTGCTGGCGATGTCCTGGCTGGTCACCCTCCAGGCCAACCTCTTCACCATCTTTGGGGAGGGCTTCAGCGGGCGAGACCTGATCCTCATCGCCGGCGGGCTGTTCCTGGTGGGGAAAGCGACCCACGAGATCTTCGACAAGACGGAGGTCGACCACTCCCAGCCTCACCGGCCGATCCGGGTCTCGTTCGCCGCGGTCATCACCCAGATCGTTCTCCTGGACCTGGTGTTCTCCATCGACTCGGTCATCACCGCGGTGGGAATGGCCCGGGCGCTCTCGATCATGGTCGCGGCGGTGGTGATCGCGGTGGTGGTGATGCTGATCTTCGCCGGGCCGATCAGCGGCTTCGTCGAGCGGCACCCCAGCGTGAAGATCCTCGCCCTGTCGTTCCTGATCCTGATCGGGGTGGTACTGGTGGCGGACGGGATGGGGCAGCACATCCCGAAGGGGTACGTGTACTTCGCGATGGCCTTCTCCCTCGGGGTGGAGCTGCTCAACCTCCGGCTCCGGTCGAGGCAGGCGGCCCCGGTGAAGCTGCATGGCCCGTTCGAGGGAGAGATCGCCAGTCGGGCGAAGAGCACCTCGTAGGGGCGTGCTGCCGTCCTGGTCGGAGACATCCCCCTCGAGTTTCGACGTGACGACGCCGATGGCCTGCCTCAGGCGTCCAGGCGGACCGGAGCCGGACGCGGCGCGGCCGCCGCTCGGGACCTTCGATGCCGCACCGTGACCAGGAGCGTCCCGTCCGCCGGGAGCAGGGTGACCCCGAGGAACGGCCGCGACTGAAAACCGGAAGGAACCGTCAGGACGAACCGGCGGCAGATCTCCCGCAGCACGACCGAGGACTCGACGTGGGCCAGCGTGCTCCCGATGCAGCTGCGGGGACCACCGCCGAAGGGGAGGTAGGCGAAGCGAGGCAGGTTCTCGATGAAGCTCGGCGTCCATCGCCGGGGCCGGAACTCGTCTGGCGCGTCGAAGTACCGCGGTGAGCGCTGGATCGCCCACTGGGGAATCATGATCTCGGTCCCCGGGCGGATCTCCTCGTCGTCGAGCCGGCAGGTGGCGACGGTGGTGCGGCTGATCCGGTACGCCGGCGGATAGAGGCGCAGCGCCTCCCGGATGACCTGCTCCAGCAGCTCGCCGCCGCCGCCCCGGTCGAGCTGGACGGCGAGGGTGTGGGCGACCTGGGGGTGTCGGGCGAGCTGATCGATCGTCCAGCTCAGGCCGCTCGCGGTGGTCTCGTGCCCGGCGAGGAACATGGTGACGATCTCGTCCCTGATCTGTCGATCCTCGAGCGGCCGACCCTGGTCGTCTCGGGCGGAGAGCAGCAGGGAGAGGAAGTCCTCGCCGCCTCCCTTCCGCCGCCGGCGCTCGACGAGCTCCGCGACGAAGGCATCCGGCGCGCGGATGGCCCGGCGAAAGCGCCGCGCGTACGACGTCGGCAGCAGGGCGGGATCGAGCACCACGTCGGGCCTTCCCAGGGCGGTCGCGAGCGCGCGGAGCCCGGCGAAGGCCAGCCCTCCCGCCGCTCCGACCCACTGCGCGTGCAGGTGGTGAAAGGCGTGGAGCGCAGCGGCGGCCGCACCCACCAGCCCCATCGCCTCGGGCATCTCCTCCCCGAAGAGAGAGCGCGCCAGCACCTCGAAGCACAGCTGAGTCATGTCCCGATAGATGTTGCGGACCTCCCCGTCGCCATAACCGTCCAGCAGGCGCTGGCAGGAGTCCTCCATCAGCCGGCCGTACCGCTCCAGCTGGCGCGCATGGAATGCCGCCTGGAGGGCCCTGCGCTGGCGTAGCCACAGGTCTCCGTCGGAGGTGAGGAGACCCTGCCCGAAGGCGAGCCGGGTCGAGCGAAGCCCGGCGGACTTGATGAAGCAGCGCCGCTGCCGGATCAGGACCTCCTCCACCAGCTCGGGGGCAGTGACGATGCAGACCGGGAGGCGCCAGACGTGAGTCCTGACCATTCCTCGCTCCTGCTCGCACCGACGGTAGTACGCGAGCACGTCCCGCCGCGCCTCGAGCGCCGCGCCGTGGAGCCAGTGCAGCCCGGTGCTCCCGCGATTCACGGGCCAGCCTCGACGTCCGGGGCGGCGGAGCGGGGGAGGCGATCGCGCATCTCGGCCGGGATCTCCCGGACGTCCCAGATCAGCCCGGCAGCCTCCAGCGCCTTGAGCACCCAGTAGGTCAGGTCGAGCTCCCACCAGAAGAACCCGAAGGTCGAGGACGAGGGGTAGTGGTGGTGGTTGTTGTGCCAGCCCTCGCCGAGCGTGAGCAGCGCGAGGACCGGGTTGTTCCTCGAGTCGTCGCCGGTCGGGTACCGGGCCGAGCCCACCGTGTGCGCGAGCGAGTTGATGGTGAAGGTGAGATGCCAGAGCAGGACGGAGGAGGTGAACGCTCCCCAGATCGCGGCAGGGACTCCGCCGGCCAGCAGCAGGGTCCCGAGCATCACCAGCGGCGGCACGACGTGGTGCCGGTCGAGCCAGCGAAGCTCCGGGAAGCGCGCGAAGTCACGAACCAGCTCGTTCCGGGTCCCCGCGTGGCGCTTGGAGAGAATCCACCCCACGTGACTCCAGAAAAAGCCCTGCTGGCGCGGGGAGTGGAGGTCTTCGGGCGCGTCGGAGTACCGGTGGTGATGGCGGTGATTGCCGGCCCACCACAGCACCCCGCGCTGGGCGCAGGTTCCGCCGAGGAAGGCGATCACGAACTGGAAGCCGCGCCCGGTCCGGTAGCTCCGATGGGCGAAGTAGCGGTGAAAGCCGCCGGACAGAGCGAGCATCCGTATCAGGTACAGCGTCACCGCGAGGCCGACGTAGCCCCACCGGAAGGGAACGAAGAACGGTCCGGCGATGCCGACGGCGTGGCACACGTACATCGGCAAGGAGCGATGGTGAGGGATTCCGCGTGTCATCCGTCCTTCTCCGTTCGCACGAGCAAGCGGAGGAACCGGCCTCGCCCGGCAGTTGCGGTGACCGACCGGAACAGTTCCCGCTGGAAGCGGCCGGTACGGAGCAGCGCACGCACCCCGAGGTGTCAGCAGGGTGGATGGCTGGGAGAACGATCCGCTTCGACGTGATCGTCGTGGGGGCCGGACCGGCCGGGAGCGCCTGCGCGCGGGTGCTCGTCCAGAGCGGACTCCGGGTGCTGGTCGTCGAGCGCCGGAGCTTTCCCCGGGTCAAGCTCTGCGCCGGCTGGCTCAGCCCGCCGGTGTGGGACGTTCTCGAGCTCGCACGGCACGCCTACCCGGGCGGACTCTGGCCCTGGCGGCGCTGCCACGTCCGGTACCACGGGCAGACCTACCGGATCGTGGCCCGCGGCGACTTCATCCGCCGTGTCGAGTTCGACGACTTCCTCCTCCGGCGCAGCGGAGCCTCGGTCGTCGACGACCACCTCGTCTCCTCTCTCGAACGGCAGCATGGAGGATGGCTCGTCGATGGCAGGTACGCTGCTCCCCTCCTGGTGGGCGCTGGCGGGACGCACTGTCCCGTGGCACGGAAGCTCTTTCCGGAGAAGCCCGGGCGGCCGGTGGCGGTCCAGGAGCGGGAGTTCGAGGCCGACCCCGAGGAGGTCGCCGCGACGCGCGCCGGGGCCGACGGAGAACCGGAGCTGCTCCTTCACGACGACCTGGGCGGCTACTCGTGGAACGTGCCCAAGGGCGGCTGGCTGAACGTCGGGACCGGAGCCGCCGCCGCCAGCCGCGTCAGATCGGCCTGGACGGAGGCGAGAGCCCGCTTCCAGGACAGCGGTCATCTTCCGGCGAGCGCACGGGAGGCGCTCGAACGGGTCGACGGCCACACCTACCATCTCTTCGATCCGGCGCATCTGGAGGCCTGTCATCGGGACGGGGCGTTCCTGGTGGGCGATGCACTGGGCCTCGCGCATCCCTTGACCGCCGAGGGCATCCTCCCCGCGGTGCTCTCGGGACGGATCTGCGGCGAGGCGATCCGGGACGGTGCGGGCCAGTCCTACGGCGCGCGACTGGCGCTTCATCCGACCTTCCGGGACTACGCCCTGACCCGCGAGCTCCTGCGCGCGATCGTCGCCCGCCGGGGCGCGCGCCCTCTTCCTCGGCGCAGGCCCGGCTTGCTGGCCCGCGCAGCCACGGCGCGCGCTTTCGCGTGGATGTTCGGGGGGCGGCCGCTTCCGGCGAGCCGGGTGCTCGGCGTGGCGCTCCGCGTCGGGGGAGGTCGTGGGCCATGACCGGTGGCGTGGGACTCCTCGCGCGCGGGGTGGTCGGCCAGGCCGAGCGGACCGTGCGCCGCATCCTCGAGTCCGCCGACGTTCAGGTCGGTGGTGGGCGCCCGCATGACATCGAGGTGCACGATCCTCGCTTCTACCTTCGCGTCCTCCGCGACGGGCGGCTCGGCCTGGGCGAGTCCTACGTCGACGGCCAGTGGGACACGCCATCGCTGGACGAGCTCACCGCGCGGCTGATCCATGCCGGGGTGAAGAGGCCACTGCCCAGCTGGCGCGGCGCCATCCACCTCGCCGCGGCCCGGGTCCGCAATCTCCAGAGCGCCGTCCGCGCGAGACGATCGGTCGCGGGCCACTACGACATCGGGAACGACCTCTATCAGGCGATGCTCGGAGAGACGCTCGCCTACACCTGTGCGTACTGGAACTGGGCCATCGACCTCGACGAGGCGCAGCACGCCAAGTTCGATCTGGTGTGCCGCAAGCTCGGCCTGCGCCCGCGGATGAAGGTTCTGGAGCTCGGTTGCGGCTGGGGGACCTTCGCCCGGCACGCGGCGAGCAACTACGGAGTCCACGTGACCGGGTACACCCTCTCGACGGAGCAGGTCTCCCTGGGCAAGCAGCTCTGCCGCGGCCTGCCGGTCGAGCTGCACCTCGCGGACTACCGCACTGCCCAGGGCTCCTACGATGCGGTGGTCTCCATCGGGATGATCGAGCACGTCGGCCCCAGGAACCATCGCCGCTACATGGAGGTCGTCGACCGCTGTCTCGCGCCGGGCGGGATTGCCTTCATCCACACCATCGGGAGTAACCGGAGCCAGGTGCTGATCGATGCGTGGTTTCACCGGTACGTATTCCCCGACGCCGCCATTCCCTCGCTGGCGCAGCTCGCTGCTGCCATGGAGGGAACGTTCGTGGCGGAGGACGTCCACAACATCGGACCGCACTATGACCGCACGCTGATGGCCTGGGCCGCCAACTTCGAGCGCGCCTGGCCGCAGCTGAGGGCACGCTACGGCGGACGGTTTCGGCGCCTGTGGCGGTATTACCTGCTCACGTCGGCAGGAGCGTTCCGCGCGCGGTTCATGCAGCTCTACCAGATCGTGATGACCCGGGCCGGCACGCGGCAGCCCGAATGCCGGGTGAGCTAACGTCGAGACCACTTGGATCGACCGGATGATCGCGCCGCGAGGGCAAGCGAGGGACGGATCGATTCAAGTGGTTTCGGCGTTAGTACGGGACGAACGCCGGGCGCTTCCGGTCGGCCCACTTCTGCACGCTGGGGCGGGACCAGACCGCGTCGACGAAGCGCTGCGCCTTGTCCCCGAGCGGGTGCCCGCTCTTCCCCAAACGCTGGAGCATGAAGGTCAGGTCGGCGTCGGCGATGCTGAACCTCCCGAAGAGTGACGTCGCCCGGGGGGGCAGGAGCGCGTCCACCGCGGTGAGCAGCTTGGCCGCGGCCTGCAGAGCCCCGGGCGAGAGCGGCTCGGTGGCCGGCGCATAGAAGATGGTCTCCGCCGAGCGCTCTTGCCGGATGGGCATCAGGTCGCTCCGGATCCAGGCCATGACCTGCCGGGCCCGGGCTCGGTGCCGGAGGTTCTCGGGAAGGATTCGGGGAGTGCCGGGAAAGGCGTCCTCGACGTACTCGGCGATGGCGCTCGACTCGGAGAGGAAGAAGTCGTTGTGCCGGAGCATGGGGATGCGCGCGGTGAGCGAGCGGCGTGCATATTCCGGAGCGCGGTTCTCCGTCCGGTGCATTGCCACCTCCTCCAGCTCGTAGGGGAGCGCCTTCTCCTCCAGCGTGACGAACGCGGAGAAGGCGTAGGGGCTGATGAAGAATGCATCCACCCACAGGGTCAGGTCGGCCATGCACCGGACCCTCGCACGTTGGCGCCCCGACCGACCATCACAGTCAGGCGGCGAGGCTGGAGACGGTCTTCCGGGCGGCGGGTTCGACGGCCGGAGCGGGCTCGAGCGCCACCTCCGGGGCGAGCAGCTCGTAGACCACCGGCGTCACCAGCCGGGTGAGCAGGGTGGAGCTGAGCAGGCCCCCGATGATCACCCAGGCCAGCGGTGAGTAGAGGGACGAGTTCTCCAGCGCCAGCGGGAGCAGGCCTCCGAGCGCGGTGGCGGTGGTGAGGAGGATGGGGATGAACCGCGTCTTCCCCGCCTCCTCGATGGCCTCGCGCAGTCCCGCTCCCTTCGCCCGGAGCTGGTTGGTGAAGTCCACCAGGAGGATGGAGTTCTTCACCTCGATGCCGATGAGGGCGATGAAGCCGATCGCGGCGGTGAAGCTGAGCGTGTTGCCGGTGAGGCCCAGGGCGAGCACCCCGCCGATGATGCCCAGGGGAATGACCGAGGCCACGATGGCGGTGCTCTTGAAGGTCCGGAACTCCAGCACCAGAACCGCCAGTACCCCGAAGGCGGCCACGATGATCGCCGAGCCGAGCCCGCCGAAGCTCTCCTGCCGGCTCTCGTACTCGCCCGCGGGCTGGATGCGGTAGCCCGGTGGGAGCTTCACGGTCGCCACCCTCGCCAGGACCGCCCGGGTCACCTTGTCGGTGTTGTACCCGGGGAGCACGTCCGAGGTGAGGGTGATGCTCCGCTCCTTGTTGTAGTGGTTGACGGTGGTGGGCGAGCCCTCCAGCTCGAGGTGCGCGAGCTGGGCCAGCGGCACCTGGCCGCCCAGCGCGCTGGGGACGTAGACACGGTCGAGCGCATCGAGGCTCGGGCGCTCGTCCTTCCGGGGGAGCATCACGTTGATCCGGTACGCCTCGTCGACCTGGCGCTCGTCGCGGTAGCGCCCCACCTCGATCCCCGCCAATCCCATCCGCACGCTCCGGTCGAGGTCGGCCAGGGCGACGCCCTGCAGTCCGGCCTTCTCCCGGTCGATGGCCACGCGCAGGTCCGCCTTGCGGTCCGTGCTGGGGTTGCGGACGTAGGTCGTCCCCGGGGTTTCCTGGAGGAGTTTCTCCACCTCCGCGGCGAGGGGCTCGAGCACGTCGAATCGCTCGCCGATGACCCGGAGAGCGACCGGTGCGTCGAGCGGCGGCCCGTTCTCGAACTCCTTGAGCTCGATCTTCGCGCCCGGGTAACGGGCGAAGCGGCCGCGCAGGTCCGAGACCAGCCGAGCCATCTCGGGCGGATGAAGGTCGGCCGTGGTGACGAAGATCTCCGCGGCGTTCGACTTCTGGTTGGTCTGAGCGACGTTGTAATAGATGCGCGGATTCCCCTGGCCCACGTTGGCCATCACCGCGCGGATCTCGGGCAGGCCCGCGAGCTGCTTTTCCACGAACGCCACCGCCTGATCGGTGGCGCCGAGGTTGCTTCCGTCCGGAGTCTCGACCGTCACCCTGAACTGCGGCAGTCCGGCCTTGGGAAAGAGGCTGAAGCCGATGACCGGGACCAGCGCCACGCTGCCGGCGAAGAGCGCCCCCGCCACTCCCACGGTCAGCCAGGGCCGGGCGAGCGCACCGTGCAGCACCCGGCGGTAGGAGACATCCACCGCCCGGTTGAGCACCCGGAGGAACCAGTTGCCGTCGGGGTGCTCCTCCTTCCGGAGCGTCAGGCTGGCAAGGAAGGGGATGATGGTCAGGGACACGAAGAGCGAGGCCAGCACGGTGAACACCACCGCCACCGGCATGCTCCGGATGAAGAGCCCTGGCGCCCCGGGCAGGAACAGGAGCGGGAGGAAGGCGAAGATCAGCGTCGCGGTGCAGCCCAGCACCGAGACCGCGATCTGCCGGGTGGCCTGCACCGCTGCCTCCCGCCGCGAGTGCCCCTCGCGGAGGAAGCGGGTGATGTTTTCCACCACCACGATGGAGTCGTCCACCAGCAGCCCGAGGGCGATGACGAAGCCCACGATGCTCAGCTGATTGATGCTGAAGCCGGTGAGGTGGAGCGCCGCGACTCCGATCGCCAGCGAGAGGGGGATGGAGATCATCACCACCACCGCTGCGCGCCAGCCCAGCGGGAGGAGCGTGAGCAGAACCAGGCCGATGGCCAGCCCGAAGTCACGGAGGAACCCGTCCAGGCGGTGAGAGACGTTGTGGGCCTGATCGAAGCCCACCTCGAGCCGGACCGAGGCCGGGAGCTCCTTGCGGAAGGCTTCCAGCTGCTTCTCCAGCCCCTCGCGCACCCGGAAGATGTTCTGGCCATCCCGCTGGGCCACGGTGACGAACACCGCGCGCCGGCCATTGAAACGGCCGAGGTGCGTCGCCTCCGAGTCACGCAGCTCGACCTGCGCGACGTCGCGGAGACGGACCAGCGCCTCTCCCCGTGCCGCGACCACCGTGTCCTCGACCTGGGCGATCGACGCGTAGTCGCCGGTGGTCTTCACGTTGAACTTGCGCTGTCCCACGTCCACGCTGCCTGCCGGGATGTTGGAGTTGGTTGCCCGGATGGCTGCGACGACCTGAGGCGGGGTGAGGCCCACCGCCGCGAGCCGCTCGAGGTCGAGCGAGACGCGGACCTCCTGTGCCGGGGAAGCCCAGCGGGCTGCGTCCTTCGTTCCCGGGACGGTGTCGAGCCGCTTCTTCAGGCGGTCGGCCAATTCTTGAAGGCTGAGGGACGGCGCGGTGTCCGAGACCAGCGCCACCTGGAGGATGTTGACGTTGGAGGCGTTGAACTTCTTGACCTCGATGCTCTGGAGGTCGGCGGGGAGAGTCGGCCGCAGCGCGTTCAGCTCGCGGAGCACGTCGTCGTACTTCCGGTCGGGATCGGTGCCGGCGATGAACTCGATGTTCAGGACCGCGAGCCCGTCGCTCATCTCCGACTTGAGCGTCTTCACGTCGTCGAGCGCCTTCAGCTTGGCTTCGATGGGGTCCACCACCAGCTTCTCGAGGTCGGTGGGCACCGCGCCCGGGTAGACCACCGCGATCGCGAAGTTGGGATAGGGGAAGGTCGGGTCCTCCGCCTTGGGGATGCTCAGCAGAGACGAGCCACCCAGCGCAGCGAGCATTCCGAAGACGACGACGGTGAACTGCCACCGGCGGACGGAGAAGGCGGCCAGGTTCATGGCTCGTCTCACCGCGCCCGCGCCACGGGCAAGCCCGGGCGGAGATAGGGAGCACCGTCGGTCACCACCTCGGTGACCTGGTCCAGTCCGGCGAGCACCGCGACCCGCGGCCCCTCGATGAAGCCGATGGTGACCGGAACGCGGCGGGCGCGGCCGTCTTCCGCCGAGACGGTGTACACCGCCGCCGTCCGGCCGCTGCCCTCCACCAGTGCCTCCACTGGCACCGCCCAGACCTCGGGGGGCGCGGAGGGCACGATCTCCACCTTGGCCACCAGCCCCGAGAGGAGGTTCGCCGCCGCGGCGTCGACCGCCACCTCCACCTCGAAGGTCCCCGTCTGGGGAGAGGACCCGCCGGCGATCTCCGTCACCCGCGCGGTGAAGGTCTCGTCGGGGAGAGCATCGAATCGCACGGTGGCCGCGTCACCGAGCCGCACCTGCACCGCGTCGCGGTCACTGAGGCCGAGCTTCACCACCCACCCACGGGTCGCGCCGCGGACCAGAAGGACCGGGGTGCCGGCGCCCACCTGCTCGTGGGCCTCCACCAGGCGGCGCTGCACCTGCCCGTCGTCCGGTGCACGCAGCTCGGAGACGACGCGGGCGTGGCGGGCCTGGCGGAGAGAGGCGCGAGCGAGCTCGACCGCGGTCTCGGCGTCCTGGACGCTGACCCGGGCCGCCGCGCCGGCGGCCACGAGGCCCTCGAGCCGTGCCCGGTCCCGCTCCGCCTTCTGGTAGGCCGCGGTGGCCTGGACCAGCGCCGCGTCGGCGTCCAGCGTGTCCAGGGTGGCGAGGACCTGGCCACGACGCACCGTCTGGCCCTCCCGGACGAGGATCCGGTCCACCGTTCCTGCGCTCCGGAAGGCGAGCGACATCTCCTGCTTCCCGCCGAGGCGACCGGCGGCGCGGATGGGACGCAGCACCTTCTCCCTCACCACGGGCGCCGTTCGGACCGCGACGGCAGCGGGAGGCACGGGCGTGGGAGGCGGCCGGGCGCAGCCGACCGCCACCAGCGAGACGAGACCGAGAACCAGCAGCGACAGACGGCGGACGGACATGGACCCGACCTCCCGAATGTGGCTGCTGGTAACTCCCGATGTAGTCAGCGTCAACTTGGACTTGGCTTCCGCTGGCAGCATCCACGGAATTACGCCGTGAATCCAGTCGCTTGGGTCACGTGGTCTCAGAGAACTCGTCAGCCACAAACCCCGAGGGCTTCCGGCCAATGCGCAGACCGCAGGGGAGCACGGACCGGTGAACCGTTTCGCCACGGCCACCTCGGGTGACTCCGCGCTTCTGGAT
>JBKPMY010000284.1:0-16299 GCA_046732375.1 Myxococcota bacterium
ATGCACCAGCAGTCCGGCGGCTGGCGCATCGTGGACATCGTGGTGGACGACGTCTCCACGGTGGAGAACTACCGGTCCAGCTTCAACCGCATCATCAAGAAGGAAGGGATGGACGGGCTCATCGCCCGCCTCAACGGGACCGGCAAGGTCGTCGATTCCGGAGGGAGCAAGGGCAGCTCGCGCTGATTCTCGCCCGCCTGGTGAGCAACCTGGCCCCCTGAGAGGCATCACCCTACCGGTGGCGCTCGAGGTGGGCCTCCCCGTGAGCGCGGTCTCGAAGGTCAACGCCCGCATCTCGGTCCCGACCACCATCATCTCCGGGGACGTGAACGGGACCACCGTGGTCCCGGTGATGGTCGGCCTGGGCGCCGGGTACCTGCTCCAGCCGCGGATGGCACTGGTCGGGTTCCACACCATGGTCGGCGTGGCCTGGAAACTCTCATTGAGTTCGGGTCGTGGCAGTCTCGCCACGCGATGCAGCCTCTTCCCGAGATCCTGACCCGGGCGGTCATTCCCGCCGGGGTGAGGTCCGTGCTCGATCGGCTGCTCGCCGCGGGCCACGAGGCCTGGCTGGTCGGCGGCGGAGTTCGCGATCTCCTCCGCGGAGGGCAGCCAAAGGACTGGGACGTGGCGACGGAGGCGTTGCCGGAGCAGGTGGTGAAGCTGTTTCGGCGCGTCGTGCCGACGGGAATCGCCCACGGGACTGTGACGGTGCTCGTTCCCGGCGGTCACGTGGAGGTGACCACCTTCCGTGCCGAGAGCGCGTACGTCGACGGAAGGAGGCCGGACTCGGTCGCCTTCCACCGGGATCTGGTGGCGGACCTCGCCCGGCGCGACTTCACGATCAACGCCCTGGCGTTCGATCCGGTGGGTGGCCGGTTCCGCGATCCATTCGGCGGTCAGGAGGACCTCGCCCGGCGCCGGGTCCGCTGCGTGGGAGTGGCCGCCGAGCGCTTCGGCGAGGATGGTCTTCGGCCGCTCCGGGCGGTGCGGTTCGCGACGGTGCTCGAGTTCGAGCTCGATCCCGAGACCGAGGCAGCGATCCCCGGGGCGCTCGCGGTGTTCGACAAGGTGGCGCCCGAGCGGCGCCGGGAAGAGCTGGTGAAGCTGCTGCTCGCCCCCGGAGTGGCGCGGGGGCTGGACCTGCTGAGGCGGACCGGTTTGCTGGACAAGATCCTTCCCGAGATCGACGAGGCGCAGGACACGGTGCGGAACGCGCGGCTGAGCCGGGCGCCGCCGGTGCTCGAGGTGCGCCTCACCGGGCTGCTGGTCGGGGTGGCACAGCCGGAAGGCGCGCTCGACCGGCTCCGCCTCCCGGCGAAGCTGGTGGAGACGGTGCGGGCGCTGCTCGCCCATTCGCTTCCGCCCGAGGCCTCGACCTGGAGCGACGCCGAGCTCCGCCGCTGGCTGGTGCGCCTCGGGCCGGAGCGCTGGGAGCTGGCCCGGGCCCTCGCGGAGGCGACCGGCGCGGACCCGGACGGTGCGCTCGGCCAGCGGATCGCCGCCATCGTCGCCGCGCGCCCGCCGCTCTCGCCGAAGGACCTGGCGCTGGACGGCGCCGCGATCATGCAGGCCCTCGGGGTGGGACCGTCGCCCGCGGTCGGAGAGGCGACGCGTTTCCTTCTGGACCGCGTCCTCGATCGTCCCGACTTGAATACTCCGGAGCAGCTGCGTGAGCTTCTTCGGACACGGCCGGCCTGAGCCGGGGCACACACATGGACCCGCTGGTGGAGCGCGCCGCGCTTCAGCCGGCAGCTCGCGGTCGAACGGGGCCGCTCCAGGCAGGAGGTCACCGACGTCGCAACCGCGTCGCGGCCGGTGCTGCTTCTCGTCGGCAGGAATGCGCAACCCGTGTGCCGGTGATGGTCGATCGCTGGACACGCCAGGAAGCGCCCGCATACGGTCCGGGGACGGAAAGGGCCGGGGTTGCGAGCAATGCGGGAGGTCGTCCTCACGAATCGAGGGACGTGGGTGTGGCTGGCGGCGGTGACCGTGGCGATCACGCTGGTCGTGGGCGTCGACGCGTGGACCGCGACGAGCACGGCGCGAGGAGCGGAAGCCCTCTCGACCAGCGCTCTGCGATCCGCGGAGCTCGCCGAGGACATGCGCTGGCAGCTCACGCGGATCGGGCTCGGCCGTCCGAGCGCGGCGTCGGACCGCGGCACCGAAGCGCAGGCTCTGGTCTGGCTTCGCCGGGACGTGGCCGCCTACGAGCCGCTGGCGACCTTCGAGGGTGAGCGGCCCGAGTGGACCACACTCTCCCGGATCACGCAGCGTCTCGCCGAGGACCTCGAACGCGGCGACAATGCGAACGCCTCGAGCGACGCCGCGAGCGCGCGTGAGTCCGTCGATCGGCTCATCGCCCTGAACCGCGAGGAAGCCGGGGTCATCGAGAGCCGGCTGTCCGGCCTCGGCCGGAAGCAGCTGGTACTGGACGGGCTGGCCGGCATCGTGGTGGTCCTGGCGCTGGCCCGGCTGGCCAGGTTGCACGTCTCGGCGCTGGAGCGGGAGCGCGCGGCCATCGCCGCCTCGCTCGAGGTGATGACGGGGAAGAACCGGGACCTGGAGGCGTTCGCCGCGCGCGTGGCGCACGACCTTCGCGCGCCGCTCACCCCGGTCCAGGCGCTGGCCGGGCTCCTGGCCAAGGGCGGCCAGACGGGCGCGGAGGTGCAGCGGCTCAGCGGACGCATCGTCGGGGCCGCATCTCGCATGTCGGACGTGATCGAGGCGATGCTGACCTTCTCCCGTTCGGGGGCAGTTCCCGCTGGAACCTGCGGGCTGAGGAGCGTGTTACAGGACGTCCTCGACGATCTCGGGACCGAGCCCGCGTCGGTGGACCTGCGGGTCGACGTCCCCGACGTTCGCGTGGGCTGCGCTCCGGAGGTGCTGGCCCAGATCCTTCGCAACCTGGTCGGCAACGGGCTGAAGTACCGCGCGGACGATCGGCGATGTCAGCTCGGGGTGCATGGCCGAGTCGACGGTCCGGAGGTGCTGGTCGTCGTCACTGACAACGGCGTGGGCATGGATCGAGAGGCAGTCCGGCGTGCCTTCGAGCCGTTCTTCCGGGCCAGGTCCGATCGCGCCGGCCATGGCCTCGGCCTGGCGATCGTCGACCGGTACGTCCAGGCTCTCGGCGGCTCGATCCGGCTCACCTCGGAGCTCGACGTCGGCACGCGGGTGGAGCTGCGGCTGCCGCGGGTGCGATCCCTCCCGGGCGATGGCCCCTCGGTGACTCGCGAGTCACGCCTTCCCGGGGCGGCGAGCCCCTCCGATGCGCCCGGGATCGAGGCCTCCCGCGCCGGTCTTGCCTGAGGCGGAGCCGTTCTTCCGGGCGAGCACGGAACGGCCCGGCCATGGCCTGGCCCTGGCGATCGTGGACCGGTACGTGGTGGTCGCGCAGCGAACGGCGGTCCTCTGTGCTACCTGAGGGAGCTGGATGCGCGTGGTCGTCGCCATGAGCGGCGGGGTCGACTCGTCGGCCGCCGCCGCGCTGCTGGTGGAACAGGGACACGAGGTCCTGGGCATCACCCTGCGCGTCTGGTCCTACGAGGGCGCCGCCCGCTGCGGGAGCTGCTGCAGCCCGGACGACATCGATGACGCTCGTGCGGTCGCGAGCACGCTCGGCATCCCTTTCTACGTCGCGGATGCCGAGGAGGTGTTCAGGCACCGGGTGGTCCAGCCCTTCGTCCGCTCCTATCTGGAGGGGAAGACGCCGGTTCCCTGCGTCGCGTGCAACCGCGACGTGAAGTTCGACTTCCTCCTCGCCAAGGCCCGCGCGCTCGGAGCCCGGCTCGCCACCGGGCACTACGCCCGCGTGGAGCGGACCCCCGACGGATTCCGTCTCCTCCGCGCCCGGGACCCCTCCAAGGACCAGAGCTACTTCCTCTTCACCCTGGGACAGGAGGCGCTCGCCGAGCTCGAGTTCCCGGTGGGAGGGCTCTCCAAGCCGGAGGTCCGGGCCATCGCCCAGCGTCACGGCCTGCCCACCAGCGAGAAGCCGGAGAGCATGGAGATCTGCTTCGTCCCCGATGGCGACTACGCCGGGTTCGTCGAGCGGGTCGCCGGTCCTCAGCCCTCCGGAGCGGTCGTGGACGACCGAGGCCAGGTGCTCGCGAGGCACGGGGGAGTACACCGCTTCACCGTGGGCCAGCGGCGCGGGCTGGGTGTCGCTTCGGCCGAGGCGCTCTACGTCCAGCGCATCGAGGCCGGGACCGGGGCGGTGGTGGTCGGTCCGGCGAGCGGTCTGGAGCGCTCGGAGTTCACCGTGCTCCAGCCGTCCTGGGTGCAGGGCACGCCCTCGGCCGAGGAGCCGCTCCAGGTCCGGATCCGGCACCGTCACCCCGGCACGCCGGCACGGGTCGTGGCCGCGGATCGCGCACGTCTCACCGTGCGGACCGAGGAGCCGGTGCGGGCGGTCACCCCCGGACAGGCCGCGGTCTTCTACCGCGGAGACGAGGTGCTCGGGGGCGGGTGGATCGGCTAGAAGCGAACGGCAGAATGGACCGCCGCGCCGCCTGGATCCTGGGCCTCGTCTTCGGAGGCCTCTTTCTCTGCCTCTTCGCCTTCATGGCCCTCGCCTGGATCGCCGTCCAGAGCGGGCGGGGCGGCAACGTCATGGCGCGCGCGGGCGGCGAGCGGGTCGGCGTGGTGGAGGTGACGGGCGTCATCACCGACTCCAAGACCACGCTCAGAGAACTGCGGGAGTTCGAGGAGGATCCTCGGATCCGCGCGGTGGTGGTCCGGATCGACAGCCCCGGGGGCTCGGTCGGGCCCTCGCAGGAGATCCTCGAGGCCATGCAGCGGCTGCAGAAGAAGAAGCACGTGCTGGCCAGCATGGGCTCCATCGCCGCGTCCGGCGGCTTCTACGTCGCGATGGGCGGCGAGAAGATCTACGCCAACCCGGGCACCCTGACCGGGAGCATCGGGGTCATCTCCCAGTTCCCCAACGTCTCGGGGCTGCTCAAGTGGGCCGGGGTGGAGATGCGCACCATCACCGCCGGGAAGCTGAAGGATGCTGGAAACCCATTTCGGGAGATGAGCGGCGACGAGCGCTCGTACTTCCAGGCGATGCTGGAGGACGTGCACACCCAGTTCATCGGCGCGGTGGTCGAGGCACGGAAGCTCCCCGAGGAGGAGGTCCGGAAGGTGGCCGACGGCCGGGTCTTCACCGGGCGGAAGGCGAAGGAGCTGAAGCTGGTGGACGAGCTCGGCGGGCTTCAGGACGCGGTGCGCGAGGCGGGGAAGCTGGCCGGGATGCGGGGAGAGCCGCGCATCGAGTACCCGCCGAAGGACCGCCCGCTGTTCCGGGCGATGTTCGGCGACGACGCACAGTCGCTGGTGCATGCACTCTCCACGCGGCTCGGCGAGGTGCTCTCGGCGCCCGGGCCCAGGCTGCTGATGCCCTCGCCCGCGGCGGGGGAGCCCTGATGGACCAACTCTGGGCTCCGTGGCGGCGCGAGTTCATCGACGCGCCGAAGGAGGAAGGGTGCATCTTCTGCCGCTACCCGGCGGAGACGGGCCGCGAGGCCGACCGGAAGAACCTCATCGTCGGACGGACCCCGAAGAGCTTCGCCATCCTCAACCGGTATCCGTACAACAACGGGCACCTGATGGTCGTCCCCCGGCGGCACACCGGCGATTACCCGTCGCTCGACCACGAGGAGCTCGACGATCTGCAGCACCTCCTCCAGATCGCGGTGAAGGTGGTGGACGAGGTGTACCACCCGGCGGGGGCCAATCTCGGCATGAATATCGGCCGTGATGCCGGCGCCGGAATCGACGGCCACCTGCACTGGCATCTCGTCCCGCGCTGGCGCGGGGACACCAACTTCATGCCGGTGGTGGCCGCGGCCAAGGTGATGATCGAGACGCTCGGCCAGACCTGGGACGCGCTGCAGCCGCGCTTCGAGGCCGCGCTCTCGGGCGGCTGAGGGGCGTTGAGGATGGAAGGCGTCGGTCTCCTGGTCCCCGTGCTCGCTGCCACCGCGCTGGTGGCGGTGCTGGGATTGCTCGCCGCACTCTCGCGCAAGCGGAGCACCGAGGACGCGAGCCGGGCCTACCTCGCCGGGGTGCGCTACGTGCTCTCCGACGAGCCGGACGCGGCCATTGCCGAGCTATCAAGGGCCGCGCAGCTGAACACCGGCACGACCGAGACCTACTTCGCGCTCGCCGCGCTGATGCGCCGCAAGGGCGAGCTGGCCTGGGCCATCCGGCTTGGCCAGAACATGCTGCTCAAGCCGCAGCTGCACCCCGACGTGCGCCGGCGAGCCCGGTTGGAGCTGGCACTCGATTACCGCCGGGCCGGCATGCAGGACCGGGCCCGCGAGACCTTCGAGGCGCTGGTCGCCGATCCGCCCGCGGGGCCCGAGGCGCTGGCGGCCTTCCGGCGGCTGCTGGAGGAGAGCCGCGAGTGGGCGCGGGCGGTGGAGATCCAGGAGCTGCTCCTCGAGCAGGTGGGGAGCGGGGACGACGTCCTGGCGCATCTGCTCGCCGAGCAGGCCCTGGCCACCCTGGCGTCGGACCCCGTCGCGGCACGGGCGCTGGCCGAGCGAGCCACGTCGCTTGCTCCCGACGGAGCCCACGGGCTCCTCGCCCTGGGTCGCGCCCGGCTCGCCGCGGGCGATGCCGAGGGTGCGCAGGAAGCCGCCCGGCAGGCGGTGGCACGGGAGCCAGAGACCGCCGCGCAGGGCTACGCGCTGGCGCTCGACGCCAGAGCCAGGCCCGAGGCGTGTGCGCGATGGCTCGGCGAGCTGGAGGAACCGCTGGGAGAGCGCGCGTTGCCGGTGTCGCTCACGCGCGCCGAGGCCCTGATCCAGGCCGGACGGCCGGAGGACGCGGTCGGGGTGCTGCAGGCCGCCGTGTCCCGGACGCCGCGCTCGGTGGAGGCCCGGCGCGCGCTCGGCGAGCTGCTCCTCGCCACCGGGCAGCTCGACTCGGTGCGCGATCAGTACCGGGAGGTGCTGCGCCGTCTCGGCGACCCGCTCCTCGCCTTCCGCTGCGGCAGCTGCCGCGCACGCTTCCGCACCTTCGACTTCCGCTGCCCCGGCTGCGGCGCATGGGACGCACTGTCGCGGGAACGCGGCACGACCACCGGGGAATTTGACCCCCTCCGGAGCCGGGCGTAATCCTCTCGATGTCTTGATGCGCGACACCCACCGGATGCGGGAAAAGTACGACCTGTCGCTCGATAGCCGGCAGGTGGTCAGCCTGCTGATCGGCGGCATCGTCGTGCTCGGGGCGGTCTTCGTCCTCGGAGTGCTGGTGGGCAAGAAGCTCGCGGGCACGCCGCGCGCTGACCACGCGCCGGACCTCCTGACCGCCCTGGACCACAAGTCCGATGCGCTCGAGCGCGCCCGCGCCGCTCCACCGCTCACCTTCCAGGAAGAGCTGACGAAGCCCGCGACGCCCGCGCCGACCGCGGTCCGCATTCCGGCCCCCGCCGCGCCTGGCACCTCCGCGAGCTCGACCGGCTCGACCGCACACGCCTCGCCCACACCGGTCGCCTCCGCCACCGCGGTGAGCGCTCCGGCCGCATCGGCCACCGCTCCCGCCGTGGTGGCCAAGCCCACCTTGCCCCGGCCTGCCGCCGTTCCTCCGCCGGCCACCGCCGAGACGAAGACCGAGCGGAAGGCCGAGCCGGAGAAGAAGGCGGAACCGGAAAAGAAGGCGGAGCCCGCCCGCCCGGCCGCGGCCGAGTCGGTGACGACCCGGTCCGCGCTTGCCGCGGCGCATCCCGCTCCCAAGGTGCCCGAGGCCACCAGCGCCACCGGGGCCTTCACGCTCCAGCTCGGGGCCAGCAACAACCGTGACGACGCCGAGCGCCAGGCCTCCCGATTGCGCGAGAAGGGCTACGCGCCATACATCGTGGCCGCGGAGGTCCCCGGGAAGGGGACCTGGTATCGGGTGCGGATGGGGAGCTTCCCCACCAAGGACGCCGCCACCCGGTACCTGCAGGACTTCAAGCGCGAGACGCAGGCCGAGGCGTTCGTCGCGTCGACCAGGTGAGCAACGAGCCGATGAGTGGGACACGACGGGTGGAGAAGCCCTGGGGCTACGAGCTGATCTGGGCGCAGACCGACCGGTACGTGGGCAAGCTCCTCCACATCGCCCAGGGCCACAAGCTCTCACTGCAGTACCACAACAAGAAGGACGAGACGATCCACGTCCAGAGCGGCCGGCTCCTCTTCGTGGTCGACGAGGGTAACGGTCTCGTCGAACGAGAGCTGAAGCCGGGCGAGAGCTACCACGTGAAGCCGCTGACCAAGCACCGGATGGTGGCGATCACCGACTGCGACGTGCTGGAGGTCAGCACCCCCGAGCTGGACGACGTGGTCCGCCTCGAGGATTCCTACGGGCGAGCCGGGACGTCCGATCCCTGATCGGGAACGTTGCTGACCGCGGGCGGCGAGGTCACTTCCCGGCGGTGGCCGCGTCGCTGCCCTTCGTCCAGCGGTCCACCTGGCCGTCGCCGTCGAGGTCCTCGCCGATCCGGTCGATGGCTCCGTTCTCCCAGTACTCCCAGTAGTCGACCTTCCCGGTGCCCTTCACGTCCCGCTCCTTGCGGGAGAGCTTCTCGTCGCCGTCGTAGTAGCTCCAGGTGTCGACCCGTCCGTCGCCGTCGAGGTCCTTCTCCGAGCGGATCTTCTTGCCCTTCTCGAAGTAGAGCGTCGAGTCGACCTTCCCGTCGTAGTCGAGGTCGAGGGTCTCGCGCGTGACCTGCCCGGCCTCGTCGAAGTAGTCGACGATGTCCACCCGCCCGTCGCCGTTGAGGTCAGCCTCCTTGCGGACCCGCCGCTCCACCGGACGGCCCGAGGCGTCCTGGGTCGTGACGGAGTAGACCCAGACGTCCGGCTTGCCGGAGCGGTGCAGGTCGTAGGTCTGGACGTGCTCGTCGCCGGCCGGCTGGTGGATGGGACTGCCCACCGCGCTGGTGGGGCCGGTGGCCCCGGCGGGCGGGGGCTTGTGGGCGCACCCCGCTGCGAGCAGGAGGCCGGCGGACGACAGCACCCATCCCAGCAGTTTCATGGGCATGCATTGTCTCCGAAGCCCGGACCGGCACACCAGGGGTACATCCAGTGGGGACGTGGCCGCAGGGTGACCCTTCATGTACGTTCACCGCTGGCCATGCCCAGGAAGAAGCTCTCCACCACCATCTACATCACCCCCGAGCAGAACGCGCAGCTAAAGCTCCTGAACGAGAAGACCAAGGTCCCGGTGGCGGAGTACATCCGGCAGGGCATCGACCTCGTCCTCGAGAAGTACCGCTCCCATCTTCCGGGGCAGGCCACCTTCGAGGACCTCTAGGCACTTGGACGGAATGAACGGAAAGCACGCGGCGGTCCTGGGGGGCGCCGGATTCCTGGGGTCTCACCTCTGCGAGCGGCTGCTGCAGGACGGCGCGGCCTCGGTGGTGTCGGTGGACAGTCTGCTGACCGGCTCGGAGGCGAACCTGGCAGAGCTCCGCAAGGACTCGCGCTTCCGGCACGTCACCCATGACATCTGCGAGCCGTTCGACCTGGACGGCCCGCTGGACCACGTCTTCAACCTCGCCTCGCCGGCCTCCCCCATCGACTACGCGGAGCTCCCGCTGGAGACGCTGCGGGTGGGAGCCCGGGGCACCGAGCACGCGCTCAGGCTGGCGAGCCGCAAGGGGGCAGTCCTCTTCCAGGCCTCGACCTCGGAGGTGTACGGCGACCCGCTCGAGCATCCCCAGCGGGAGTCGTACTGGGGGAACGTGAACCCCGTGGGCCCGCGCTCGGTGTACGACGAGGCGAAGCGCTACGGCGAGGCGCTGGTGGCCGCCTACCGCCGCACCCAAGGCCTCTCGGTGCGGATCGTCCGCATCTTCAACACCTACGGACCCCGGATGCGGCTGGAGGACGGCCGGGTGGTGCCGGCCTTCATCGCCCAGGCGCTCGCAGGGAAGGACTTCACCGTCTTCGGTGACGGAAGCCAGACCCGCAGCTTCTGTTACGTCTCGGACCTGGTGGACGGCTTCGTTCGCCTGGCGCTCTCGGACGTGCAGGACCCGGTGAACCTCGGAAACCCCGAGGAGATGACCATCCTCCAGTTCGCCGAGGCGGTGCGGGCGGCGGCCGGCGGGGGAGGGCGGATCGTCCACCTGCCCCTGCCCAAGGACGACCCGCAGCGGCGCCGTCCGGACATCACGCGAGCGCGGCAGTTGCTGGGATGGGAGCCACGCACCAGCTTGAGCGATGGACTGAAGCAGACCATCGCCTACTTCCGCGGGGTACCCGGAGTCGTGGCCCGCCCGGGGGAGGCCAGGAGAGCGCATCCGTGAAGGTCCTGGTCACCGGTGGTGCCGGATTCATCGGCAGCCACGTCACCGACGTCTTCCTCGACGCGGGGCACGAGGTGTGGGCGCTGGACGACCTGTCCAGCGGCCGGCGCGAGAACCTCCGGCCCGAGGTGCGCGTGGTGGTCCTGGACATCCGCTCCCCAGACGCGGCGCGGATGGTGGAATCGGAGCGGTTCGAGGTGATGTGTCACCTCGCCGCCCAGATGGACGTGCGCCGCTCGGTGGCCGACCCGCGGTTCGACGCCGAGGTGAACATCGCCGGCTTCCTCAACCTGCTCGAGGCTGCGCGGAAGTCGGGCGTGCGCAAGGTGGTGTTCAGCTCCACCGGGGGAGCCATCTACGGCGAGCAGGAGGTCTACCCGGCCCCCGAATCGCATCCCACCCGGCCGGTGTCGCCCTACGGGGTCTCCAAGGCCTCCGGCGAGCTGTACCTCGGCTACTACCGTGCGCAGTACGGGCTGCCGTCCGTGGCCCTTCGCTACGCCAACGTCTATGGCCCCCGTCAGAACCCGCATGGAGAGGCCGGGGTGGTGGCCATCTTCTCCGAGCGGCTCATCCGCGGCGAGACCTGCGCGATCAACGGGACCGGGGAGCAGACCCGGGACTTCGTCTATGGCCCGGACGTGGCCCGGGCCAATCTCCTGGCCGCCACCCGCGACGTCCAGGGGCCGATCAACATCGGCACGGGCATCGAGACCGAGGTGAACCAGCTGTACGCCCTGCTGGCACGGGCTGCGGGCGTGGACCGGCCTGCGCAGCACGCGCCGGCGAAGCCAGGGGAGCAGATGCGCAGCTCGGTCGACCCGGGCCTCGCGGCGAAGGTTCTGGGCTGGCGCCCCGCGGTGGCACTCGAGGAGGGGCTCCAGCGAACCATCGGATGGTTCCGCGACTGAGCTGCCACCCGCCCGCCGGTGGCGCCCCGGATCCCCGGGGTGTTAGGGAGCCGCCGCGACGTCAGAGACCCAGAGATGCCTGCCGAGAACGCCCACCTTCGTAACTTCTGCATCATCGCCCACATCGATCACGGCAAGTCGACGCTGGCCGACCGCCTGCTCGACCGGACGGGGACGGTGAGCCAGCGGGAGGCGCAGGACCAGTTCCTGGACAACATGGAGCTGGAGCGGGAGCGGGGCATCACCATCAAGGCCCAGTCGGTCCGGATGAACTACCGGGCGAAGGACGGGAAGGACTACGTCCTGAATCTCATCGATACCCCGGGGCACGTGGACTTCGCCTACGAGGTGAGCCGGTCGCTGTCCGCGTGCGAGGGCGCGCTGCTGGTGGTGGACGCCTCGCAGGGTGTGGAGGCTCAGACGCTGGCCAACGTCTACATGGCGCTGGACCACGATCTGGAGGTGATCCCGGTCATCAACAAGATCGACCTCCCCTCCGCCGACGTGGCACGTACCCGGGCAGAGATCGAGGATGTGATCGGCATCGACGCCTCCACCGCTGTCCCCGCATCGGCCAAGGAGGGAATCGGGATCGAGGAGATCCTCGAGGCGGTGGTGGCCCGGGTGCCACCTCCCGCGGGTGATCCCGCCGCGCCGCTCAAGGCCCTGATCTTCGACAGCTGGTACGACAGCTACCGCGGGGTGGTGATGCTGGTCCGGATCCTGGAGGGGACGCTGGAGCTGAAGCAGCAGATCCTCCTCATGTCGAACGGGAAGAAGTTCGAGGTCCAGGAGCTCGGGGTCCACTCGCCCTTCGCCCGTCAGGTCCCACGCCTCATCGCCGGCGAGGTGGGCGTCCTCATCGCCAACGTGAAGGAGATCCACGACGCCAAGGTGGGCGACACCGTGACCGAGGCGGCACGGACCACCGCCGAGCCCTTCCCCGGCTTCCAGGAAGTGAAGCCGATGGTGTTCAGCGGCGTCTTCCCGATCGACTCGGCTGACTACGAGAACCTTCGAGACGCGCTGGAGAAGCTGCAGCTGAACGACTCGGCCTTCACCTACGAGCCGGAGACCTCCACCGCGCTGGGCTTCGGGTTCCGCTGCGGCTACCTGGGCCTGCTGCACATGGAGATCGTCCAGGAGCGGCTGGAACGCGAGTACGGGCTGTCGCTCATCACCACCGCCCCCTCGGTGGTCTACAAGGTGTTCACGGTGAAGGGCGAGGAGCTGCTGGTGGACAACCCCGCCCGGCTTCCTCCCTCCCAGCACATCGAGCACATGGAGGAGCCGGTCCTCACCTGCCACATCCACGTGCCCGACGAGTACCTGGGCGCCATCCTCAAGCTCTGCCAGGACCGGCGCGGGGTGCAGAAGGACATCAAGTACCTGGGCAGCTCCGGCAAGCGGGTCCAGGTGACCTACGGAATGCCGCTGTCGGAGGTGGTGTTCGACTTCTTCGACAAGCTCAAGAGCGTCAGCCGGGGTTACGCCAGCCTCGACTACGAGCTCGCCGGATACCAGACCTCGGACCTGGTCAAGCTCGACGTGCTGATCAACGGAGACCCCGTGGACGCGCTCAGCGTCATCGTGCATCGCGATCGCGCCTACCAGCGTGGACGGGACGTATGTGCCCGGCTGAAGGAAGTCATCCCCAAGCAGATGTACGAGGTGGCGATCCAGGCGGCGATCGGCAGCCGGGTCATTGCCCGCGAAACCATCTCCGCAATGCGCAAGAACGTGCTCGCCAAGTGCTACGGTGGAGACATCAGCCGGAAGCGCAAGCTCCTCGAGAAGCAAAAGGAGGGCAAGAAGCGGATGAAGCAGGTGGGCTCGGTGGAGATCCCGCAGGAGGCCTTCCTGGCCGTTCTGAAGACGGAAGGCTAGGACATGGCCACCAGCGTCCAGGAACGTCCGCCCCTCGAGACGGAGCTCGGAGCCCGCCGCACCGCGGCCCAGGCTGCCCGCCGCCGTCGCCTGCACTGGTTCGACCTCGCGACCAGCCTCTGGTCGCCGATCACGGTCCTGGCGCTGGCGCTCATTCCCTACCTGATCGTCATCGAGTCCTTCCCCTCGACCGCGCCCCTGGCGCTTCCTGTCATGCAGGGGTTCGGGCTGCTGATGGTGGCCTGGTTCGTGGGCCTCCTGGTCTGGCGGAGCGTGGACCGCCAGGGCGCGACGCTGCGACGGCTCCGCCACGAGGCGCGAGAGCTGACCGGCGAGCTCTCGCACGGGCTCGCCTCGGTGCACGACGCGGCGGTGCGGGAGCGCCTGGTGGACCTCGCGGCCCGGGTGGACGCAGCGGCCGCCGCCGGGGATGCGCCCGCGCTGGACAGGGAGATTCACGCCCTCACTGATCAGGCCGGCAAGCAGGTCACCGCGTTCCGGAAGCAGAACGCGATGGGGATCGGCATCGGCATCGCCAAGGCCCTGGCGGTGGCGCTGCTCATCCGGGCGATCTTCATCGAGCCGTTCCGCATCCCGAGCGGCTCGATGCTCCCCACGCTCCAGATCGGCGATCAGATCTTCGTGAACAAGTTCATCTACGGGGTCCACATCCCGTGGGCCAACGTGGTGCCCTTCGTCATCGTCCGGCCGCCGGCCCGGGGAGACGTCATCGTCTTCGAGAACCCCATCACCGGGCAGGACTACATCAAGCGGGTGGTGGGCATCCCCGGCGACGTGGTCGAGCTCCGGGACGACCGGGTGTACCTCAACGGGAACGTGGTGCCCGCCCAGCTGGAGCAGCGGCACGTCGAGGTGTGGGACCGGCCGGAGGACAGCCCGTGGCGGCTGGTGCACCCCGACCTGTGGAAGGAGACGCTGGGAGGGAGGGAGCACGAGATCCTGCTCGACACAGAGCTGCGGCGGGAGACCCCGCCCAGCGGCCCCATCCGGGTGCCGGCGGACTCGGTGTTCGTGATGGGCGACAACCGCGACAACAGCCTGGACAGTCGGTTCGGGCTGGGCGGGCCACGGCGGACGGTGGTCTTCGTGCCCCACGGGAACATCAAGGGGAAGGCGATGATCATCTGGTTGTCGCTCTCCCACGGGGGGCTGCTGTCCGACCTCTTCGGCGGCACCGGCGTCCGGACCGAGCGCTTCTTCCGGCAGGTACGCTGAGCCTGGCCGCTGGCGCGCCGCTCCGGGCTTCGGCGAGTGTCTCCCTGCTAAGGGGGCATTGACGCCGAAGGACAGGCAGCGTATCCGACAGGCTCGTGCGACGGCCCCGCGGCGCGGTGAACCTGGTCAGCCTGACCCTGACCGTCGCCGTACTTTCCGGTGCCTACCTGGCCTGGATCTACGTGCCGCTCTGGCTCGACGACCTGGACGTCCGCGAGGCGCTCGCCGCGGGGGTCGGTCAGCTGACGTCGGAGAATTCAGGCATGGATGCAGCGGCGATCCAGAAGCTGGTCGCCCTTCGCCTCGCCAAGGTGGGCTACCACTGGGAGGAGCAGGAGGGGCGGCAGGTCCAGGTGCCGGGGCTGGGCCTCGAGGCCAAGGACGTGGAGATCCAGCGGGGGGCGGACGGCAGGTCGGGCCGGCTCACCGTGGACTACGCGCGGACGGTCAAGCTCAATCCGCTGGACCGGTACTGGACCCTGCGGTTCCGTACCACGCGCGAGGGGACCGTCCGGTGAACCCGTTCTCGCCGCGGAGCCTGCTCACGACCGAGGGAATGTCCCGGCACGACATCGAGCTCCTCTTCGGTCGCGCCCGCCTCCACGCCCGGGGACTCCGGGCGGGGACCCCGCTGCGCTCGCTCGCTGGTCGCGTGGTCGCCAACCTGTTCTTCGAGAACAGCACCCGCACCCGGCTGTCCTTCGAGCGCGCGGCCAAGGCGCTCGGGGCGGACGTGCTCAACTTCAACGCCGCGACCTCGAGCGTGTCCAAGGGCGAGTCGCTGGTGGACACCGTGCGGAACGTGGAGGCGCTCGGAGCGAACATCATCGTCCTTCGCCACCCGGCCTCCGGAGCCGCCCACCTCGTCTCGGGGAAGGTCCGCTGCTCGGTGGTGAACGCGGGCGACGGCACCCATGCTCACCCCTCGCAGGCGCTGCTCGACGCCTACACGCTCCACGAGCGCTGGGGGACGCTGGAGGGGAAGACGGTGGCCATCGTCGGGGACGTGCTCCACAGCCGGGTGGCGCGGAGCAATCTCTACTGTCTCACCACGCTGGGCGCGCGGGTGGTGGTGGCGGGCCCTCCGACGCTGGTGCCGGTGGGGCTCGAGGCGCTCGGGGCGAAGGTGCTCCCGTCCATCGACGCGGCGCTGGAGGAGGCGGACGCGGTGATGATGCTCCGGGTCCAGCTCGAGCGACAGAAGGAGTCGATGTTCCCCAGCTCCGCCGAGTACGCCCGCGCCTTCGGCCTCACCCTGGGACGGGCTCGCGCGCTCAAGCCCGACGCGGTGGTGATGCACCCCGGTCCGGTGAACCGGGGCGTGGAGCTCGCGCCGGAGGTGGCCGACGGTCCGGCCAACGTCATCCTCGAGCAGGTGGCGAACGGGGTCGCGGTGCGAATGGCAATCTTGGAATCGTGCGGATGAGTCAACCGATCATCATCCGGGGCGGCCGGGTCATCGACCCACGCAACCGCATCGACGGGGTCCGCGACGTGCGGCTCGAGGACGGGAAGATCGCGGCCGTGTCCGAGCGGCCGCTTCCCCTGGACGGGGCCGAGGAGGTGCAGGCGGGAGGGCTCTGGGTCACCCCGGGCTTCATCGACCTGCACGTGCACCTGCGTGAGCCGGGCGAGGAGGGGAAGGAGACCATCCTGTCGGGAACGCGCGCGGCGGTGGCAGGCGGCTTCACCGCGGTGGCGGCGATGCCCAACACCCGGCCGGTCAACGACTCGGCGCTCGTGACCCGGCTCATCCGGCAGCGAGCGGCCGAGGCGAACCTGGCGCGGGTCTACCCGGTGGGCGCGATCAGCAAGGGGCTCGACGGGGAGGAGATGGCGGAGCTCGGTGCGCTCCGGGATGCGGGCTGCGTGGCGGTGACCGACGACGGCCGTCCGGTGATGAGCGCCAGCCTGATGCGGAGGGTGCTGGGCTACGCGGGGCCGCTCGGATTACCTGTCATGGTG